>JBBITW010000144.1:0-9028 GCA_037440525.1 Deltaproteobacteria bacterium
CCAAAGCGGATCCGCCTTTGGCGGAAAGGCTTTTAGTAAAAAATCGCTCAATTTAGGTAACAGTAAGTTCATCCAGAGGATTGACATTTAAGAAAGGGGTTTATTAAATTTATTAGATTGCAGGATCAAGAGGATGAAGGCATTTAGGACTCTTAAAAATGACATATTGAATAATAAATGGCGAATATTGATTGGACTTTTTGCCCTATTGATTGTAGATGTGCTTCAACTTTTCATCCCCATGATTATAAAACATGCCATTGATGATCTTACAGCAGGGAAGATTTCTCCCACTGGCCTACTCATCTACGGCTTAGAGATTCTTATTCTGGCCTTAGGTATCGGGGGGTTTCGGTATGTGTGGAGATATCTATTATTGGGAGGAGCAAGGCGAATTGAGAAGGCGCTTAGGGATCGTTTCTTTCTTCATCTTCAAACCTTATCGCCTTCCTATTTTAATCGAACAAAGGTAGGAGACCTGATGGCCCATGCTACGAATGATATTGAGGCTGTTCGTATGGCCATGGCATTGGGTTTGGTATTTTTAGTGGATACAATAATACTTGGAGTATTGACAGTCTTTTTCATGATTTATATTAATCCTCTTTTAACCCTATATGCTACCTTACCCATGCCATTAATCACTCTGGTTACCTTCATCTTCAGTCGATTGATCCATAAACGTTTTGGGATTCTTCAAAAAACATTTGCTACCCTTACAGAAAGGATAAGGGAATCGATTGCGGGTATTCGTGTAATAAAGGCTTATGTTCAGGAGGAGAAAGAGAGGGAAAAGCTTTATAGGTTAAGTCGGGAATATATTCAGAAGGATATCAGTTTGACAAAGCTTTGGGGTATGTTTTTCCCCCTAATTCTATTCCTTTCAAATCTTTCCCTGGCAATAGTTCTCTTCTTAGGGGGGAAACTAACTATTCTTCAATCTATCTCCACAGGTGATTTAGTAGGCTTTATGAGTTATCTTGGCATGCTTTCGTGGCCTATGATGGCTTTGGGCTGGGCAATTAATGTAATTCAGAGGGGTAGTGCCTCTATGGAAAGATTAAATCGTATCTTTGAGGAGGTCCCCGAGATCAGGGATTCTGTTAGGATCACTGATAAACATTTATTGAGGGGATGTATTGAAATAAAGGGGCTAACATTTTCCGTAGATGGGAAGGAGCCACTTCTGAAGGATATTGATCTTACCATCAATGAAGGTGAAAGGATTGTTATTGTTGGTCGAACAGGTGCAGGAAAGACTGTTTTATGTAATCTAATTACGAGAATTTTAGAGCCTCCTCGAGGAAGTATCTTTTTCGATGGAATCGAAATCCACGAGCTTTCGCTCAGAGTTTTGAGAAGATCCATCGGATATGTTCCCCAGGAGACCTTCCTTTTTTCAGATACAATTCGAGAAAATATCGCTTTTGGAAAGCTCGATGCTACAATGGAAGAGATTGAGAGGGTTTCACGAATCGCACAGATTTATGATGAGATCATGGAATTTCCTGAAGGGATGGAAACTTTGGTTGGAGAGAAAGGTGTGACACTGTCAGGAGGACAAAGACAAAGGATTGCTATTGCAAGAGCCCTTCTGATGAACCCTCCTATATTCATTCTTGATGACGCCCTCTCACAAGTAGATATTAATACAGAGGAACTTATCCTTGAAGGTATTGATGAGTTTCTAAAAGGGAGGACATGCATTCTTATCACACATAGAGTTCTCCCACTGAGGAGGGCAGATAAGATCATAGTTTTAGATAATGGGAGGGTTGTGGAGATTGGGGATCATATGGGTCTGCTTGAGAGAGGTGGAATATACGCAAAACTTTATCAGGAGAGGCAATTAGAAGAAGAACTTGAGAAAGTTAACAACAGTAATTCGAAGTAATTATGATAAAGGAATCTAAATTCTAAGAAGTTGGACTAAATATGTATACAGATTTTGGATATATTGAGGAAGGAAAATTGGGAAAGGCATATGACCTGAAACTCATGGCAAGATTGGGTGTATTTCTTCGTCCCTATTGGTTTCCAATGGCTATTTCCCTTATTTTCATCTTGATCATGGCAATCTTCGATCTTCTCATTCCTTATATTACCAAAGAGGCCATTGATAGATATATCATTATCTCTGCAAGGGAGATCATCCTCAAGAAGGATGGTTCCCCTGAGGAAGAATATTTTTTAAAAAGATATGGTGAGTTTCTCATCACAAAGGATGGGAAGGAAAGATTTATACTTCCTTCAAATGCAATTAAATTAATGGATCGTAAAGAGTTTGCCCAATTTCAGCAGAAGGGGCTTATTACAGAAAATCGTTATTACATATTATCTATTGAAAAGCTGAGGAATGAGGTCTTGCTTAAAAAATACCCTTCCCTTTTTGAAAGCTCAGGTAATTATGGGTTCATTTCTTTCGAGAGGATGAGGGAATTGAAAAAGGAGGATCTCCTTGCCTTAAGGGGAAAAGATGTTGAAGGAGTTTTGCGCCTAAGTCTCTTAATAGTCCTTATCCTAATGGCAAATTTTGGACTCAACTTCGTTCAGGTATATCTTATGGAAGTATCCGGTCAGAATATGATGCATGACCTCCGTATGGAGGTATTTAGCCATCTTCAAAGGCTTCCTGTCTCATTCTTCGACAAAAACCCTGTGGGAAGATTGGTTACAAGATTGACCAGCGATATCCAGAATGTTCATGAGATGTTTACCTCCATTCTTATTCACCTCTTCAAGGATATGATTCTCTTTATAGGGATTATAATACTGTTAATTCACCTCAGCACAGATCTTTCGCTTGTCTTATTTGCTGTCATTCCTTTAATCTTTACCATCACACTATTCTTTAGCCGTAAAGCAAGGGAGGCCTTTCGCGAGATTCGCTCAAGGATAGCGCAGATGAACTCCTTCTTCCACGAAAATTTTTCAGGGATTAAAGTTGTCCAGCTTTTCCTAAGAGGGCAAGAGAATGGACGTCGATTCAAAAGACTGAATGAAGAATATTACTTGGCTAATATGAGGCAGATTTCTATCTATGCCTTCTTTGTTCCTCTTGTTGATCTTTTGAGTTCCGGGGCAATTGGCCTCCTCATCTGGTACGGGGGAGGTAAGGTGGTTCAG
The DNA here is from genome assembly GCA_037440525.1 of Deltaproteobacteria bacterium. Classification (GTDB taxonomy): domain Bacteria; phylum Desulfobacterota; class BSN033; order BSN033; family UBA1163; genus JBBITW01. Next base: position 3,127 of record JBBITW010000144.1, read on the forward strand.
GAAACAATTACTATTGGTGCCCTTGTGGCTTTTATTTCATATATAAGGATGTTCTTTCAGCCGATTCGAGATATTTCAGAAAAATATAATATTTTACAATCTGCAATGGCTTCACTCGAAAGGATCTTTGGCCTCCTCGACCATGAAAGAGAGATAGATGGACTGCCTTATCCAAAGAGAGGAGAGATTGGAGGTAAAATTGAGTTTCGTTCTGTTTCCTTCTCTTATAACAGGAAGGATCGTGTGCTAAAAGATATATCCTTTTCTATAAATGAAGGAGAAATCGTCGCAATCGTTGGTGCTACAGGAGCGGGAAAATCTTCTCTCCTTAATCTCATTGAACGGTTCTATGAAATAGATAGAGGAGCTATACTTATTGGTGGAATTGATATCAGGGAGCGAAGTATCCGTGAACTTAGATCACAAATAGGATGGGTTATGCAGGACACATTCCTTTTTTCGGAAGATATTGAGGGAAATATAATGCTGGGAAATGATAGGAATGAGGGAGAAAGGGTGAGGGAAGTGGCTCGATTGGTGGAGGCTGAGAGGTTCATTCAGCGGCTCCCTCAAGGGTTCAAAACAAATGTGGGGGAGGGAGGAGAGGTCCTGTCTTCCGGAGAGAGGCAACTATTGGCCTTGGCAAGGGCCCTTTACCTTAATCCAAAGATACTCCTTATTGATGAAGCAACATCTCATGTGGATCCTGAGACAGAAAGACTCGTTCAGAAAGGAATTGAAAGATTACTCAAGGGGAAAACAGCTATCGTTATTGCTCATCGCCTTTCAACCATCCGGCTGGCGAATAGAATTATTGTTCTCCATAAGGGAAAAGTTAGAGAGACTGGAACTCATGAAGAATTAATGGCCAAAAAGGGATTATATTATAGACTATATCAACTTCAATTTAGCTTTCAATGAGAGAGCACTGAAAAAGTCTTGAAATGACTGGGGAGGTAGGGTTCCAAAACCTTCGAATGCGGACATTCCACCCTAACTCCCCAGTCTGTAAGACTCGTTTAAATATTTTCCAGAGATTTCAATGAAATATGTTGACAAAATGTGAAGCTATATCCTATAAAGAGGAAAGCCTTATGGAAGAAAAAGAGAACAAAGACAAAAAGAGAGATTTCGAGGAAAAGAGGAAGGAAGTAGACCTAAATATACTTTTCCCTGGCAAAGATTATGATCTAAATCGCCTTTTTCCTGATGAAGGGACAAGAAGGCTTCTTTATGAGCTAAGGAGGAATAAAAGGGATATAGAACGATTTATTAAAGGCCTCGACCTTGAGGAGGATTAGATGAGATGCCCTCATTGTGGAGAAAATCTCTTTTCTATCTTATGCCCTCTGTGCAAAGAAGAGATTCCGGAGAGGAGTAAATTCTGTTGCTGGTGTGGGAAGCCTATTGAAAGGGTTGAGGAGCAGATAGACTTCTCAGAGCGGATACCTTGCAGTGATGGGACATGTATTGGCACGATAAATGAGATGGGAATCTGCAGTATCTGCAAGAAGCCATATAAGGGGGAGAATTAAATTTTTATTCTTTGATCTACATTGACAGTTGTTTTTATAATGATTATGTTATAATTAGATTAGTTAATATTGCAGGAGGTCATTATGATATTTCTGCCGAGGGGAGGCGCCGATAAGGAAGAGAAGGGTAAGGATGATAAGATCCTGGTACCGAGTGAACTACCAATTCTCCCTTTAAGGGGGACTGTCCTTTACCCTGATTTAATTCTTCCCATCATGGTGGGTCGAAAGAGATCGGTAAAGTTGATCGATGAAGCAATGGATTCAGATCGAATCATCGGAATCATAACCCAGAAAAAGTCTGAGATTGAGGATCCAAAAGAGAGTGACCTATATACAGTAGGAGTGGCTGCTCTTATCTTAAGGATGATACGAGAGTTGGATGGGAGCCAGCGGGTGATCGTTCAGGGGATCTCGAGAATAAAGATAAAAGAATATATCCAGAGGGATCCATATTTTAAGGCAAGAAGCGAGACGGTTAATGAAATATTCACCCAAGGGGTGGAGATAGAAGCCCTGATGATGAATTTGAAAAATCTCTTCCAGAGGGCTGTGGAACTTGCCCCTTATCTTACTGCAGAATTGGGAACGATGGTTAACAATATAAAGTCGCCTTCTATACTGGCCGACTTGATTGCTTCCAACCTCAACATTTCAACCCCTGAGAAACAGGCAATCCTTGAAACCTTCGATGTCCGCGAAAGGCTTACGAGAGTCCATCTTCTTTTAAATAAAGAGGTTCAGGTATTGGAATTGGGCAACAAGATCCAATCCCAGGTCAAAGAGGATATGGATCGGACACAGAGAGAATATTATCTAAGGGAACAGTTGAAGGCCATTAAGAAGGAGTTAGGGGAGCTTGATGATCACTCAACAGAGATTAAGGAACTTAAAGAGAAGATAAAAAAGGCCAAGATGCCACCTGAAGTGGTTACAGCCGCAGAGAAGGAGTTGGATCGTCTGGCTAAGATACCTCCGGCTTCAGCAGAGTATACTGTAGCGAGGACTTACCTTGATTGGCTGGTGGTGCTTCCCTGGTCAGAAACAACAGAAGACAATCTCGATATAAATAATGCCCAAAAGACACTGGATGAAGACCATTATGATTTGGAAAAGGTTAAAAAGAGGATCTTAGAATATTTAGCCGTGAGAAAGTTGAAAGCCGATATGAAGGGGCCTATCCTATGCTTTGTCGGCCCCCCTGGTGTTGGTAAGACATCCCTTGGCAAATCCATTGCCCGAGCTATGGGTAGAAAATTTATTAGAATCTCTTTGGGTGGGGTTAGGGATGAAGCTGAAATCAGGGGACATAGAAGGACATATGTGGGTGCCTTGCCAGGGAGGATTATTCAAGGGATTAAGAAGGCAGGCTCAAATAACCCTGTCTTCATGCTCGACGAGGTGGATAAGATAGGAATGGATTTTCGTGGAGATCCTTCTTCAGCACTCCTTGAGGTGTTGGATCCTGAACAAAATTTCTCATTCTCAGACCATTATATTGATGTCCCATTTGATCTATCCAAGGTAATGTTTATTACCACAGCCAATGTGCTTGATACCATTCCCCCTGCACTCAGAGACCGTATGGAGACCCTCGAACTTCCTGGTTATAGTGAGGATCAGAAGATGATGATTGCAAAGGAATTTCTGATTCCCAAGCAGATAGGTGAACATGGCTTGACATCAGGGGATATAGAATTCGAGGATTCGGCAATTCAGGTAATTATCAGTTCATATACACGTGAAGCAGGGGTAAGAAACCTCGAAAGAGAGATTGCGGCTATATGCCGTGGGGTGGCAAAAGATGTTGCCGCAGGTAAGAAGGAGAAGGTTACTATCAGTCCTGAGAACCTGCACAAATTCCTAGGGCCTGTTAAGTTCTTCCCCGAAGTTGCAGAAAGGACATCCGAACCTGGGGTTGCCACTGGTCTTGCCTGGACCCCAACCGGAGGTGACATCATTTTTGTAGAGGCGACAAAGATGAGAGGTGAGAAGGGATTAACATTGACAGGACAGCTTGGGGATGTGATGAAAGAGTCTGCTCAGGCTGCTTTAGCCTATGTCAGATCGAAATCGAAGGAACTCGGCATAGATGAGGATTTTTTTGCAAAGAATGATATTCATATACATGTCCCAGCAGGGGCCATTCCAAAGGATGGGCCTTCGGCTGGGATAACTATGTTTGTTGCGCTAACCTCTCTTTTGACCAATACACCTGTCAGAAATGATGTGGCTATGACAGGGGAGATTACACTCAGAGGCCTTGTCTTACCTGTGGGGGGAATCAAGGAGAAGGTCCTCGCAGGAATGCGAGCAGGCATAAAAACCATCATCCTTCCAAAAAAGAATGAAAAAGACCTTGAAGAGATTCCAGAGCATATAAGAAGTCAATTGAATTTCAAATTTATCCAGAGGATGGACGAGGCCATTGAACTTGCGCTGAAACCTGTAGAACCCAGAACTAAAGAGCAGGAGTCAGACAGTGCAGGGAGAGTGACGAGCCAAGCAATGGGATAAAAGTGAATGGGAATTCGTTTACATAAGATACAGGTATTATTATTTGAGGTTGTTCGTGGATTTTCCAAAGCTTCGCAATATCAACATATTCCCTGTCCAGATGTCAGGACAAACCTTTCTTTGTCTTCAAGACCCACAGAGCATCAGTGAAAAGACCTTCTTTTTACCCCTTCCTCTCTATTTTATTCTATCTCTTTTTGATGGAAAACATTCCCTCCTTGATATACAGACTGAATATATGAGGAGGTTTGGAGAATTTCTTTACACGGAAAAACTCCAGGAGATCATCCAGCAATTAGATGAAAGCTTATTCCTCGAAGGTGAGAGATTCCAAGAAGTATTGAAGGAGAAAGAGGAAAAATTTAAAAACTCCCCTTTCCGAGAGCCAGCATTTTCAGGAAAGAGTTATGAGGCCCGGCCTGAGAAGTTAAAGATACAACTTGAAGGATATTTTAATAGTGAGGACAGTCCCGAAGCTATATCAGATAATAGTGAAGAGATGGGGCTAAAGGGTGTTGTTTCACCACATATAGATTTTCATAGGGGAGGTAATTGTTATGCATTTTCACACAGAGAGATTAAGAAGCGAAATCCCCACTCTTGCTTTATTATCTTTGGTATCTCACATGCCCCTATGAAACAATTCTTTTCTCTCACACGAAAGGATTTTATTACACCCCTTGGTAGCTTAAATGTTGATAAAGAGCTTGTTGATTTCATCCAGTCCCGATGCCCTTATGACCTTTTCGAAGATGAAGTGATTCACCGAAGCGAACATTCTATTGAGTTCCAATCTGTTTTTCTACGCTACATCTACCCCGAACCAATGAATATCACGATAGTTCCCATCCTATGTGGATCATTCCATGAGGCGATATTAAGGGGAATTTCACCCCAAGAACTTTTACCTGTTAGGCAATTTATCGAGGCCTTAAAGGAGTCGGTTTCATCCATGAAGAGGGAAGTTTGTTATATTGCCAGCGCAGACCTCTCCCATATAGGACTTCAGTTTGGGGATAGTGAAGGGATCAGGGAAGAAAGGCTAAAGGTCTTAGAGAGAGTTGATCTGGAGATGCTGGAATATGTGGAAAAATTGGATGGAGAGGGATTCTATTCATATATTCAAAGGGAACAGGACAGAAGGAGGGTCTGCGGTTTTCCAGCCATTTATACAATGCTAAAAGTGATTGAGGCCAATAAGGGAAGGCTCCTCCGTTATTGTCAGGCCTATACCCGTGAGACACAGTCTGTTGTAACCTTTGCAAGCCTTGCCTTTTATTAAAAAATTTCCATCGAATGTTATTATTCCTTCCCTTTCTCTTTTGAGTGTTTTAAACTAACAAGATATCTGATCCTCTCCATTTTATCCTCTCCTATACCCTCTAATTCAGACTCTTTTAACCAGCCTTCCTTTATAAGTAAGGCAAAGAGTAGAATTAAAACCGAATAGCTGAAATCATATTTTTCTTCAATTCTTTTCAATTGTTTTGATAAAAAATTTTTTATTAACCAGAGATCACCTGGCTCTTTGATGGTGTTGGCCATTTCCTTGAGCTTTCCAGCGAGATTTTCGCATTCCCGTTCATATGCCAGCGCAAATGATCGCCGTGCAATTCTCTTCTCAGCTTTTGACCATTTCAAACCATTCATGCTGAAAAATTGTTGAATTACAAACTTATTATTGGGAGCATTAAATAAATGACATCTGCTGATCTGAACCCCTCACCTTAACCCTCTCCCGACACACTGGGGCTGTGTCGTAATGTTATTCTGAGGCTTTAGCCGAAGAATCTATTTTTATAAGGGTTTGAATTCTATAGATTCCTCGCTTCGCTCGGAATGACAAACAA
>JBBITW010000145.1:0-8824 GCA_037440525.1 Deltaproteobacteria bacterium
AAAGAAGAGATTGGTTTTAAAGTAATTAATAGTAACCTAAATTGAGCTTTTTTTAATAAAAGCCTTTCCGCCAAAGGCGGATCAGTCATTGCGTGGCAATCTTATAGATTCCTCGCTCCGCTCGGAATGACAACTCGGTAGAGATTGCCTCGCAATAACAATCTGGAATCGCTCAATTTAGAAATAATTCAATAGGAGGTTGATTCAATAATGGAAAAGGAGAGAAAGATTATCCTTACTGATTGTACATTATGCTACCATAGTTGTGGTATAAAGGTAACGGTTGAAGATGGAAAGGCAATAAATGTTGAGGGGCTTGAAACTCATCCGCTAAATAAAGGGAAACTCTGTCCAAAAGGGGAGGCCATGCTTGAGAATATCTATCACCCTGAAAGGCTAAAGTACCCGATGAAGAGGAGGGATGGAGACTGGGAAAGGATCTCATGGGATCAGGCCCTTGATGAGATTGCAGATAAATTATCAAGGCTAAAGAGTCAATTCGGTCCATATGTATTAGGTGTTTTTAATGGATCAATCGGAGTTGAGAACTTAGAAATGGTGGGACTAACACAGAGGTTCAAGGCAGCCTTTGGTTCCCCTAACTTCTTCTCTGTTGAAAGCATCTGCTATCGAATGAGAATCAGGACAAGGCAGATCACATTTGGTAAATACCCCACAGAAGAGCTTGATTCAAACCTTTATATACTCTGGGGTCATAACCCAGACGAATCTGACTTTCCATTAAGAATTGCTATAGAGGAGAATTTGAAAAAGGGAGCAAAACTGATAGTAATTGATCCAAAGAGGATCCCCCTTGCGGACCGTGCTGAAATGTACCTCAGGATAAGGCCTGGCACAGATGGGGCTATGGCTTTGGCTATGATCAATGTGATTATTAATGAGAAATTGTATGATGAAAATTTTATAGAAAAATATACAGTCGGATTTGATAAACTTTTTACCCATATTCAAAAATATACCCCTGAATGGGCGGAGAAGATAACATGGGTCTCTGCCGAGGATATTAGAAGGGTCACCCATCTTTTTGCAAATATCAAAGGTGCAAGTATCTACCAGGGAACAAATACACAGGACCAGACAGCAAATGGAACGCAGAATAGTCGAGCCTTTGCTCTCCTCCAGGTGATTACAGGCAATATCAATAATCCTGGTGGCTGGGTTATAAGCCCGAGATTGAAGTTAGGCAACGTGGGTATGGATATAGAAGGAGAACCATTAGGTGCAGACAAATATCCTCTATTCTATGAGGTATGGGGAAGGAAAAGTCCTTATGGTGTTGTAACATGTGTGCCCGAGAGTATCCCTGAAAAGATAAAGGCATTTTTGATTATAGGAGGAAATCCCATCATCTCTATGCCTGATTCCAATGCATTTAGGGAGGCCTTCAAGAAACTTGAGCTCTTGGTCGTCCATGACCTATTCATGACTGAAACAGGTGAGCTTGCACATTATGTCCTTCCTGCATGCTCTCATCTCGAAAAGTGGGGATTGGCCTATACCTACAATGTCTGCCATTGCCTTCCATATCTGATGCTTCGAAAAAAAGCCATCGAACCATATTATGAAAGCTGGTCTGAATGGAGGTTCTTCACTGAACTGGCAAAAAGGCTCGGGCTTGGAGATAAATTTCCATGGAAATCTGAGGAGGAGCTTGTTTCTTTTGAATTGGGGCCAACTGGTCTCACATTTCAACAGCTATTGGAAGAGAAACCTGAAGGTGCATATTATCAAATGAAACAATATGGGATGAAGGATGAAAAGTTTTCAACCCCCTCGGGAAAGATTGAAATCTATAGCGAGGCCTTAAAAAGGGTTGGTTTTGATCCTCTCCCCACATACCTCGAACCCAAAAAGAGCCCCTTGAGTTCCCCTGAGCTATTCGGAAAGTACCCACTAATACTCTCCACAGGGAATAGAAATATATATTATACACATGGTCAAATGAGGAGGGTTAAATCACTAATAGAAAAGAATCCAGAACCAAGGGCAGAGATAGGTCCAGATACTGCACTAAAATACGGAATAAAAGAGGCTGATGATATAATTATCGAGACAGAAAGAGGGATGGTTCGGATGAAGGCACATGTGGATGAAAGGGTATCAGAAGGTGTTGTCTTAGTTCCCCATGGATGGCCTAAAGAGGCGAATGCCAACCTTTTGACAGATACATGGTGTAGAGAACCAATCATGGGTTATCCAGATATGAAGTCACTATTATGTTCGATTAGAAAGGCATAAGGAGTGAATTTAATCCCTTGGTCTCATTGCGCAAAGCGACATGGCAATCCAACGAAGTCGTTGTGAGTCCGAAGGGCGTGGTAATCTCAATCAGCCTTAGCCCTCAAACCAACGACTCTTATTTTCCAAGTAATACTTTATGTTTCCTGTATTAGATTTCCATAATCATATCTTTCCTGAAAATGTAGCAAGGAAGATCATAGATTCCGTCAAAAAGGAAAAGGGATTCATGCCCTATGGAGATGGAACTGTCTCAGGACTCCTTAAAGAGATGAAGAGATCAGGTGTGAAAGAATCTCTCATCCTTGCTGTTGCCGTTTCACCTGATCTTGTAAAAGAGACAAATTCATGGATTATTAAACAGAAGGGTAATGGTCTCGTACCTATTGGATCCATACATCCATTTTATGAGGCATACAAAGAAGAGGTAAAAAGGCTGAAGGATGGAGGGATAAAGGGAGTAAAATTTAACTCACTCTTTCAGGGTTTTAGCCCTGATGATGAAAGGGCTTTTCCCCTTTATGAAGAGATTATAAGAGAGGGAATGTTTATGATCTTTCATTCAGGACCAGGATTGTTGGCCAAAGAGAATGAGGAAATCTTAGCAACCCCTGAAAGAATCGCAAGAGTTTTAAATATCTTTCCAAAGATTTCTATGGTTGTGGCCCATTTCGGTGGAGCTCAAATGACCGAAGAGGCAAAGAAACACCTATTGGGAAGAGATATATATATTGATACCTCTTATCCACCAGGATTATGTTTCCAACCTAAGGAATGGACCATTGATCTCATAGAGAGACACGATCCCGAGCGTATCCTTTTCGGAACAGATACACCTTTCGCACGGCAGAAGGAAGATATCGAATATCTCTTAAGCCTTTCGATATCAGACGATCTTAAGGAGAAGATTCTCTGGAAGAATGGAAGAGAATTATTAGGATTAGAGGATTGATAAGAATTATGGATTTTAATCTTTCTGAAGAATCAATTATTTTAAAAGAAAAATGTAGAAGATTTGCAGTTACCAAACTTCGGAAAATATCCGAACAATTCGGTGAGGGTTCTGAAGTCCCTCCTGCAATGGTGAAGGCAATGGCTGAAGAAGGGATATTTCGCTATCTGATCCCTGAGGAATACGGAGGTTTTGGAATAAAGGCCATCAATATCTGTTTAATTCGAGAAGAGCTTGCCAAGGTTTATGTCCATGCAGATGTAACATTTGCCATGCAGGGCCTCGGAAGCTACCCAATAGTCATATCAGGTTCAGAAAGGCAGAAAGAAAGATATCTACCAAAAATTGCCAGTGGAGACTATCTTACCACGTTTGCCCTTACAGAGCCTGAGGCTGGATCAGATGTCTATTCACTCTCTACAAGGGCTCAGTTCAGCTCGGGTGAATACAGGTTGAGTGGTAAAAAGAGATTCATCTCCAATGGATATGCTGCAAATATGGCCATAGTCTTTGCGCGAACAAAGAATGAAGATGGCATCACAGCATTCATCTTAGAAAAGGGTATGAAAGGATTCAATGTAGGGAAAAGATTAGAACTTGTAGCACCACATGATATAGTGGAATATGAATTCGAGGATTGCCCTATTGGTAAAGACAATATTCTTGGGAATGAAGGAGAAGGATTTGAAATCGCCCAAAAGACATTGAATCTCTTCCGTATGTCTGTTGGGGCAGCAGGATGCGGAATGGCCCAGGCAGCATTTGACGAGGCACTTAACTATTCAAAAAAAAGGATCCAGTTTGGAAGACCAATATCAAGGTTTCAGGCTGTTGGTTTCAAACTTGCTGAAATGGCAACAGAGATTGAGGCAGCAAGGCTCCTCGTATATAAGGCGGCCCTTCTTAAAGACCAGGGGCTGAATGATATATCAATTGAGGCATCCATGGCCAAATATTATGCCACTGAGATGGCGCAGCGGGTAATCGATAATGCTGTGCAGATCTTTGGAGGTCTGGGGGTTGTGAAGGGAAACCCTGCTGAAAGGCTTTACAGGGAAGTGCGTGCTATAAGGATTTATGAGGGGACAACAGAAATACAGAAATTAATCATCAGCAATTCACTTCTAAGAAAATGAGACCAAAATTACTGCAGGAGAAACAGAGATAAAAAGCAGAGTAAAACCCTGCAGATAATATTTAGGAGGATGGATGATGGAAAGGATAAATATAAATATCTATGAGGAGCTTTATAGGCGGAAACAGTATACTTGGAGTGATGCAGTAAAGAAAGGAAAGATTATTGCGATCTCGGGATTGGTAGCAACAGATGAAAATCATAGAACCTTATTTCCAGGAGATCTAAAGGGGCAAATGAGGGTGATTTATGAACAATTAAAGAAGATTTTGGAGATGGCGGGGGGAAGCCTTGATGATGTGATTAAGACCGTTGATTATATTACTCCTCAGGCCCTGCCACAATATGCTGAAACAGCTGAAATCAGGCGAGAATATTTCAAAGGAAATTATCCTTCGGCAACAGGGATTGTTGTAAACAGACTTTTAAGGGAGGACTGGTTGATAGAGATTGAGGCCCTTGCGGTTCTCGATTAATCATCATCCTCTTCCTTCAAGACTTAAATCTCTTTTATGACCTGAATCATCTGTTCGTGGATCAATCCGTTTGAGGCAAGAATTTCCTCTGAATATATACTGAATGGCTCGCCCTTAAAATCTGTAACCTTTCCTCCTGCCTCTGTTATCATCAAGCATCCTGCAGCCATATCCCAGGGATGAAGTTTTAATTCCCAGAAACCATCGAAACGTCCTGCCGCAAGATAGCATAGATCAATCGCTGCTGATCCTGGTCTTCGTATTGCAAAACTCCTGCCAAGGAATTGCCGGAAATAACGGAGATAAAAATCAACGTTTCCATGAACATCATACGGAAACCCTGTTGCGAGAAAACTCTTTTTAAGATCATCTACTCTTGAAACGTTGATTCTATGACCATTTAGATATGCACCCCTGCCTTTTTCTGCGATGAAGAGCTCATCAAGTATTGGGTTATATACTACCCCTATTTTTATCTCTCCCTCTACTTCCAGGGCAATTGATACACAGAAGAATGGAAACCTATGGAAATAATTTGTTGTGCCATCGATTGGATCAATAATCCATCTGAAGGTAGATCTTTTCCCAGTGAAAGGTCGTTCTTCTGCTAAGATATCGTGATCGGGAAAGTTATTTAAAATCTTTCTGACAATTACATCTTCACAAATTTTATCCACCTCGGTAACAGGATTAAATTCTCCCTTATATTCTACATGATGCGATTGGACATAGTGAACCCTCTGGATCTCTCCTGACTCTTTGGCTACTGTTATCGCCAATTCAAGATGACGGCTGTAATCTTCCATATTTGACAAATCCCTCCTGAAAAATATATGATACAAATTATGGCAAGTCAATTGGTGAATGTTCAAGGACTAAGATCTTAAATTTTTCTAATTTATGGAGGTTAGGGATGAAATTTGAAACCTATGGAAATTGTTTTGTCTGTGGAGAGAATAATCCCGGTGGATTACATTTACAATTTGATATTGATAAAGAAAAAAAGACACTCAAAACTAAATTTATAGCATCCCCAACATACCAGGGATATGATGGCATTGTTCATGGTGGGATTATAAGCACCCTACTTGATGAGGCTATGGCAAAACTATCCTATGAATTAGGCAATAATACCGTTACAGCCCTCCTGGAAGTCAGATTCAAAAACCCTGCCCCTATCCTCGAACCAATTAATGTTTATGGGGAGATTCAAGAGGTGGGTAAAAGGTTGGTAAAGGCAAAGGCCAGAATTACAAGAGAGGACGGAACAGTTATAGCTGAAGGTAGATCAACGCTGATCAAACAAAAAACCTCGAGAAATTGATGCCGAGTATCCTCTTTCTATCTTCTTCTGAGAGTCCTGATTCTTCGAGCTCTCGGAAATATCTCTCGGGCCTAATCAATGGATAATCCGATCCAAAAAGGATTCTCTCAACTCCAACAATCTGACTCACAATCGAATATATCCTTTTGGAATAAATAAAAGGAGAGGCGGCGGTATCATAAAAGACATTTGTCATCTCTCTTGATACCTCGGGCATCAATTCATAAAAAACAAGTCCCCCTCCCCAATGTGCCAGGATAATTGGGAGTTTTGGAAATTTGAGAATAAATTTATAAAAGGTTTCAATGGATGTCCTTCCCTTTCCTGGATAATGATGACCGATAATTTCATTTGTATGTAAAAGAATTGGTATTCTTCGCATTTCCATCTCCTCAAGAACAGGCTTCATCCCATCAATATCCTTGAGTGTCATCCTCTTATTATAAAAACCAACCTCCCCAACACCTTTTGCACCTTCCTTAAATGCTCTATCCAGTTCATTCAATGACCAGTCAGGGGAAGAAAATTGAAGTGAAATAAATGGGATCACCCGATTAGGATAATAGGAGGCTGATTCCAATATATATCTATTATGAAGAGAGCAGAGCTCTGATTTTTCCCACGGAAATCCACATATGACTGATCTTTCAATTCCTGTCTCATCCATTGATGATATAAGCTCCTCAATACCTATCATTTTGGCTTTTATATCTTTATAAATAGATGAGAATCCTGCATCCTCCCTGCAGAAATCTTCTCTATTCTTTCTTATCTGATCAGGAAATATATGTGTATGGCAATCGATAATCATTTTTTAATCTTATTAATGAAAAGAAGATTTAGTGAGGGATTTTAATTATTATTCGAAAAGGCTCACATCCCCTTTTCCTTTTCGAATCACCCTGGGAGACTCACCGGTTAGATCGACAATGCTTGAATGCTCCGAAACAATCACCCCTCCATCAACAACAAGATCAAGCTGCTTTCCAAATCGCTCCTCTATCTCTGAAGGATTATTGTATAGACTTTCATCAGGTTTGTAAACGCTTGTGCTGATAATGGGATGTTTTAATTCGCGAACAAGACTGAGACAAATTTTATTATCGGGGATCCTGATCCCCACAGTCTTCTGCCTTGTCATCGCAATCTTGGGAACAAGTTTTGTTGCCTTGAGGACAAAGGTGTATGGACCAGGAAGCAGGCGTTTCATCATTTTATAAGCATAATTGGAAACATATGCATATTTGCTTATATCTTTTAAATCAGAGCATATGAAACTTAATGGTTTATTCCCTTCAATCTTCTTCAATCGGTGAATCTTTCTGATTGCTTCAGGGTTGAAAAGATCACAACCAACCCCATAAATTGTATCTGTTGGATATCCAATGACTCCTCCCTTCTCAAGGACTTCAACAACCTTCCGAATAAGCCTTAGCTGGGGATTTTTAGGATTAATGGAGATAATCATGGCTTTAACTTTCTCTTTCCAATTCCTTTACCCGAATACCTTTTAGGAAATATCGTTTGAAATAGGGAGAATTCAGATCATCAATCCTTACCTCTCTATCACGATATGATGCATGAACAAATTTATTATCTCCTATATAGATACCTACATGTGCATTATTTGCCCTATTGCTTCTGAAAAAAACAAGGTCCCCTTTCTCCAGCTGGTCCTTTTCAACCTTTTTCCCGAATTTGAATTGTTCCCTTACTGTCCTTGGAAGATCAATATTAAATATTTCATAAATCTTTTTCACAAAGGCAGAACAATCGATCCCTTTTAATGTAGAACCTCCCAGTTTATAAGGGACTCCTAAAAATGTCTTAACTACTCTGATAAATAGGTTCCTCTCTTCCTCACTCTTCCACTTCCCAATAGGTTTTGATTCAATTTCCACATCTCCTTCAATCGATAAAACCTCAGAAGACATTTCTGCATCACTTGGAATATCCTCTAATTCATCTTCAATATGAATTGATGGTTTATTGAGTAGAAGCCTCTGACCTATTTTTAATGAGGAGGATCGTAGATGGTTAATCCTTTTTATTTCATCTACTGATACTCCAACTCTCTTTGAAATACTATATAGATTATCCCCTTTCTTAACAATATAATGCTCTTTCAAAATTTCAATCTTTTTTATCTGTCTCTCTCCCTGTGCATCCTTAGAAACTGGTATAACTAATACCTGTTTGGGTCTGATCATATTCCCTTCTAAACGGTTTGCTTCCTTTAATGCAATTAAAGAAACTCCCAATGATCTTGAAATTGTGTAAAGAGAATCACCTGGCTTTACAATATATTTATTATCCTCAGCCAATCCTTGATGGTGGAAGGAAAAAAGGATAAGAAGAATAATAAGGATCACCCCCAAAAACCTCATGATCTAATCCCTCCTCTCCTCTTTTATTTCACCTTAAAAAATATCTAAAATTTTAACAAATACTTTTCTAAAAAGTCAACTATTTTGTAAGAGGTGTCATTTAAGTATTAAAAGTGCACTCTTAATCCTCTTAAAAACCTTCATGGAAGCGGACCGACACCCATATTACGGAAAGATAGTCTAATCATTGCCTTCCCCTCTCGCTGGCGCCCCTCACCTTTGGACTTTCCTCACGGGGCTGTGTCGTAATGTCATTCTATAGATTCCTCGCTTCGCTCGGAATGACACCAC
>JBBITW010000146.1:0-8745 GCA_037440525.1 Deltaproteobacteria bacterium
AAATTTGCCATTTTAATTAATTTTATCAAAGCATCACCTTTTCATCTTTCAAGAATTGAAATAAAGGGAGGATGAGATATGGGTTTTCGAGTGGCCATCGATACTGGAGGAACCTTTACAGACTCCATCTCAGTGGATGAGAAGGGGAATTTAGTAACTTCTAAAACTCTGACTATCTCCAAAAATCTTGCCCAAGGGACAATCAATGCGATTGATGCATTGGCTAAGAAGAATAATCTTACCCGCAGGGAATTTTTGCAGAAGGTGAGGACAATCGTTCATGGAACGACCCAGGGGACAAATGTCATTATTACACGGTCTGGACCAAAACTTGGATTGATTGCCACAGAGGGACACTCCGATGTCTTGCAACTTAGAAGGCTGATAAGGGATAACATCTATGATTGGAGAAGGTCCTTTCCAGAGCCTCTTATTCCAAGGTATCTCAGGAGGGGTGTGAAAGAAAGGGTGAATTCGAGGGGTGAAGTGGTAAGGTCCCTCGATGAGGAAAGCGTTAAAAGGGCTATTGCCTTTTTAAAAAAGATGAATGTCGAAGGAATTGTAGTAGCCCTGCTCTGGTCATTCCTGTATCCTGAACACGAAGAAAGGATTGGTGAGATTATTCGGAGGGAATTTCCAGAAGCTCATATTACCCTTTCACACAAGATTTTACCAGCCATAGGAGAATATGAAAGGACAAGCACAGCAGTTATAAATGCCTACATAGCACCTTCAGTAGCAGAGTATATCCACACCCTTTCTAATTTCCTTATGAAGGAGGGCTTTAATGGACAATTCCTCTTTATGCAGAATAACGGTGGGGTTGAGACTGCTGAAATAGGAATTGAAAACCCTGCAACCCTCGCAACCTCAGGCCCTGCAGCAGGGCCCCCTGCAGCGCTTGCAGTTGGAAGACTACATGGATTTAGAAATCTTCTATCAATCGACATGGGAGGAACGAGCTTCGATATTTCCATAATCGATAATGGTAAATTCATTACAAAAACAGAGAGCCTCATTGCTGAGCATAGGTTTTCTTTACCAATCATCGACGTGGATAGCATTGGTGCTGGAGGAGGAAGTATTGCCTGGTTTGATGCAACCAATACCCTTCGTGTTGGTCCGAAGAGTGCAGGAGCAGACCCGGGTCCAGCCTGCTATGGCCTTGGAGGAGAAGAAGCGACTGTAACAGATGCCGATGTCCTCTTAGGTTATATATCCCCTGATTATTTTCTTGGCGGGGAGATGAAACTGAGAAAGGATCTTTCCGAGAAGGCAGTAAAGAAGATAGCTGATAGACTCGGAATGAGTATTGTGGAGGCAGCCTCTGCAATCTATAGAGTGAGCAATTCCGTTATGGCAGACGCTGTTTCCAATACATTTACAAAACGCGGGTATGACCCTCGGGTATTTGTCCTCATAGCTGGTGGAGCTGCAGGGCCAACATGTGCATTGAAGATAGCTCAGGAATTATATATCTCAAAGGTTATCATTCCAAAATATGCTCCCATTTACTGTGCATTTGGTATGCTCGATGTGGATCTGATCCATGATTTTACCCGCTTCTACCATGCAGACAAAAATAGCCTTGATATTAACAAAGTTAAGACCATTTACAAAGAAATGGAGGAAGAGGCCATTAGAATCCTTGAGAGAGAAGGAATACCTAAAGGAAATAGACTGTTGGAGAGAACCATGAGGGTAAAGTATTGGGGTCAGTTTAGAGATGTAGAGGTTTCTTGGCCTAATGGATCTATCAACCATTCAAATATTTTTAAAGGTGTGGCCAATTTCCATCGAAGGCATAAAGAATTATATGGCTCCTCTGATAAAAACTATCCTATTGAATTTATGGGCTTTGGTCTTCGGGCCATAGGAAAGATGCCAAAACTTAAACTTAAGAAATTACCAGAGGGAGATAAAAATCCTAAGGATGCACTTAAGGGAGAACGAAATGTCTATTTTGAAGAGAGCAGAGGCTTCGTTAAAACAAAGATCTATGATGGAGATCAGCTTTTAAGTGGGAACTTATTGGAAGGGCCTTGTATTGTCGAAGAGAGAATGACCAATGTTGTTATTCCACCAAAATTTAAGCTAATAGTTGATAAGTATGGTAATTACATTACGATTTAATAAAGGAGGTATGGGCAATGTCGCTAAAGAGAAAAAATGCTGAGGTTGATCCCATTACTCTAAGTGTTGTCTGGAACAGGTTATTGACGCTCACACGTGAATGTGGAGAAAGGGTGGTTCACTCTGCCCAGAGTTATGTCATGGGATTGGCACGGGATATGGGACCAGTGCTCCTTACCCCAGAGGTTGAAATTGTGACTTCTGTGGAGTTTATACCATGCCATTGCCTGCTTGCAGAGATTCCGACCAAAGCCATACTTAGGAGATTTGGTAAATTGAACCCAGGAGATATGGTGATCGGAAACGATGCCTATATTGTGAGAAGTGGTCACCTGCCTGATTGGACATTTCTTATCCCCATCTACTGGCATGACGAATTGGTCTTCTATTGCCACTTCAGGGCCCATCAAGCAGATAGCGGAGGTGCCCTCTCTGGAAGCTATTTCCCAAGGGCATATGACTGTATTGCCGAAGGACTTAATATCCCACCGGTTAAGATCATCAAGAAAGGCAAAGTTAACGAGGAGGTATATGAAATAATTCTTAATAATGTCCGAACCCCTAATGCTGTTCGTTCTGACAATATGCTTATCTATGGATCGATAAGGAGAATGGAAAGGGATATATGTGAATTGATTGACAGATATGGCCTTAAGACCTTAAGGGCATGTATACGTGAGATTATTCGAAGGGATGAAATAGCAACGAGGAATCAGATTAGACAAATACCTGATGGGGTCTATTATGGGGAGTCGGCTTGTGACTGGGATGGAAGCGTCCCGGATAGGCCTGTTTGGGTTAGGGTCAAACTTACAGTTAAAGGAGATGAGATGACCTTTGATTTTTCCGAAAGTGATGAGCAGGTAGATTTTATTAACAGCCCATTGGGCAATACTTATGCATTTACCTATCTTGCCGTGTTTTTACACATTGATCCAAGCATACCTCACAATCATGGGGCACGTATACCCATTCATATCATTGCTCCGGAGGGGAAGGTGGTAAATCCCACCCGACCTCACACATATGGAGGGTGTGCATGCAGTTGTGCCTGTGCAATCTATGAGGCCTGTGCTATGGCCTTGGGCAATGCTGACCCAGAAAGGGCAAAGGCATGCTCTGCAAGGCATTTCTCTGTTGATGTGGCTGGCCGACTACCAATTATTGATCCCCGAACAGGCCAATACCTTGAATACTTTGCAGCCCCATTTATTGAAGAGGGTGGAACCGGAGCAGTGAAGGGTTTTGATGGATGGGATGGTGAGACAGGAAGCATACATTCAGGTGCCCTGAAAAGAGGTTCTGTTGAAGAATGTGAACTTGTTTTCCCATTTAGATGGGACGTGGTTGAGATAGCAAACGATTCTGAAGGCCCTGGTGAATTTATAAGTGGAAGAGGAACTTATTCAGAGCGACTATGTGTTGCACCACCTGAGGCCCGAACAGTTCTTATGTCTGGGGATTGTGATGGAGCAGTTCATCCCCCTCCTGGAATGGCAGGGGCTCCTCCAGCGCAACTTGGACAGATCTTTATTCAAAGAGCAGGTAAAAAAGAGAGGGAGGTATTTAAAACAATTGATATGGGCGATATGTACCCAGGTGATATTTTGATCACCCGGACAAGTGGGGGAGCAGGATGGGGTAATCCTCTAAGCCGTGATCCTGAGAGGGTAAGATTAAATGTAAGAGATGGTTTTCTCTCTTTACAAAGGGCAAGAGATGTTTATGGAGTTGTTATCACTCAGAGGGAAGAAGGCAATCCAGAGACGATCGAAATAGATTATGAAGCAACAAAAGAGTTAAGAGAGAAGATGAGGAGTGAGCATAAGGGATGGACTGAGATAGAAAATCTTAAAGGTCAGGAGGTATATTATGAGCAATCCTAATTTCTCATTATCAGGTGAGGTGGCTTTAGTAACAGGGGGAAAGAGGGGAATCGGTAGAGAAATTGCGGTAACATTGGCTTCAGCAGGGGCTGATGTAGCCATCTGTACTCGTGTAGTAGAAGATGGAGGCTTAGAAGCAGTTGTAAAGGAGATTCAAGCACTCGGCAGACGCTCTATTGGAATTCAGGCAGATACCAGTAGAAAAAGTGATGTGGATAGAATGGTAAAAGAAGTAATAGAAAAATTTGGCCATATTGACATCCTTGTCAATAATGCTGGTGTCTTGATTATGGCCCCATTTCTTGAGACTCCTGAGGATATCTGGGATAAGCATATGGATATTAATCTTAAGGGTTATTTTCTTGTCTCTCAGGCAGTAGCAAGGAAGATGATAGAAAGAAAGAAAGGGTGTATCATCAACATTGCCTCTGACCTTGCCTTTAAGGCAATTCCTGGAATGAGTGCTTATTGTGTAAGCAAGGCAGGAATCATCATGCTTACCCGTTCGTTAGCACAAGAATTGGGACGATACGGTATAAGGGTCAATGCAATAGCCCCTGGTCTGGTTAAGACAGAGTTGAGTCGACCAAACTGGAGTAACCCTGATTTTATGAAATTTATGGAGTCCATCACCCCCCTCGGCAGAATCGGTGAACCCGATGAAATTGCAGAGGCAGCCCTATTTCTTGCTTCAAACGCTTCAAAATATATTTCAGGAAGCACAATTCTGGTAAATGGGGGTGGTTTGGCTTAGGAATAAGAATTTTTAATAAGAATAAAAATCTTGGTTAAAAGAGCAAAGTAGAAAAGGTATAGATTAAAATCAGGAGGGCAACCCTTATTAAGGAGGAAATAATGTTTGAAATCTTCATAGATACTGGTGGAACTTTTACAGATGGAGTGCTTATTGATGAAAGACAAAGGATAAGTGTTTCAAAATCTGAAACCATACCTGCTCACCCTGCTAAAAGCATCATGAATTGTATAACCCGCTTAGCCGAAGAGCGAAAAATGGGAACAAAGGAGTTATTGCGAAATACTTCAACTGTATCCATCGGTACAACGCTTCCAACAAATTGTATCTTGGAAGAAAAAGGGGCAAAATGTTGTCTGTTCTATACAAAGGGATTTCGCGATA
The DNA here is from genome assembly GCA_037440525.1 of Deltaproteobacteria bacterium. Lineage (GTDB taxonomy): Bacteria > Desulfobacterota > BSN033 > BSN033 > UBA1163 > JBBITW01. The sequence continues at coordinate 5,158 of JBBITW010000146.1, forward strand.
TCTTTGAATTGGGTCGAACCATTCCCAAAACAGATATATACAACCTAAAAGTCTTGCCTCCTAAGGTCTTAATCCCTCGCTATCTTCGTTTTGGTGTTGAAGAGAGAATTCAATATGATGGTAAGATCATCACCCCTCTGAATGAGAAGGATGTCCATGATGCTGTAGAAAAGGCTAAGGGGTATAATGTAGAGGTTCCTGTTGTCTGTTTCTTACATTCCTATATCAATCCTGTTCATGAAGAAAGGGCAGCTGAAATAATAAGGTCTGAATTTCCCAATGTTGTTGTATCCTCACGAATATTAAGGCGATGGATTGAGTACGATCGTTTAAGTACAGCCACTTTCGCTGCCTATGTTAAGCCATTGCTTACCCGTTTTATAGAAAACCTTCAGGATCAACTTAAAGAGGCAAGCTTCAAGGGCACCCTTCTCTTTAGCACAGGCCTTGGTGATGTAACAACAGCAGAGTTTGCTCTCGAAAATCCTGCAAGTATTATAGGGTCAGGGTTAGCCACAGGAGCCCTTATGGGGCGTTTCTTGGCTGAGCTATGTGGATTTATCAACATTATTACCTATGATATGGGTGGGACGAGTCTTGATATTGGGGTATTGAAAGATCGGATTATCACGACCACAACAGAAATGGTTATAGGAGATCAAAAGAACGCTATCGAAAGTATGGATATTACAAGTATTGGTGCAGGAGGTGGCTCGATTGCATGGCTTGACAGGCTTGGTGTTTTGCGTGTTGGTCCTGCCAGTGCTGGAGCTGATCCTGGTCCAGCATGCTATGGAAAAGGAGGGGAGCTTCCAACCGTTACAGATGCCGATGTTGTACTTGGCTATATCCCGACAGATTACTTTTTGGGTGGAACAATTCCCCTGAATAAAGGACTTGCAGAAAAGGCCATCTATGAAAAGATCGCTAAACCATCAGGTATGGATACAGTTGAAGCCGCCTATACCATAGCCTCCCTCGAGGAAGCTACGATGGCAGAGAAGATCTTTCTTAGCGTTGTTGAAAAGGGCTACGATCCTCGGGACTTTATACTCGTAGTTGGTGGTGGTGCAGGTCCTGTTCATGGAGTAGCTGTAGCAAGGAGACTTGAAATTAAAAAGGTCTATATTCCAAAGCAGGCTGCTGTTTTTTCAGCCCTTGGTGGCCTGGTAGCCGATTATGGATATGTTCTGAACCGATTCTTCTATCAGAGGGATGATGAAGCAGATATTGAAAGAATGAAATCCATTTATAGTGGGATGGAGAAAGAGGCTCTGGAAATCTTTTTGCGCCAGGGACTTGGTAAGAATAAAATGGTTATTGTGCGAGGTGCTGAGATGCGTTATTTTGGTCAGCTAAGGGATATTAATGTCACATTGCCTGAAACAAAGGTAGGAAAATCCTTTACAAAAGTAACCTTCAAGGAATTAGTATCAAACTTTCACGACCGCCATAAAGCCATTTATGGCTGGTCGGATCCAAATTTACCTGCAACGATTGCACTTCTTAAACTTAGAGCCATAGCACGAAGAAGACCACTAAAACTTACTAAAGAAAAATTTGTTTCTAAAAACCCATCCCATGCATTGAAACGAACACGCAGGGTATATTTCAAAGAACGTGGAGGTTTTGTTGAAACGCCTTGCTTTGATGGAGAGAGACTTCGACCTGGAAATATCATTCGAGGCCCAGCCATTTTAGAGGAGAAAAAAACAACCGTGGTTGTCCCCCTGTATGGTCAAGTTACTGTTGACGCCTTTGAAAACTATCTGATAACACTTACTTGAAGGAGGCTATCTAAGATGAAGAACCGTAAGAAGATAGACCATCTTACATTAGCAGTGGTTGAGGCAAGAATAAACGCTTTGAATCAGGAATTGGGTGCAAGATTATTCCGCCAGTGTTTTTCTGTGCCAACCTCCCATATACGTGACCTTGGAACAGTCTTATTTGATAAGGATGAAAGAACACTGGCTATTGGAAATTTTATGCCTGTCCATACAGGAGGAAGTCATGTATCACTAAAAGGGATGCTCGATTGGGTAGGCCGTGAAAATATCCATCCCGATGACTTTATTATCGGAAACGATCCTTTCATTGTGAGATTTGGTCATGTGGCTGATTGGTCTTTTTTACGTCCTATATTTTATAAAGGCGAACTCGTCTTCTATCATTTTGCTCGAACCCATCAGTACGATAGTGGAGGATCATATCCTGGTTGTTATTTCCCTCGAAGTTATGACTGTCACGGTGAAGGATTGATCATTCCTCCAGTGAAGATCATTAAAAAGGGTAAGATTGATGAAAATGCATATTCAATCATTCTTAAGAATCTTCGTGGATCAACCATGGTTCGTGCGGATAATATGTTGGTCTATGAGTCTATGAAAAAGGTTGAGCAAAGAATTATTGGTTTGCTTAAGGGTTATGGAAAAGATACTGTTATGGCAGCTTGTGATGAATTGATTGATAGGGCAAGAGAGGCCGTCAAGAAGGTTATCTCTCAGTGGCCTGGCGGAACCTATTATGCTGAAAGAGCGGCCGATTGGGATGGGACAACTGACAAACCTGTCTGGGTGAGATTGGCTATGACTGTTAAACCAAAAGAGGGTAAATTGATATTTGATTTTTCACAGAGTGATCCACAGGCGGATTTCATCAATGTTCCTTTGGGTCAGGTATGGTCATCTGTATCGAGTGGTCTTCTATGGTGTCTACCTCCAGGACTCCCACGAAATCAGGGATTTTTTGATTGTATGGAGATCATAACAAAGGAAGGAACTGTTCTTTGTCCGGTTTATCCCGCTACATGCGCCTCACAGGCAGTTACACTTGGTCAAGAAATTCAGGAATGTGTCATGCTCGCAATTGCTCAGGTTGCTCCAAAAGAGACTCCTGCAACATGGGGTAGGCATGTAAACCCCCTATATGCAGGGAAGCGCCGAGATAAAATGGATCCTCGGACTGGATCAATAATGGAATATACAGCACATACTTTTCATGCCGTTGCCTCAAGTGGGGCCTCGTGGGGTTATGATGGTGTTGATGGAAGTGGATCGAGTCCTCTTGGTGGTGCGATGATAAGAGCACCAATAGAAGTAGAAGAATGGATGATCCCTTATAGATGGCTAAGATATGAATTTCTGAAAGATTCAGCTGGCCCTGGACAGTGGCGTGGAGGTTTAGGAACCCATGTAGAGTCACTCAATGTTTACAATCCTGAAGTGTGGCAACCTCTTGATTGCCTAACAATGTCAGGTAATGCCGATGGCGAAAGGTTTGGATCGGTTGGGTTATTGGGAGGTAAAGGAGGAACGAGGACAAAGCTTGAAATAAAAAGGAAAGATAAGCGGATTCCCTACAGGACATTTGATCTTCAGTACCTCGAGCCAGGAGATATCCTTGTCTCCTACTCTGGAGGTGGCGGCGGAGTTGGTAATCCCCTTGATAGGGAAATTGAGAAGGTTCGATGGGATGTTTTAAATGAGTATATTTCGATTCAAACAGCAAGGGATGTCTATGGAGTGGTTATAGATCCTGAGACATTTGAAGTTAACCTTGAAGCAACCAAAATTCTTCGTGAAAAAC
>JBBITW010000147.1:0-8721 GCA_037440525.1 Deltaproteobacteria bacterium
ACCTCATTTCTGATATAAGATTTTTTCCCTTTCGTGTTCAAAAAATGGAAATTCATTTTGACATTTTTATTTTTAACCTTTAATATACCTATTGCTATGGAAAATGATGATAAAAAAAGATTCGTAACAAAATCCGGTATCCTTGTAGAGGAGGTTCATACACCTTCTCACCTCGCTCGAATTGGCTTTGAATTTGAAAAGGACCTGGGAGAACCTGGAGAATATCCATTCACAAGAGGGATTTACCCAGGGATGTATCGAAAGAACCCATGGTTGATGGCGCAATACTCTGGCTTTGGATCGGCCGAAGAGACTAATCTGAGATTAAAGGAATTATTGAAAAAGGGAACAACAGCATTAAATATTGCCCTCGACCTTCCTACTCAATTGGGTTATGATTCTGATCATCCATTAGCAGATGGAGAAGTGGGAAAAATTGGAGTGGCTATCGATTCCCTAAGGGATTTGGAAGATCTCTTCGATGGGATTTCCCTATCAAAGATTAAAAACATCAGCTGTATTGCAAACGCAATCAGCCCTATAATGCTATCCATGTTCATTCTCCTGGGAGAAAAACAGGGGGTTGATCCCAAGGAGTATTCCGTATATCTGCAAAATGATATTCTAAAAGAATTTGGAGCACGTGGAACTTATATATTCCCGCCACTGCCATCATTAAAACTATCTGTGGATGTATTAGAATACTGCACTGATAACTACCCAAATTACAATACCATATCTTTCTGTGGTTACCATTTTAGAGAAGCCGGGGGTAATGCAATTCAGGAGTTGGCCTTTACCCTCGCCAATGCCATCGCCTATATTGAGGAGGCCTTAAGAAGAGGATTGGAGATCGATTCATTTGCGAGAAGTTTCACAGTATTTCTTGGCAGCAGTATTGAAATCTTTGAGGAGGTTGCCAAATTTAGAGCCATGAGGAAACTTTGGGCCAAAATTTTAAAAGAGAGATTTCATGCAAAAGATCCCTCCTCATTAAAAATCCCTATCAGGGCATATACATGTGGTAGCACCTTAACAAGACAGCAACCATTAAACAATGTGGTAAGGACAACACTTGAAGCACTTTCAGCCATATTGGGAGGTGTGCAATTGCTTGTCGTCTCATCCCTGGATGAAGCTTACAGTATTCCAACAGAGGAATACCAGACACTTGCCCTAAGGACTCAGCAAATAATTTATCACGAATCAGGGGTGAGAAAAACTGTTGATCCACTTGGAGGTTCATATTATTTAGAATTCCTCACAAAGGAAATAGAGGATAGGGTTGAGGACTATCTCAATCGTATTTTGGCTATGGGAGGAGCAATTGAGGCACTGGAAAAGGGTTTTATTCAGAAAGAGATTTCCAGCTCATCCTATGAACAACAAAAAAAGATAGAAAATGGTGAAGAGGTCATTGTTGGTCTTAATCTATACAGAGACGAAAAAACCATGGAGTTAAAAGATATTTTCAGAACCAATCCTCTCTCTCAACAAAGACAAATTGAAAGGTTAAAGAGACTAAGACAAGATAGGGATAATGATAAAGTTAAACAGCTACTTAAAAAGGTGAGGATTGAAGCATTGAATGGAGGTAATATGATTCCTTCGATTATGGATGCAGTTAAGGAATATGCAACAATTGGTGAGATCTGTGATGAATTGAGGCAGGTTTATGGTGAAGGTAAACCATTGGGTCTTTATTAAATCGATATTCTTGATTTTATTAATGGGTGATTTTCTATGACAGATCAAAAATCTGAAAAGAAGGCTATTCCCATAAGGGAAGGGCTCTTTGTAATTCCTTCAAAACCGAATGAAAGGCCGTATCTTATAGGAAGCAGATGTAAAGCCTGCGGTAAAACTGCCTTCCCAAAAAGGGCCATCTGTTCGGAATGTTTCAGCGAAGAGTTGGAGCTTATCCCTTTAAGTAGGAAGGGTAAACTCTATACTTTTACAATTATTGGATATCCCCCACCAGGAGTAGAAGCCCCATATGCAATAGGTTATGTTGATCTTCCCGAGGGGGTGAGGGTATTTTCTATTCTTGTGGATTGGGAAAAAGAAAATCTAAGATTGGGTATGGATGTGGAGTTAGTTATTGGAAGGTTTAAAGAGGACAAAGAAGGAAATGAGGTTTTAACATATAAATTCAGGCCTGTTTCTTGAGAGAAAGGAAGCTCAAATGAGGGGCGTATATATTATCGGTGTAGGAATGACAAGACTTGGGAAATTTCCAGAAATCCCCATGACTGATTTGGCTCGTAAAGCCTTCTTAGATGCCATTAAGGACTCAAGAATTAACCCGAGGGAGATAGAAGCGGCCTTTATCGGCCATGTCCGACAGGCTGGCCAGGGGGCTATGATAGGACAAAGAATTATGAGAGAGGTGGGGGTTACAGGTATTCCAATCCTGAATGTTGAAAATATCTGCTCAAGTGGTTCAAGTGCTATTTGGTGTGCATTCAATTTCATCTCTTCAGGAAAATTTAATATCGCACTCGCACTCGGGGTGGAACAACTATCCATCCTCGGCAAAGGGGTTATCCCACCGAGGCAAGAGGACCTTGAAGGATTGCAAGGTGCTACCCTGCCCTCCTATTTTGCCATGGTAGCCCGAAGGCATATGTATGAATACGGAACAACAATCCAACAGATTGCAAAGGTCTCTATAAAAAATCATAAGAATGGGTGTTTAAATCCCTATGCACAATTCCAAAAAGAGATTACCTTTGAAGAGATATGTAATTCACCAATGGTTGCAGATCCTCTTACTGTGCTTCATTGTTGTCCCACAGGGGATGGAGCTGCTGCAGCAATTCTTTGCAGTGAGGAAATTGTTAGAAGATATGGTTCAAGGGCAATTAGAATTTCGGCCTCTGTTTTAAAATCTGGTACATATGACGGGGGCTGGAGGGATATAACAACAAATGAACAGACAAAAAGGGCCGCCAAAGAAGCATATGAAATATCAGGAATTGGTCCTGAAGATCTGGATGTTATAGAACTTCACGATTGTTTTACTATTGCAGAGATTTATCACTATGAAAATCTCGGGCTATGCAAGAAAGGTGAGGGAGGTAGATTGATTGATGAAGGGGTTACTGAATTGGGAGGAAGGATACCAGTGAATCCAAGTGGAGGACTTTTGGCCAAAGGTCACCCATTGGGGGCAACAGGAGTAGCCCAAATTGTAGAGGTAGTCTGGCAACTTCGCGGGGAGGCGGGGAAGCGGCAGGTTAAAGATGCAAGAATCGGTCTCACCCACTGTCTTGGTGGAGTTGTGGATGGCCTTGACCTCGGGGCATGCACAGTACATATCCTTAAGAAGGAGTGATATGGAAAAGAATATTCGTAAAGTAGCTATTGTAACAGGTGGGGCATCAGGTATTGGGAAGGCAGTCTCTTTAAAACTATTTGAGGAGGGTCATCAGGTTATTATCTGTGACAAAAATATAAAGGCAGCAAGGCTATTAGAGAAAAGAGATATTCAAGAAGGTAACGAAATTGTCTCTCAATATCTCGATGTAAGCAACTCTAAAAGTGTAAAATCAGTATTTAAGGATATATTTAAAAAATATGGAGGGATCGATATACTTGTTAATTCAGCAGGAATTACTACCCCTCCCACCCCTCTGTTTAAAAAGAGTGACAAAGATTTTAAAAAGGTGGTTGATGTCCATCTCATGGGAACCTTTTATTGTATGCGAGAGGCTTCATCCTATATGCTCAGGAAAAGGTTTGGCAGAATTATCAATATCTCCTCAAGGGCCGGAATCTTTGGTCTTTATGGAAAATGTAATTATAGCGCTGCTAAAGCAGGAATTATTGGATTGAGTCATACTGCGGCTAAGGAGCTTTTCCACCATGGAATTACTGTAAATGTAATAGCACCTGGTGGTATAAGGACTCCATTGTCGAGCCCGATCCTAAATAAAAAAATAGGCCGTCGTTCTCGCCTTGATTTGGTGGTTGGAGAACCTATTGATGTTGCTCATCTCGTATCATTTCTCGCTAAAGAGGAATCTTATCTGATAAATGGGATTGTAATCATTCTTGACGGAGGCGGGTATCTCTGGCATGGCATGGATGAAAAATTTTCAAATATCATAAAATCAATTTAAAGGAGGTAAAGAATATGAGAAAATGGGGATTTTTATCAATTCTATCTGTTTTGGTCATCTTCTGTTTATTAACATCATGGAACGTTTCGGAGTCCTACCCCACTAAAACAATTGAAATAATGTGCCCTTATACCCCTGGTAGTTCGATGGATATTATGTCCAGGCTCATTGCAGAAATTGCCCCTAAATATCTTAAACAATCTGTTGTAGTAATCAATAAACCGGGTGCCGCTGGAAGTATTGCGGCTGCTGATGTGATAAGCTCACCCCCTGATGGTTACAAACTGGTCACACTGACTAATTTCTTTTTTGCTACCACAATCAAGACCCAAAGGGTTCCCTTTAAACAGAATGACCTTGTTCCCATAGCAAATTTTATGGAGTATAAGTTAGGTATGATTGTAAAAGGTGATTCACCTTTTAAGACTTTTAATGAGCTTCTTGAATATGGAAGAAAAAATCCTGGGAAATTGAGATGGGCTCATACAGGTAGAGGGATCACCCTTCACCTTAATGGGCTATTAATATTTAGAAAGGCAGGGGTCGAAGCAATAGATGTCCCCTATAAGGGAAGCCCTGAGAAGCTTGCTGCTTTATTGGGTGGACATGTAGATGCATCAACAATGGTTTATGGGGCTGTAAAAGACCATGTGAAGGCAGGAAAGGTGAGATACCTGATCTTCTTCAGCGACAGAAGGTATAGCGATCCATCGGACGTGCCATCTGCGGTTGAGTTAGGGTTTCCTGAGGCCGCAAAGCTAATTACATTTGTTGGTCTATATGCCCACAAAAATACACCCGAGGATATCAAAAAAATCCTGATCAATGCATTCAGAAATGTCTATGAAGATCCAGAATTTAAGAAAGGAATTGAAAAGATTGGAGAAGAACCTCGATTCGGTGGACCTGAGTTCTTGATGGAGGCAATCAAAAGGGGTGAGGAGGTTGGTGTCCCGATAATCAAGGAATTGGGGCTTTATGTAGGACCATAATATTATTCCTCTAATCAATAATATTAATCAATGCCTTTACCCAAGATTTCACAAAATCAGGAGATGAATAGATGGCTGAAAAGAAATTCTGGAATAAGAAGATAGAAACATTACCACTGGAGGAAATCCGAAAGATTCAGTTCAGGAAATTGAAGAAACAGATGAATTATATATATAAAAATTCTGAGTTTTATAAGAAAAGATTTAAAGAAGTTGGAATAGAACCGGATGATATTAGGAGTTTGGATGAATTCAGAAATCTACCTGTATTTATAACAAAAGAGGAGCATCGAGAGGCCCAGGAAGAATCACTCAAAAGATATGGCCATCCCTTTGGGACTTTTTTATGTGCGCCACTAAATAAGGTTGTGGGGGTCTCTGCTACCTCAGGAACCACAGGACTTCCCACCTTTTATGGATTTACCGAGCATGACATCCATGTAACCAATGAGGTTTTGGCAAGGGGTTTCTGGAGGGCTGGTATCAGGCCCGGGGAAAGGGTGATACATGCCTTTGGAATGAGTATGTGGGTTGCCGGAATCCCTATGATACGCGCCCTTGAAAATATGGGAGCTCAGACAATTCCAGTTGGAGCTGAGGCTGGTGCAGAGCGACTGCTTCAATTTATTGACCAAACCCGCCCAACAACCCTTCTATGTACTCCATCCTATGCAGAACATTTGATAGAAAGGGCACCAAAGTCTCTAAATAAAGATGTGAAAGATCTGGGGATAAAAAGGATTATTTGTGCCGGTGAACCAGGTGCTGGTCTTCCAGAGGTGAGGAGGAAAATTATGGATGCCTATGGGGCAAAAATCTTTGATTCAGCAGGTGTCCCATGGGGAATATATAACATTTCGTGTGATTGTGAAGAATATCATGGCATGCATGTTGTCTGCGAAGATTATCATCTTTATTATGATATCATTGATCCTGAGACAAAAAAACCGGTTGAATGGAAGGACGAAGCTATCGGTCAGAAGATATTGACATCTCTTGAATGGGAGGCTTCCCCACCTTTCAGGTATGATAGTGGAGATATTATACAGATATTTTCCAAAAAATGTGAATGTGGAGTTTCGGGTTTTCGTGTTAAATTCGTAGGCCGAGTTGATGATATGCTAATAGTCAAAGGAATCAATGTGTTTCCTTCTGCAATAAGAAATGTCATTAATTCATTCGTTCCAAAGGTTACAGGGGCATTTAAAATCATTCTCGAAAATCCACCCCCGAGGGTAATACCTCCTTTAAAAATGAAGGTTGAATATAATGTTGGAATTAAAGAGGATGAAATAAAGTCTCTAAAATTTGAAATAGAGGAGAAGATATCAAATCTATTGAGATTTCGACCATCCATAGAATTCGTTCCACCTGAAAGCCTTGAAAGGACAGCCGGGAAGGTAAAACTTTTTGAAAAGAGGTATGAATCATCATGAAGGTAATTCAAGAAGGAGGAAGGAATAGATGCTGAAAAGATTACTCCACACCGCCATTGTTCTGGATGATTTTGAGAAGGGAATAAAACGCTTTAAGGAATTAGGACTTCATTGCAAAGAGGTTTTGGAAATTAAGGAGCTGGGGGTAAAGATCGCTATATTGCCAATTGGTGATACTTCATTGGAGTTGATTCACTTTACAGATACTGAAAAAGGTAAAGATAGTATTGTATGGAAGCAAAAAAGCCGTCTCAATCATATCTGTTTTGAGGTAGATAGTATTGAGGAGAGTATTAGGGATTTTGAAAAAAATGGGGCCAAAATGGTTGAAGGCTATCCAAAGAAGGGAGCCCATGGCTTGGTAGCATTCTTCTATCCAGAAACAACAGAAAACATTTTAATAGAGATTTGTCAGAAAGAAAGGAGTCTTTAAATGTTTACTAAGAGATGGAAAGCTTCGGAAAGAAGATACGGAGTGATTGTTGAGCGTGATGTATCTATCAGGATGAGTGATGGAGTATTGATCGATTGTGATATATTCCGTCCGGATGGGAATGAAAAATTTCCTGCGATCTTAGGGGTTCATTCATATGATAAAGCCTGGCAATCCGCAAGTTCAATTCCAAAGGGTATAAATGCACTAAATGCCTCTGTTGAAGCAGGGGATAGCAATTTTTTTGTGCGCCGTGGATATGCTCATGTAATAGCTAATGTTCGGGGAACTGGAAAGTCAGGTGGGGAATTCTTAAATTATGGCTCCAGGGAGGTTAAGGATACCTATGAGATAATAGAATGGATAGCTAATCAGCCATGGTGTAATGGAAAGGTAGGGATGTTTGGAGTCTCCTATTTCGCTATCGCACAGCTTCAGATTGCCTCGCTCAATCCACCTCCTCTTAAAGCTATATTTGCACCTTTTGGCTATACCGATTTTTATAGAGATAAATTCTATCATGGTGGAATCTTATCCCATGAGTTTTTATGCAGGTGGGCAAACAATATCTTTAGAATCTGGTCGGGCTACAGAGAGAATGCCAGATGGTCAAGCTGGACACGTGAGAGGTTAGGTGATAAAAGATTTAGAGAAGCAATCCAGGAGGCATTAAAAGATAAAGAGATACAGGCTATCCCCTCCCTTGTTGAGGCGTTGTTAAACCCGGAAAGAGGGGCAAACCCCCTTATTGTTGATATAACCCTTAACAAGTTTGACGGTGAGTATTATCAGGAGCGAAATGTAAAACATGAGAATATAAAAATACCATCTTATCTTGGAGCTTGCTGGGGAGTATATGGGCTTCACCTTCCCGGTGCCTTTCGTGCCTGGGAGCATATAAATGCCCCGAAGAAAATGGTTATTGGCCCTCCTGTATATATAGATAGGCCTGTATATCAGTATCAATACGAATCTCTAAGGTGGTTTGATTATTGGCTTAAAGATATTGATAATGGAATTATGGATGAGCCTCCTATAAGACTTTTCATTATGGGAACTGGTGCATGGAAATCTTCAAATGAATGGCCTTTAGCGGAGACCAAATGGACACCCTTTTATCTGCATCTTAATGGGCTTCTGAGTGAACATGAATTTTGGCCCAATGAGGGTTATTCTGTCTTTGAAGACACACCCTTTAATCAAAGGGGTGGGCTAAAATTTCTTTCTCCACCACTGGTAGAAGATACAGAGGTTATTGGACCTATAACCTTAAATCTATATGCATCGACAACAGGTGATGAAATATTATGGTTTGTTAGTTTGATGGATGTGGATCCAGATGGCAATGAGAGATTGTTAAGTAGAGGGTGGCTGAGGGGGTCTCAGAGGGCAATCGATCCTGATAAGTCCAAACCCTGGGAACCATTCCATCCCCATATAAAGAGGGAACCCTTAATACCTGGTGAAATCTATGAATTCAATATAAATATTGTTCCAACCGCAAATCTCTTCCGGGTAGGGCATCGAATAGGGCTAAGAATCCGTTGTGTGGATGATGAGAGGCCAAAAAATTTTCTTGAGGCCATTGCTCAGGGACATCTCTGGAGTAGAGCACCCTCTTGGGTCACAGTATATCACAATGAAGATTACCCATCATCCCTATTGCTTCCAATCACGCAAGGCAATTTGATAGGAACTTATATGTCTGGAGGAAATATCAATTTTGAAGGATAAAG
>JBBITW010000148.1:0-8539 GCA_037440525.1 Deltaproteobacteria bacterium
TATCATCTTTGGTAACCGAAGCGTTCTTCAAAAATTGGGGCAATAAGGTTATCCACAGGAACATAGTCATCTGTAAGAACCACAGAATATCTTTCCTTCAGATATCGCTGTAATTCATCCTGAGGCATGACATGTGAAACCAAATCATCACCCTTCTCCTTCTTAATAAATTTAACGAATTCTTCCATATTTAGTTTTTCAGGGCTTGCTACAACAACACATGTACTGATACCAATACGATCATAATCTGAACTGAGGGTTACGAGGTGAACATTTCCCTTTCCAAATACTTCTTCCAGAGTCCTGATATAAGAGGGCATAAAGGCACCGTTTTTGAAACTATCAATCACATTTGCCATGAGCAGTCCATCTGGTTTAAGGAGACTTTTGAGCATTATTGCAAATTCTTTTGTTGTTAGATGGTACGGGATTGAGAGATCGTTGAATGCATCGCCGAAGATAAAGTCAAAATATCCCTTTTCCTTCCAGTTCATAACAAACCAGCGAGCATCCTCATTGAAGGAGCGAATCCTTGATTGCTCAGAGATTCCAAGATATTTCTTAACCACCTTCGTTACATCTGGATCGATCTCCACAACGTAGATATCTCCTTTGGGATATTTGGCCTCGATGAAACGTGGGAATGTATATCCACCGCCACCAAGAAAGAGGGCTTTAAAGGCTCCTCTCCTATCAGCCTTCCATCTTACGAACTCCTCATATACCTGAATATATTCATATTCGAGGTAGAAAGGGTCTTTAAGGTCTGTATAAGAGTGAACCAGATGATCGAGGACAAGAGATTCAAGCTGGTTTCCGTGACTCCCTTTTGTGTTTCTTTTTAATTTTATTGTATAGTAATTGCTTTCCTTAAAGAAATAGGTTTCATCATCGAGTGGTGCCCGAAATGCGTAATCATATAATGTTTTGAGGGAATGGAGAGGAGATGTCTTAAGATAGGTATTGTTCTTTCCAATTGCTGCAAATCCATACCAGCCTATGAGAGGAAAAATCAGAAAGATTAATCCAATTAAGATCAAGAAACGGGCAAGCAATCTTTTATTACCAAAGAATCCCCCAAAGATTAAAGAAGAGATGATGAGTATGATACCCATTGCAAAGAGAATGGAACGTGTTCCCATCCACTGAATGAGATAGAAACCTGTTGCGAAGGTTCCGAGGATTGAGCCGAGTGTAGAGAATGCATATATCTTTCCAACAATATTCCCGGTCTTATCAAGATTATTTAGTGTCAATTTAACAACTACAGGGGATATCATACCAAGGAGACATGAGGGAGCAAAAAATATGAGGGTCGTTATGAGGAGAATCCTGACCATTAAACTTGTCTGAAATTGTGCAGCTCCGATGAGGTTCGTTAAAGGTGAAATGGAGAACGCCCCTAAGCCAGATAGGAATAGAAGCCAGCCAAGTGTTGAGGAGCGTGGATAACGGTCGGCAATCAACCCTCCAAGGTATGCACCAATGCTTATGCCCAAAAGGACAACACCGATAATACTTGTCCAGGTATATAGTGAAACACCAACATAGGGTGCCATGATTCTACCTGCCACAAGTTCAATAACGAGTGTACAGAAGCTTGCAATAAATACAATAATATTTGCTTTGATAACTTCCTTTAGCATATTTATCCTCCAACATTAAAAGGCCCTTTTGCTATACCATAAAATCATTAAAATAAAATTTCAAATCCTTTTTCATGATAGAAATAATTTGTTGAAAAATCAATAATATTTAATTTATAATTTTTAAAACTGGATTGCCTTTATATAGTGGAGATTTGAATAACTATTGAAACATTTCCATGATTGAACAGAACAGATTAAAATAAAGGGGGAGGGCATGGGAAAGCGTCCTTATATACTATGGTTTGATGAGATTGGTTTAGATGATTTACCTCTCGTGGGTGGTAAAAATGCCTCTCTCGGGGAGATGAGAAGAGAGCTTACAAAGACTGGTGTCAACATTCCAAATGGTTTTGCAGTTACAGTTAACGCCTACCATGCCTTTTTAGAGGAGGGGATTATACAGGATTGGCATGACAGAAGGGGTAAACTGGATATAAGAAGGAATATCATTGATATCCTATCAGATCTTGATGTAGAAGATGTTGAAAATCTATCAGAGAGAGGTAGCCGGATCAGGAGGCTTATACATAGCCTTGAATTTCCAAGGGAGATTGTTGAAGAGATTGTAAAGGCTTATAGAAAATTGTGTAAAGAATATGGAGAGGATACAGATGTTGCAGTTCGTAGCAGTGCTACAGCTGAGGACCTTCCAGGTGCAAGTTTTGCCGGTCAGCAGGAGACCTATCTCAATATAAGGGGTGAATACGCACTGATACAGGCGTGCAAACGTTGTTTTGCCTCACTGTTTACCAATCGTGCAATCTCATATAGAGTTCATAAAGGATTTGACCATTTTCAGGTTTCACTCTCCATAGGGGTCCAGAAGATGGTGAGGTCTGATAAGGCCTGCTCTGGTGTGATGTTCACAATGGATACAGAATCAGGCTTTCCGCATGTTGTATATATTACGGGGTCTTATGGATTGGGAGAGAATATAGTTCAGGGAGTTATAAATCCTGATGAATTTTATGTCTTCAAACCGTGTCTGAACAGAAAGTATAAACCTATAATCCAGAAGACCCTCGGAACTAAAGAGATCAAAATGATCTATACCGTTGAAGGAGAAAGTTCAACGAAGAACATTCCAACATCTGCACAGGAGAGATCAAGTTTTATCCTCAGTGATGAGGAGATCATCCTCCTCGCACAGTGGGGGGTGAAGATCGAAGATCACTATTCTCGGAAGGCAGGAACCTATATGCCAATGGATATAGAGTGGGCCAAGGATGGCATAACCCAACAGCTCTTTGTTCTTCAGGCAAGGCCTGAGACAGTAAAATCCCAGGGAAATAAGAATATCTTAGAGACATATTTCCTCAAGGAGAAGGGGAGGGTTCTTGTTCAGGGTAAGAGTGTGGGTGAGAAGATAGGTGCTGGGCCGATCAATGTCCTCTCAAGTGTTAAAGAGATAGGGAGGTTCAAGAAAGGCGAGATTTTGGTGACACAGATGACAGACCCTGACTGGGAGCCCATTATGAAGATTGCAGCAGGTATTGTGACCGATCGAGGCGGGAGGACATGTCATGCCGCAATTATAAGCAGGGAATTGGGTATTCCATGTGTTGTTGGAACAGGTAACGGAAGTCAAATTTTAAGGGATTACCGAAGTGCCACGGTTTGCTGTGCCGAGGGTGAGACAGGAGTTGTATACGAAGGGATACTTGATTACGAGGTTAAGCGTTTCGATATGGAGCACCTCGAGAGACCTCAGACACAGATAATGATGAATGTAGGGAACCCTGACAATGCATTTCATCTCTCCTTTATACCAAACGATGGGGTTGGCCTTGCAAGGCTTGAATTCATTATCAATAATTTCATACGAATTCATCCGATGGCACTGGTCCATTTCGATTCATTGAATGATGATCATGCCAGAAGAGAGATTGAACAGTTAACCATAGGATACGAAGATAAAAGACAATTCTTTATAGATCGACTTGCACAAGGGGTGGCAAAGATCGCATCGGCATTCTACCCAAAAGATGTGATTGTACGCATGAGTGATTTCAAGAGCAACGAATATGCAAATCTCATTGGTGGAAGTGAATTCGAACCTGTAGAGGATAATCCAATGATAGGGTTTCGTGGAGCTTCTCGTTATTATGACGAGGCTTATCAGGAAGGGTTTGGACTCGAATGTATGGCATTAAAGAAGGTCCGTGATGAGATTGGACTTACAAATGTAAAATTGATGATTCCCTTTGTTCGAACTGTGGAAGAGGGTAGATTGGTTATAGCAGAGATGAGAAAATACGGATTGATTCAGGGACATAATGGTCTTCAGATATATATGATGTGTGAAATCCCGAGCAATGTAATACTTGTAGATGAATTCAGTGAAATCTTTGATGGTTTCTCTATTGGATCTAATGATCTGACACAGTTGGTACTGGGTCTGGATAGAGATTCAGAGAAGGTTTCCCATATATTTGATGAAAGGGATGAAGCAGTAAAGAGGATGGTTCAATGGGTTATTGAAAAGGCAAAGAAGAATGGTAAGAAGATTGGTATCTGTGGACAGGCCCCAAGCGATTATCCTGAGTTCGCTGAATTTTTAGTGCGTTGTGGCATCGATAGTATATCCCTCAATCCTGATACAGTTCTTAAGACTACAGAGAGGATACTGGAGGTCGAAAGGGAATTGGGCATTCCTCGCAGGGGAGAATTTAAGGAAAAGGTTCTGGCAGCAAGTTAAATGAGAATTCTAATTCATATCTGCTGTGCAAATTGTGCAATCTATCCAGTTCAAAGAATTAGAGAGAGGGGAGAAGAGGTTACAGGTTTCTTCTTTAACCCAAACATCCACCCATATGAGGAATATAAGAGGAGATTGGATTGCCTGAGGGATTATTCAGAAAAGGTAGGATTGAAGATGATCTATCGCGATGAATATCTTCTTGAGGAATTCTTAAAAGAAGTTGCTCATAGGGTGGAGGATCGATGTAGATATTGTTATTCCCTCCGGCTTGAGGCAACCGCACGGGAGGCAAAGAAGGGTCTATATGATAGTTTTTCAACCACCCTGCTACAGAGTAGACACCAGAACCATTCTCTGATCAAAGAGACAGGTGAGAAATTTTCTAAGGAATTTGGTGTTCCCTTCTACTATGAGGATTTTCGTGAAGGGTGGAAAATAGGTCTGGAGGCTTCAAAGGCCATGGGATTATATCGCCAAAAATATTGTGGCTGTATCTATTCTGAGAAAGAAAGATTTTTAAAAGAGGGTAGAAAGCGGAAGGTCGAAGGTGAAAAGTATAAAATAGAATTTATGGAGACAAGACACGGACACGAACCACATTTTTAAGAGGTTTAGATGTTTGGGCTGGGTGGTTTAGGGAAAATCCTCATCCTTTTTGGAGTGTTTATTATCCTCATCGGACTTCTCCTTGTTATTGGAGAAAAGATTCCGTGGATAGGAAGGCTCCCTGGAGATATCATAATTAAGAAGGAAAGGTTTACATTCTATTTTCCAGTCGTCACTTGCATCCTGATAAGCATTATCTTAACATTTTTTTTCTGGATATTTAGAAGGTAATTTTAAAAAGGATCAGGTGGCGATTTCCCTGATAATTTCTACCATTGCCTTAATTCCAAATTCGAGGTTCTTCAGGGCAATCCTTTCATCATTTCCATGAACCCTTAAAAATTCCTTTTCCTCGAGCCGAAGAGGACAGAAATCGTATGTGATAATTCCATTTTCTCTAAGAAAACGGCTATCCGTAGCCCCTGGAAGAAGAAGGGGAACAACCGGACAATCAGGATCATTCTTTGAGGCAAAATTTCTTATCGCAGAGAAGAAATCTGTATTCAATGGTGACGGAGGGAGAGATTCACTTTCTCCGATGACATCAACCTCAATTTCATCTCCCACCCTTCTTTTGATTTCTTTTAAAAAATCTTCTTTGGAAGAACCCGGGATGAGGCGGCAATCAAGTGTAGCATGAGCTTCTGAAGGGATGACATTAACCTTACTTCCACCCTGAAGGATTGTGGGGGAGATTGTATTTCGAACCATTGAGTTATAGATAGGATTGGAGGTAAACCACAAAGAAAACGAGGGGTCGCTTAATCCCATTTCAATATCCTCAAAGAGATTCCTCTCGTATGATGGCTGTTTATCTGCCATCTTTAAAAAGTATTCCTTAACCATAGGAAGGATTTTATATGGTGTTTCCCACTTTGTTATTGATTCAAGGGCATGGATGAGTTTTACATTTGGATTATCAGGTGTGGGCATGGATGCATGCCCTGAGGTGCCTCTGGCTTTTAATTTTAGCTGGAAGATAACCTTCTGTGCATTTGAGATCTCATAGCGATCCGCCTTCCCCTCCTCATTAATAATAATATAGCCTCCCTCATTAAGCGCATATTCTGACTCCTTCAGGTTAGGGATATTCTCTATTGCCCACTGGACACCCCATCTTCCCCCCATCTCCTCATCAGCCGTTGCAAGAAATAGAATATCCCTTTTTAAAAGGGTATTCTCCCTTTTTAAGATTAGAAGGGTCATCATCTCTATGATCCCAGTTGACTTACAATCGAGTGCACCTCTTCCATAAAGGTAACCATTTTTAATCACACCTTCGAATGGATTGAATTGCCAGCATTCTTTCTCCACAGGGACGACGTCGATATGATTGAGTAGCAAAATTGGTCTTTTACTTCCGTCACCCCTGAGGGTTGCCAAAAGATTACCTCGCCCCTGGATTGGTTCAAAGAGTTGACAATGGATAGATTCCCTATCGAAGATACTCTTAAGAAATTTTGCTCCTTCAATCTCATTTCCAGGGGGATTGACGGTTTCGATCCTTATATATTCCTGCAAGTATTGGATTGCTTCTCTGAAAGGTTTATCCCAATTCATAAAAACCTCCAGTGGCATCGAGGTAATATATCAATCTTCACCAAATACAGGGACAATTTTAAACTGATTTACATCAACAAGGCCCCTGTCAGTGATCTTTAATTCCGGGATGACCGGTAGCGAGAGAAATGAAAGGGTCATAAAGGGGTCTGAAAGTTTACAACCAAGGGCTTTTGTTATCTTTTTTAGATTCTCCAGGCGGTTATAGACATCCCTTGCAGAACTCTCTGCCATCAGGCCCGCAACAGGGAGGGCAAGGGAGGATAGGATTTTTTGATCTTTAACAACAATCAATCCCCCTCCTAACCTCTTTAATTCATTAGCTGCCTTAATCATGTCCTGATCGTTTGATCCGACGATTACAAGGTTATGAGAATCATGAGCAATGGAGGAACCTATTGCCCCTCTTCCAATACCAAATCCCTGAACAAATCCAATTCCAATACGACCCGTAGCTTTGTGCCTTTCTATTACTGCAATTTTAAGGATATCCTCCTTGATATTGGGGTGGGCAATTCCATCCTTTAATAAAACTTTTTTTATAACCTTTTTTGTAACTATCTGATCGGGTATGACTTGAATAATCTTGGCAATGGGATTATAGCTTCTTAAAACAAAGGAATTTTCATCTAAATCCTTAATATTAATAGTTTCTCTTTTGGGCAGGTTTTTATCCATTGAAAATCTTTTTATCGATCCAGGAACGATCCTACCATTTTCAGCAACAAGTTTCCCATCTTTAAATACCTTTTTTACTCTCAATTGCTTTAGGTTATTAAACGTTAATATATCAGCTCTAAAACCTGGAGCAATGGCCCCAAGGTCATTTAAACCAAAATATTCAGCTCCATTGATGGTTGCCATCTGAATTGAAATAATTGGATCAACTCCCATTTGAATTGCCTTTCTTACCATCGAGCAAATGTGACCCTCCAGAAGCAGTTCTTCTGGATGCCTATCATCTGTTACAAAGAAGAAACGTCTTGAATTCTTTGAGCTGATAAGGGGAACTAAATCCCTGAGATTTCTTGCTGTGGAGCCTTCCCTAACCATAATCCACATACCATTTCTTAATTTCTCTTCGGCCTCTTTCAGGGTAGTGCATTCATGATCAGATCTTATGCCTGCACTTAAATAGGCATATAATTCCCTTCCTGAGAGTGATGGGGCGTGTCCATCAATTCTTTTCCCCCTTGCAATCTCAATCTTTTTTAATACTTCCGAATCCCTGTTAATTACTCCAGGATAATTCATCATCTCTGCCAGCCCAATTACCCAGGGCTTCTTAATTAATGATTTTAGATCACTTGCATTGAGTTTTGCCCCTGAGGTCTCCATTGAAGTTGCTGGAACGCAGGAAGGAAGCATGATGAAGACATTTAAAGGGACATCTTCAGCCGATTGAGCCATAAAAATTATCCCATCTTTACCGAGGACATTTGCAATTTCGTGTGGGTCGATTACAACGGTGGTTGTTCCATGAGGCAAAACAGCACGAGCAAATTCAGGAATGGTGACCATGCTTGATTCGATATGAACGTGAGCGTCAATAAATCCAGGACACAAAAAATCACCCTTTATATCAATGACCTTTTTAGCTTCATAGTCTCCAAATCCTGTTATGAAACCTCCAAAAATGGCAACATCCCTCTTTTCAATCTCTCCTGTGAAGACATTTATCACATTTGAGTTTTTTATTAAAAGATCGACCTTTCTTTTACCCAATGAGGCCTCTATCATCTCTTCTATAGAAACCATACCTTTACTGGCTCCCAAATTGAAGTCTATGATAAATCTTTGATGTTTTAGGTGAATATAAGAAATTTGGCCTTTATCTGTCAATATCTATTTCAAATGGATAGAGAGCTCTTAAAAAGTCCTGGAATGACACCCCTCACCCTAACCCACGCATTGGGGAGAGGGATTGATGTGAAGTAAACCTCTCCCCTCGCATTTGGGGCTGTGTCGTAATTCGACATAAGAAATGAAACCAAATGCGACAAGGGACAAGCCCTTGCCCTAC
>JBBITW010000149.1:0-8467 GCA_037440525.1 Deltaproteobacteria bacterium
GCCTTAACCTTCAAACCAATCACTCTTATTTTCTAAGCAATTTAACTTCTTAATGCCCGCATTCGAAGGCTTTGGAACCCTACCTCCCCAGTCAATTCAGGATTTTTTAATAGACATCAGTAGAAATTCTTGACAATTTAAAGCGTTAATTATATAAGAGATTAACTCAAAAAAGAGAAATTTTTAATCGGAGGTTTTTATGGACGAGCATGACCTCTTTAAAAATATAACTGTCCTGAGTCTCGAGCAGGCCACTGTTCTGCCATATCTAACCTTTCGCCTTGCGGAAGATGGGGCAAATGTGATCCGTCTTGAACACCCAATCTATGGCGATCCCAACAGGCGGGTTGGAGATGATGTCCTCAAAGAGGACCGGATGTTCTCCTACTATTTCCCTATAAATGCAGGGAAAAAGGCACTGACACTTGACCTGTCAACTACTGAAGGGCAGAAGATATTAAAAGAACTCATTTTAAAGCTTAAGGTGGATATATTTGCTACAAATCAATTGCCCAGAAATTATTCCAAACTCGGCATAGAATATGAGATGCTAAAAAAGATAAAAGAAGATATCATATGGCTTGGAATTACAGGGTTTGGGCCACAGAGCAACGAGGCAGCATACGATCCTATCCTTCAAGCAAGAGGGGGGATGATGGAACTCACTGGAGAAAAGGATGGAAGTCCACAGGTTCTGGGGATTCCACTCCCTGATATGGGGGCAAGCGAACATGGTTACGGGCTTCTGATGAAGGCCCTGTTTAAGAGGGCAGTAACTGGAGAAGGAAGCCGTATTGACCTTTCAATGTTTCAGAGCACAGTCTCATGGCTTACACAGGCAATTACCCATACAGTTACCTTTAAAAAGAAGGTGACACGCAAGGGGAATACCCATGAATTCTTTGCGCCTGTATCAGTCTATGAGACAAAAAATGGTTATGTATATATAGCATTAGGGAATGATCGTCAATGGGAGACAATGATAAAGATCCCTGGCTTTGAATCACTCTCCAAAAAAGAGTATGAAAGAAATGCCGGCAGAATCGGGGATGTGAGTAATCTGAATAGAGCTATCAACGAGATTACAAAAAGATTTACAAGCGAAGAATTAATCGATATCTTTAATAGGGCAACCATCCCCATTTCCAGGGTAAATACGATTGAGGATGTAGTGGCAGATCCTCTTGTCAAGCCGATCCTTCTTCATTCAAAAGATCAAAAAAGTGGATTGGAAATAACAATCGCACCTCCCCCTTATGATACACCCTTTATTAAGTCAACCAATCGGACATTGAGTTTCCCTCCCCGATTCGGGGAACATAATGAGGAGATCTATTGTGGCATATTGGGCTATAGCTTGGAGAAGCTAAAAGAATTTAAAGAGAAGAATATAATCTAAACGATTTATCACTTGATACAAACGCAGATAATTCTTTCAAAATCTCATTGCGAGCGATAGTGAGAAAATCCTTCATCACTTTCATCCTCGCAAGAATCATTCAGTAATAAATGGAGATCAGAATGAAAAATGATAATAAGAAAGAAGAATCAAAAGATATATACCTTCAAAGGCCCTGGATCAAATCTTATCCTGAAGGCCTTCCTCCTGACCTCGAGATCCCAGAGATATCTCTTGCCCAGGCCTTTGATAAGGCCACGGAGAAATGGAAGGACAAAACCGCAATCATATTTTATGGTAATAAGATAACATTTCGGGAACTCAGAGAGAAGGTGGATAGATTTGCAACTGCATTACATGATCTTGGAATAAAAAAGGGAGACAGGGTTGCTTTATATCTATTGAACTGCCCTCAATTTCCTATTGCCTATTTCGGAGCAGTTAAGGCAGGTGCTGTAATAACGTCCATAAGTCCTGTCTATGTTACTCCCGAGGTGAAACAACAACTCGAAGATAGTGGAGCCGAAACCATCATCTGCCTTGACATTCTTTACGACTTTGTTGAGAGGACAAATATTAAGTTAAGAAATATCATCCTCACCCGTATAGACGAATATTTACCCCTTTTGAAGAAGGCTATTGGTAAGAGTGTTCTCAGGGCTGTTTATAGAAAGATGTCTGTCCCTTCGGTTCAGATTTATGAGAGGGAAGGAATCTACCGTTTTGAGGATTTAATAAAAAAGTACCCGCCAAATCCCCCAATGATAGAATTCAATCCTAAGGAGGACCTTGTAGCCCTCCCCTATACAGGGGGAACCACAGGATTACCAAAGGGAGCTATGCTTACCCATTATAATCTTGTTGCTATGGAGATGGAAAACCAAGCTTTATGGCAATATAGTTTTGAGAAGGGTAAAAACCTTGAAGAAGGAAAGGAATGTATCATAGGTTTTATACCTTTTTATCATATCATGGGACAGGTTGTAGTGATGCTTGGGGGATTGGTTAGAGGTTATACCTTAGTCATATTTACAACACCTGATATTGATGAGATCTTAGATGCTGTTGGAAGATATGGGGTTACTGTCTTCATAGGCCCCCCAAGCATTTATGAAATCTTAAAGGACCATGAGAAGACTGACAGGGTGAATTGGAAACGTCTAAAGATTGTAATCTCAGGTGCTGATGCACTTTTGGAAGATACAGCCATGGCATGGAAGAGACGAACAGGAGTTACACTCCATGAAGGCTATGGGCTCAGTGAGACATCCTCAGGGATTTGTGTAACTCCTATTGGAAGGGCAAAGATAGGTTCATTTGGTCCTCCGCTTCCAAATACTATCGCAGCAATTGCGGATCCTGAAAAGGATGATTTTCTACCACCTGGCGAAATAGGTGAAATTGTGGTTAAAGGTCCCCAGGTGATGAAAGGCTACTGGAATAGGCCTGATGAGACAGCAAAGGTCTTTTCAGAGATCGGTGGAGAGAGATGGTTCAGGACAGGTGATTTAGCCCGAATGGATGAGGATGGTTATTTCCATTTTTATGATAGAAAGAGGGACCTGATTAAATATAAAGGCTACTCTGTATTTGCACGAGAGGTTGAGGAAGTCCTCAAAAGTCACCCCAAGATAAAAGAGGTAGGTGTTGTAGGAGTTCCTGATCCAAAGGTTGGGGAGAATATTAAAGCAGTTATTGTCTTAGAATCTGACGCACGAGGAAGGATATCAGAGGAAGAGATTATTAAATACTGTGAGGAGAGGCTTGCACACTATAAGGTCCCAAAGATAATAGAGTTCAGGGGAGAGATTCCCAGAACGGATGTTGGTAAGGTTTCAAGAAGAGAACTCAGAGAGGAGGAAACTTAGGATGTCCTCTTTCCTTGAGGTTGAGGGTTTAACAAAACATTTTGGCGGCCTTACAGCCCTTAATAATGTAAGCTTCAGAATAGAGAGAGATGAGATGGTAGGTCTTATAGGCCCCAATGGTTCAGGGAAAACAACCCTTATCCGTCTCATTATGGGATTATTAAAACCTGATCGCGGAAAGGTTAGATTCAAAGGTGAAGATATTACCAACCACCGAACATGGGATATAGTTGGCAAAGGAATAGCAATGACACACCAGGTTGTAAAACCATTTCGAAACTTACCCATCATTTCAAATGTAATGGTAGGATGCCTTGCTGAAGGGGCATCCAAAAGGGGTGAGTGGGTCAAAAGGATTGAGGTGCGTGCAAGGGATGCCCTTGAGTTTTGCGGGATTGCAGACCTTGCGAAAGAGCCTGCCTCCATTCTTCCTCATGGAGATCTGAAACGTCTGGAACTTGCCCGTGCTCTGGCAACCGAACCTGATCTTTTACTCCTGGATGAACCATTTGGTGGTCTAAATCCTGCTGAGACAGAACTCGTAGCAAAATCACTAAGAAGGCTCCATAAAGGAGGCAGGTTTGGTCGCCTGCATAGTGAAGGCCCTGCTATGCTCATCATTGAGCACAAACTGGCAGATCTGATGAAGATTGTTGATAGGGTTATTGTATTAAACTTTGGAAGGATTATTGCTGAAGGGACACCTCAAGAAATAGCCAACCATAAAGAGGTAATAGAGGCCTACGCAGGTCACAGGGGAGGATAGAATTGTTACTCGAAATAAAGGACGGAGTTGTTTGTTATGATACAGCTATGATCCTTGATAGAGTAAGTATCAATGTAAATCAGGGAGAATTTGTAAGTATGGTGGGGCCAAACGGAGCTGGTAAGACTACCCTGCTTCGTCTGGCATCAGGTCTGATGAACTGGGAAAGAGAGATAAAAAAGGGACTGAGGAAGGAGATCTCTAACATAATCATCCAGGGAGATATCATTTTTAAGGGTGAAAAGATAGATCATCTCCCACCCCACGAAAGGGTAAAAAGGGGGCTTATTCTATGCCCTGAGAGGGGAAGACCTTTTCGAGAGCTTACAGTTCTTGATAATCTGCGATGTGGTGGTTACCTCTGCAGGGATAAAGAATTGGAAAAAAGGAATCTGGAAAAGGTTTATGAACTATTCCCTGTTCTAAAAGAAAGGAGAAATCAGATTTCTGGCACTCTATCTGGTGGAGAACGAACAATGCTCTCAATAGGAAGGGCCTTGATGTATGACCCATCCATTTTATTAATTGATGAGCCTTCAACCGGACTCGCCCCAAAAGTAAAGGAAGAGATGTTCTTCCGGATAAGAGATATTTTCCAAGCAGGCGTAACCATATTTCTCGTCGAACAGGACGTAACCTTTGCACTTGAGCTGGCAAGTCGAAACTATGTTCTCTCTAAGGGAAGGATCGTTGCCGAGGCCTCTGGTAAGGAACTAATGGCTGATGAAAAGATAAGAAAAATATATCTGGGTTTATAGATTTGCACTGCATGCCCTGCACGAAGTTCTTCTCTTTGAGTTAATGAGCTTACATCTCGGGCAAATCCTTTCTGTCTTATCCCTGAACCAGTGGCTTATCCCCTCTGGCATATAAAGAATGATAATGATAATCAGGGCTGTGAAGATAATCATCTTCAGCTCAGGGGTAGCAGCAAAAAGAACTCCCCAAAATGGGTAAAGTATAAGTACCCCGATAACTGCTCCATAAATTGTCGCCGCTCCACCAAATATTGTCCATATTACAGGGTAGAGGGAAAAAAGAGGATGAAACATTGAGGGGCCGGCAACTTTCATAACATAGACATATAACCCTCCACTGATTCCGGCAAAGAAGGAACTTATTGCAAAAGCCAATAACTTATACTCTGGAGTATTAATCCCTGATGTGCGTGCTGCAATCTCATCTTCAGCTATTGCCTTGAATACAATCCCTGTCCTGACAATCTTGCTTTTTGTATCAGTGAGTTTCCACATGATGAGGAAGGAAATTACCATAACCACCAGGCAGATATAATATACAGTTATATCAGACTCTGCGAGTGAAGAAATTCCTGAAAGTCCCAGTTCTCCACCTGTAAAATCAGAGAAGGCAAAAACAATGCCTGAAAGGATTACAGGGAAGGCCATGGTAAGGATGGCGAGGTATGGACCTCTCATCCTCAGGGCAGGTATCCCTAAGATCAGTCCACTAATAACACCACTTATTGCTCCAAGAATAATTGTAGCCCACGCTGGAAGATGAAGATTTAAATCGAGAATGGCTGCTATGTAGCCCGCAACACCAAAAAAGGCACCGTGCCCTAAATTCAGTTGCCCTGCATAAAAGAGGAGATCCCAGCTTGAAGCAAAGATGGCAAATACAAGCGTGAAGGTCAGAATCTTAAGGGAATAGGCACCAATTGGAGAAATCCCAATAAAAATCAAAACCAGTAGGATAAAGAAGAGCATTGCCTTTCCAGGAATAGCCAGTATTCCACCTTCAAAGTCCTTATAAAGGCGCCAGAAAAAGTATTTCATCTTCTAAAGCCTCTCCTCCTCGAAAAGGATTCCGAACATTCCTTCAGGTCTTATCATAAGTACAATTATCATAGCCGCAAGTGCAACAGAACTCCTGATAAAGGTTCCCATTGGAACAAAATATACAAGAAATACCTGTGCATAACTGAGAATATAGGCACCTATTATACTTCCTTTTATGCTGCCCAGACCTCCTAATACAACTATAGCCAGGATCATTACGAATGGTTCTGTCCACATGGTAGGTTCGAGAAGATATATTGGGGCAACCATGACACCAGAAATCGCAGCCAGTGCTACACCCAAACCCACAGTAATCATTGATATCCTCTTCTCATTGATCCCCATCAGGTTAACAATCTCCCTATCCTGAGAGGTTGCTCTTATGGCAATACCAAGTTTTGTTTTCCAGAGAAAAATCCAGATAAGAATGAGTAAAATAATGCTAACACCGAGGGTCAATAGGTATTGGTTCAGGACCTTAACACCGAGGACCTCAATATATCCTTTAATAAATGGTGGAACACTTCTATGTTGTGAGCCAAATATTAAAAGCATCCATTCCTCGAAGAAGAAAGCAAGGGCCAGGGTGATCAGTATGACAGTGATTTCGTGTTGCCTGATACGCTCAACACACAACTTATAGGTGCCTAAGCCAAGGGCAATGGTTGTAAGAACTGCCAAAATGGCATTTAGTATCGAACTTGCGACAAATCCTGTATTAAATATATACCAAAAATATCCAACAAGCATGTAAAAGACGGCATATGTCAAAAAGACTATTCTTGCCGACCCGAGGATTAACGAAAATCCAATAGCCAAGATTGTATATATTGAACCAAGCTGTATTCCACTGATGATAATATCCAAAGGCAAATCTCCCTTCTCAATTGGCCCGGCTAAAAGCCGGGCCAATTTGTAAGGTTTTAAATCTCTTTTAGAAAATTTATTCTATTTTTTCCAGTGTTTCAAAAACCAGGGAGGAAATGTATAGGGCTTGCTTCCTTCATATGTTATACCCTGCCATCCATATGGCCATATAACCTTGACATCTCCATCTATCCATTGATTGGTTACACCGGTTGCATAGCCAGGACCAAATCTCAGGTCGTGTGTAAACTTTTCACCCCTTTGATAGAATGCAATTTTTGGATAATAGGCGCCAACATATTCAATCTTCTCCAGCTCCTTCATTATAGCATCAGAATCAAGAGTCCCAGCCTTTTCAATAGCCTCTTTTAATAAATACACAGCATCATAGGTAGAGGATTCATATCCAGGAAATTCATCAAATTTCTCAACGAATTTGTTCCAGAATGGTAAGGTTTTGGGTGTGATTTTTACTGGACCTATCCCTGTAAATGTTGGGACATAGTTTCCATAGCCGCCTGTAGCCTTCCAGAAACCCTTTACACATGCATGGGAATGACCACCTATCATTGCTGCAGGAACCTTCAGCTCACCCCATTGTTTGCACATCACCACACCCATGGTCCCTGATGTAGCAGTATAAATGATATGAGCTCCACTTGATTCTATTGCCTTAAGCTCAGGGGTTACATCTGTAGCAGTGGCTGAAG
Organism: Deltaproteobacteria bacterium; assembly: GCA_037440525.1. Taxonomy (GTDB): domain Bacteria; phylum Desulfobacterota; class BSN033; order BSN033; family UBA1163; genus JBBITW01. Next base: position 7,410 of record JBBITW010000149.1, read on the forward strand.
GTCTCCACACTCCTACAACCTCCAGACCCATCTTTGGAGCAAGCTCCTGAGCTGCCTTAACCACAGGGTCTGCCCATACAAGCTTTTCAGAAAATACAGCAAGCTTTGGTTTCTCTATACCCAATTCTTTCTTTACTCGATTTGCCAGATCCTCAAGGGAGGCAAACATTGCCCTTCCCATAAAGGCTGAGTTTATCCATACCCGAAATGTATATTTATATTTATCGTAATCCTTCTCCACACGCTCGGAAATGATTGGTGAGGCTGCCCCTGTTATTATAAGTATCTTACGATTCTTCATCGCCACATCCTGCATTGCGAGTGTTGATTCTGTTCGATGGGTTCCAACAAGAAAATCAACATTATCAACGGTTATGGCCTTCTCAATTGCCGCAACCGCATCTGTAGCACTTACCTCTTCATGTGTATCGGTTTTTATTATCCTGATAAGTCTCTTTACCCCTTTTACATTTACACCTCCGGCTGCATTAATCTCTTCTGCTGCAAGTTCAGCCGCACGCCACTGGTTCTGCCCTGGAATAACCTTCATTGGTCCGAGAGCTGCTATCTTGATTGGTTGTGACTCTGAGGCAGATACCCATAAAATTAGAAAAAGTAAGCATAAGATTGGAATAAAAATTTTTCTAACCATCACTCAATCCCCCTTTCATATTGAATAATTTTTTATAAATTAAATCATATTCCACAAAGGCCTGTCAAGATTTTTATAAGAGAGCTCTGAAAAAGTCCTAAATTGACTGGGGAGGTGAGGTTCCAAACCCTTCGAATGCGGACAATGAGAAGTTAAATTGCTTACAATCGCTTCAAAGAAAATCAAGCATTTTCAGGGTATTAATCATTAGTGTTAAACAATTAGAGGTATCCGCTCGAAGGCTTTTCCACCCCACCTCCCCAGTCCAAAAATTCGTTTTTAATACTTTTTTAGAGACCTCTATAAGAGAGCTTATAATGCATCACTGAAGCGGGGAATTTAGTGATCTAACAGGGATGTCTGAGAAAATCTTAAAAATCATGAGGATTCAAGGGGTCAAGGATTC
>JBBITW010000150.1:0-8442 GCA_037440525.1 Deltaproteobacteria bacterium
TCCTAAGATTCCTCGCTTCGCTCGGAATGACAGAAAAAGGAAGCTCGGAATGACAGAGAAAGGAGGCTCGGAATGACAAACATGGCATACACCCCATTGCGACACAGTCCCGACGGGTAGAGGGAAATTTTCAAAATATTTTTTTTCAACCCTATGATATATTTTCGTGAAACCATAATATATAAATTGAATCAATATTTTTTCAACCTTCCAATCAATTCAGAAATATCTGTTCCATGAATCGGAAATGAGACCTGTTCAGTGATAACTTTATATCCCCTGCTCTTGAAGTCAAAATATTTTAATTCTTTTTCAAAACGACTTTTAACAGACCTGCCCATTGCCTCATCAGCATATGGAAGGAGAATGGCCCATTGGTTCTCTTTGAGGGAACCAATAATATCGCTCTCCCTGATCCCCGTTGAAAGAAGGTCGATTAAAAATTCAGCACACTTCCTTAAAGAGTTCCCTTCGCTGGAACTAATATCTCTATCCCCATCAGGCTGAATACTAAATAGCAAAAGGGAAATAAAGTTCTGATATCGTCTTGCCCTCTTTAACTCAATATCGAGAAAAAGAAGAAATAGATTCTTCTCCAAAACCATCACCTACTCCATCCTGTATTTCTGTATCTTATAGAGCAGTGCCTTATAGCTTATATTGAGGAGTTTTGCTGCGTTCTTTCGATTCCACCTGGTCTCATTAAGTGTAGCTCGAATAATCTCCTTCTCAGCCTCTTCAGCAGCTCTTTTACCTATCTCTTTAAGATTAAAGTTTTCCCTTATTTCTTTATAAAGATCAATTTCTCTATTTTCTTTTTTCTCTGAATCTTGAGGCCTATATCTTTTTATTTGCTTTATTATCTCGTCCTCACTTCTGTCTAAAACAACCTGTTTTATAGTGTCCTCAAGCTCACGAATATTTCCTGGCCATGTATACTCCTCAATTGCTTTGAGTAACTTATTTGAAAGGATCGCCTTCTCTTTTTTAAACTTCTTTTTATAATAATCAAAATAAAATTTAGAAAGGTGGGGGATCTGTTCCTTTCTATTCCTCAAGGGAGGAATTGTTATGTTTATAACATTTAATTTGAAAAAGAGATCCTCCATGAAGCGTCCTTCGAGTATAGAGCTTTCAATATGATTCTTTGTGGTTGCTATTATCCTTGTATCTACCTTAATATCCTTTTCCCCACCTACTCGAGAAAACACTTTATCCTGAATGACCTGGAGAATCTTTGCCTGAGTGGACATATCCATTTCACTAATCTCATTTATTAGTAATGTCCCCCCGTTTGCGATTTCAATCTTTCCTGGCTTATTTGTGTGGATACCCATCAGGGGATTCTTTTCAAAGCCGAATATTTCACTTTCGATAATTGTTTTATGCAGGCCAGCACAGTTTACTTTAACGAATGGTTTGCCTTTCCTTGTGGAATTAAGATGAATTATCTTTGCAATCAGTTCCTTACCAGTTCCTTCCTCACCTTTTATAAGAACAGGAATATCTGCAGAGGAAACCTCATCAATCACAGCCTTTATCCCCATCATTTCAGGATTATATGAAAAAAGAATTTGAGAAATATCTTCCATAACTTTGCCAAATTAATAGCAACAGTTATGCCAATAAATGGAATTCCTTTTTTTCGATAATTAAGTCCTTAAAAATAAAGACCATTTTCCTCTTAATTAAAATTCTATCACGAAAATATTAATTTTTATTTTGTTAAAAAATAGAAAAAAATTGGGAATAAGTGGTAATAAAATTCCATTTTTTCCCCAAAAATTATCGATATGGAAGAGCAGGAAATCTTTTCTCAAGATTAAATTGTTTGATCTTATAGAGGAGGGCTTTGTAGCTTATATTTAACAGGTTTGAGGCCTTCTTCCTGTTCCAGTTTGTCATCTCAAGGGCCTTCAATATGACTTCTGATTCGGCTTTTACAATTGCTCCTTTATGAATCTCTTTCAGGGATGGCCAGTTATCTCTTTGTAAAGGTATTATCTCAACCTTTGAATCCGTCTCTATATCTTTACTTTCCATACACTCTAATTCTTTAATAATCTCTTTTTCATTGCCAAGAACAACGAGTCTTTGTATTATGTTTTCAAGCTCTCTAATGTTTCCAGGCCATTCATACTGATTAAAAACCTTCATCATCCTTTCAGATAAATGTAAATGGCTCTTTCCATATTTTTCTTTGAATCTTTTAAAAAAATATTCAACGAGAATTGGTATTTCCTCTTTTCTATCCCTCAAAGGAGGGATCACGATATTCACCACATTGAGTCGATAATAGAGATCCTCCCTGAATCTCCCCTGTCTTACTGCCTCCTCAATATTTTTATTCGTTGCTGCAATCACCCTCACATCAACGTGCACATCTTTCTTTCCCCCCAACCTTGAAAATTCCCTGTCCTGGAGGACTTGAAGTAACTTTCCCTGAAGCGGAAGGCTCATTTCCGAGATTTCATCAAGCAGGATTGTCCCCTCATTGGCAAGCTCAAACTTTCCCAACTTCTGACGATATGCCCCTGTGAAGGCACCTTTTTCATAGCCAAATAGCTCACTCTCAAGGAGTTCGGATGGAAGGGCTGCACAATTAACTTTTATAAATGGCTTTTCCCTCCGAAATGAATTTAAATGTATAGAACGGGCAACTACTTCCTTACCAACTCCACTTTCACCCTGGATAAGGACTGTTACATCCGTATCTGCTACCTGATCTATGATCTCTTTGATTCTATGCATCTTTTCATGAGCATATATGAATATTCCATTCTCCAGGGTCATCTCTCCAACCTCAACAAAAGTTGAAGATTGGGGGATAGATTCTTTATCCTGTTTAATCCTCTTTGAAAATGTTTCTCTGTTATCTTTCATCAGGCGATTCACTTCATTGATTTCCAAAAAGAAACGAGCTGAGGTCAAAGCTGCACTCATCTGATTTGTAATATAGGCCAAAGCTATATTATAAACCTCATTAAATGCCCCTTTCTTCGAATGGCTGATATTAAATACACCAACCACCTGATCCTTTTCCCTCACAGGATAACAGATCAGAGATCTCACCTCCTTGCCTAAACCATTGACTTTAACGAATCGAGGCTCCTTATTTACATCATTCACTATTACGGCCTTCCCCTTTTTAAAAACCCAGCCTGCTATACCTTCTCCAGATTTAAATCTTATTCCGTTTTTTGAAGGAGTTGAATAGTAGACACTCTCTCTTTCCTTCTTCCCACGGGCAGCCCTTATTGTTAAATAACCCGACTGAGGATCTTTTAACATTAGAGAACAGTTTTCAGCATCCATCTCTTCAATTACTGCATCAAGAATCGCTTTACAGGTTTCTCCAAAATCAGGGATATGACGAAGTGCTCCCTGAACTTTCTGAAAAAGTATGAAGGGCTTGCTATTATATAAAGGAGAAGAGTTCGAATTTAATAAAGATTCATCCTCTATTAAGCGATTATTCATTAAATTTTTCACCTCCTCTCCCTACTAAATTTTCTCTGCCAAAGAGATGAAAGGATTTAATTTATAACAAAATGGAGCGATATTTTTTTATCAGGTTTCTTTTAAAAGAATCGCTTAATTTAGGCTATAAATTATTTTTAGCTATTAAGTTACTATCTGAATCGTTGAATTTGATCTTTTTTTGGATTACCTTATTTTCCATCAATTCCTTTTCAATTCTTCTCTTTTCAATATACAATCTACGTTGTCTTAAACCTTTTTCAAGATGAATAAGAATCTTTTTAGTGGATAGAGGTTTTAAAAATATATCGTCGACACCTGAATCCAAAATTCTTAAATATTCATTCTCATCTATATCCTTATAGGTGAGCATCATGACATAGAGTTCTGGAAAACTCCTTTTCAATTCACGAATATGGTCAACCATGCAACCATTATTAGACCAGTATTCGGTTATAAGAGCAGAGATCTCAAATTCCTTAAAATTTTGTTTGAGTCTATCAATATCTTGTAGAGGTATAACAATATATTGTTCATTCTCAAGTAATGTCTTGAGAATCCATCGTGTATGAGGTTCTTGATCGAATATGATGATTGTTTCTTTTGGCATGGAATTTAATTTTAAGCAATTTATATACCAATCTTTTTTAAAAAAATTACTCTCAATAAATAGTTTAATTTTAATAAACTTTTCCAATCGGAATAAAAATCTTTTAAAAATGTATTTCTTTAATTTGACCTTTTGGGACATTTAATGATCCAAAAGGTTATATGAAGTTAAAATATTTAATAGTTAGAATAGATTAAAAAGATGTCCCAAAAGGTAGATGAGAGATTATGGCTTGAGGGATTCTAAGATATCCGAATGCTCGGGGAATGTGAAACTCCTGAATGAAAGGGTTTTTATAAAAGAACTCAATATGTTATCGGTTTGAAAGGGAGTGTGGCTTTCTATTAATTGATATAGCCTCTGCTGGAATGCTTCGCATCCTACCCTATTTGTTTCTGGAAGGAGAAGGCCAACCTCACCATCGTTCTTACTTACAACATCCTCTTCCCGCGTATTTCTCCTGATGAGGTCAAGAAATTCTCTAATAAAGCGATCAAAAGTTTCTTCTTCAATCTCCACCCTCGGAACCTTAATAAGAAGGAGAGAAAATGGGTGCTGGTGACGTTTTGCCCTCTTCAACTCCCTTTTGATAGATCTTTCGAAAAAATTCCTATTAAAAATAAGAGTTTCTATCTTCTCACTTACAGGGTCAAGCATGGATAGCCTCTGAAGATCCTTCATTTTAAAAATTAACTCCCTCTGTCTCAACCCCTTTTTTATATGAACAAGAATCTTATCTGCTGAATAGGGTTTTAAGATAAATTCATCCACACCTAAATCAAAAAGCCTTTCATATGTTTTATTATCTATTATTTCACTTGCAATCATTAATATATAAATCTCTGGATAAATCCTCTTTACCTTTTTAATAAATTCCTCGGTTGCCTCATGTGGAAAGATATATTCTATAATGATAATCGAATATTGAGCTTTGCTTAAATATGAATATGCCTCATCTAAATTTGTTGCTGATTGTGGATAATACCCTTCCTCCTTCAGTATCATCTGGTAGGCATTGATTAGATTTTTGAATGGATCTATAAGAAGAATTGAATGGTCAGACATTAGGAGCCGTCTCCAAATTTTATTTAAAAATCTTGGTTTCCCCCAATTTAGTTGCTAAAAGGGATTCTCCGATATAATCGGATCTGTCTCTGGCGGAAAAGACTTTATTAGTGCCTTAAGCATTTCCCTTGAATCCTCATGATTTTTTCAACTTTTTTGAAGATGATCCAAAATCTTTAATTTTCTTTCGGTATTTTAATTTGATATTTATTAATTCTGTTTATGAGCATCTTTCGAGTTATTCCAAGAAGTCTTGATGCCTTCTCTTGATTCCAATTCACCTCTTTTAATTTACTTATAATCCACTTTTTTTCAAGATCTGAAACCATCTTGGGGAGATTTATTTTCCCATCTATTTTTGACGGACTTTCTCTATATGAAAATAGGGACGAAGGAAGATCATTTAGGGTGATTGTATTTCTCTCACAGAATAGAATCATCTGTTGGATCACATTTGCCAGTTCCCTGATATTGCCAGGCCACGAAAATGCCTTTAATTGATCCATAACCTCAGGTTCTATTCTAACAGGGGTTTTCTCTTTATGGTATTTTTTTAGAAAATAATTGACCAGAAGGGGAATATCAGAAACCCTCTCCCTCAATGGTGGAATGTTAATAGGAACGACACTTAGTCTGTAATAAAGGTCCTCTCTGAAATTTCCTTTTTCTACCTCCTTTTTTAAATCTCGATTTGTGGTAGAGATGATCCGTACATCCACCTTAATCGGCTGACTATCGCCAACCTTTTCAAATTCCTTCTCCTCTATAACCCGGAGGAGTGTCTTTTGTAAATGGAGTGGAACCTCTCCAATTTCATCAAGGATCAATGTTCCTTTATCTGCGGCCTGGAAACGACCTATAGTCTCCTTGACTGCCCCTGTAAAGGCCCCTTTGGTATGACCGAATAATTCAGTGGTAATGAGGGTTTCTGTAAGAGCCCCACAATTTATATTGACCAGGGGCCTCTCTCTCCTCGAGCTGTGATAATGAATTGTCTTTGCAATCAAGTCTTTACCCGTTCCACTCTCTCCTTGAATAAGCACATTGGTATCGGTATCTGCCACTCTTCTGATAATATCAAATATCTCTAACATCTTTGGATGATTACCAACGATGTTTGGAAAGGAATATTTTTCACTGACCTCCTTTCGAAGGAAATCGATTTCCCTCTCCATCTCCTGCGTTTTGAGTGCCTGGCGGATAATAGTGAAAAATCTTTCAAGATTGTTGAAGATAGGTTTTTCAAAAAAGTAGAATGCCCCCTTTTTTAAGGCCTCTACTGCCATGGAGACCGATCCAAAAGCTGTGATGATAATGACAGGAATATTTGAATCGATCTTTTTAATCTCTGATAGAAGATCCATCCCTGATATATCAGGCATTCGTTCATCCGTTATTACGAGATCTATTAGATTCTTTTGAAGCTTCTCCAGCGCCTCCTTTCCATTCGAGGCAGTAATGGGATAAAATCCTTCGTCCGCGATGACTTCGGATATCCCGAATAAGGAATGTGGTTCATCATCAACTATTAAGATAGAAGGTTTTCTTTCCATCATCTACCTCCAAAAATATGTGTTGTCGGTAGTTCAATCCTGATGGTCGTCCCTTTCTCTTCCTGACTTTCAATTTCAATCTTTCCCCTGTGTCGTTCCGTGATAATCCTTTTACAGATAGCCAATCCCAGACCGGTTCCCCTTTGTTTTGTTGTAAAAAATGGTTTAAATATAGAGGCCATATTTTCCTTGCTAATCCCGACCCCATTATCGTTGAATGTGATTTGAACATAACCGGGGTTGTTCTTATTATGAGAGGTTTTGATGATAAGCTCACCCCCATTGGGCATTGCATCAAGTGAATTTTTAATGATATTTAAAAATGCCTGTTTTATCTCTTCATAATTGGCATAAATCTTTGGAAGACCAGCAGACTTCTTCAAAGTGATCTTAATCCTTTTTGAAAACAAATCAAACATATGGGATACAATATCGATTACAACTGAAATCACTTCATTTATGTCTATCTCACTGAAACGGATATAATTTGGAGGGCGAACAAAATTCAAACATTCCTGAACAAAGTTATTGAGATATTGAACCTCATCCTCTATGATCTTTATTGATTGTCTTAGAAAATCATCTTTTGAATCTGATCGCCTTCTAATGATTGTCAAAGCACCCTGGATTGCATGGAGGGGATTTCTAATCTCATGTGCAAAAAAGGGGAAAAACCTTTCAAGAGAGGAATACTGATTAAGATTTCTATCCTCAATCTGGGCATCACGAATTTCTAAGGCATTCTCTACAGATTTTAAAAGGACTTCAGTTTCTATAGGCTTTGATAAGAAATCTATTGCCCCTTTCCTCATCAGATCCACCGCAACCTGCTCTCCCCCATAACCAGTAACCACAACAACTGCAATATCTTTATCAATTTCTTTCAATCTTTTCAGTACTTCTTCACCAGAAATATCAGGCAACTTCAGATCGAGAAGAACAAGTTCTGGAACATCTTCCAAGGCCTTTTCAATTGCACCCTTTCCATCAAGGGCAATGGATAGCTGAAAATCTTTACTTTCTAAAACTTTCCTCATTAATTCTATGATATCCCTGTCGTCATCAACGACCAATATTTTTCTTCTTTCACCCATATGCTTAAAATATTTTATCCAAAATGAGCAAACTTTTATCAAAAGCCTTTTTTACCATCTAAATTGGGCGATTCCAAATTTTCATTACGAGGCGAAGCCGAAATAATCTCTTCCAAATTGTCATTTCGAGCGGAGCGAGAAATCTAAGAAATTGCTAAGCTCTTCGGTTTCGCAACGACTTCGTCGGATTGCCACGTCCCCCGCATCAAGTCCAGGAGGATCGCAATGACTTATAAATCTCTATCCAAAGCGGATCCGCCTTTAACGGAAAGGCTTTTAGTAAAAAAATAGCTCAATTTAGGTAACAGTAATTACAATTTTGACTTACATTCACCCCCAATTTAAAGTGTTTTAAAAATATTTTACCAAAAAAATTTTTTTGTTCAATAGAAAAATTTATAAAAGGGTAATGCATCACTGAAGCGGAGAATTTAGTGATTTGGCAGGGATGTTAGGGGAAATATTTGGAAAGCCTCCTTAAAAAGGAGAATGACCAAATTTCCCTCCCTTTTTAAGGCTATTTCGCAATGAGGGGTATGTCATGTTTGTCATTCCGAGCTTCCTTTTTCTGTCATTCCGAGTCTTCTTTCTCTGTCATTCCGAGCGAAGCGAGGAATCTATAGAATTCAAACCCTTATAA
>JBBITW010000151.1:0-8359 GCA_037440525.1 Deltaproteobacteria bacterium
CCTTGATAATGCTTGATTTTCTCTAAAGTGATTGTAAGCAATTTAATTTCTTAATGTACGCATTTCGAAGGGTTTGGAACCCTACCTCCCCAGTCAATTAAGGAATTTTTCAGAGGTCTCTTGAGTATATAAATTCTCATTGATTAAAATCTCTTTTTTATTTAAAATTATTATAGAAAATGGTTGAGAAACTGATTTGTCAAAATAAAAAGGCATGGCATAACTATTTTATAGAGGATACATATGAGGCAGGAATTTCCCTTTTAGGAACAGAGGTGAAGTCCCTGAGGGAAGGAAAGGCGAGTCTGGGAGATAGTTATGCAAAGATCAAGGGTGGAGAGGTCTTTTTGGTTGATGCACACATCAGTCCTTATAGCCATGCCAATAGGTTTAACCATGAACCTCTTAGGACAAGGAAGCTCCTCCTTCATAAGAGGGAGATAAAACGTCTAATTGGAAAGGTTCAAGAGAAGGGTTTTACGCTTATTCCCCTTCGTCTTTATTTTTCAAATGGGAAGGCAAAGGTTGAATTGGGATTGGCAAAGGGGAAGAAATTGTATGATAAGCGTGAGACTCTTAAACAAAAGGCAGTTCAAAGGGAGTTGGAAAGGGGGCGAAAAGGGTTCGACGGGGATCGTTGACGTAAGGGTTGCATACCGAGGTCCCATTGGCTCGTTAAACAAATGGGGTTTAAACATAATCGCAGCCAACTACGATTATGCCCTGGCTGCATAATCGCAGCCAGCGTCCCTTCTGCCTTCTCCTGTAGGGCAGAAATGGGATGTCAGAAATACAGGATAGTCCTTCTCCGATGCTTATAGGAGAGGGGCGAAACTCCATAAGCTAACTCTTCTGAAATCCTGCCTGTGGGAGCTCAGGGGAGTGAATTTAAAACACAGGCTATGTATGTAGAAACCCTTACGGAAGGTTTCCGGACGCGGGTTCGATTCCCGCCGCCTCCACCAATAATTTCAATAAGTTAGCTCATTTTTTATTCTCACCAGTAATCAAATAATATTTGGAAGTTCAAGAGAGTTCTAAAAAAGTCCTTAATCAATTAACCCCTCCATACCTCCCTTTAAAATAAGGGGAGGCAATCTCAACCAAATTGTCATTCCGAGCGAAGCGAGGAATCTATGAGATTCTCACGCCCTTCGGGCTCGCAACGACTTCGTCGAATTGCCCCATCCCCCGCATCAAGTGCGGGATGCTATCTCCTTAACCACTTTGCTCACTGTAGTATAATGAATCCCCTGGAATTCAGAAAAGAGTCTGAAACTGAAAGAATCAAGAGGTATTTGTTTTGAGGATATTGTTTTCTATATTGAAAAAGGTGACATTTTGGATGATTATATACATCCCAATCAGAAGCGGTATCCAGAACAGCGGATAATGGTAATCGGAATAAACAATTATGCATACCTTGTTCCTTATGTTGAGGATTCGGAAGAAATATTCCTGAAGACTATTATTCCCAGCAGGAAGGCAACAGATATTTATTTTGGAGGAGAGAAATGAAAGCTAAATTAACTAAAGAAGAAAAAGAAATATTAGACAGTTTTGAAAAAGGTGAATGGGTTCCAGTAAAAAACCTTTCAAAGAGGAAAGCGGAACTAATGATGTATGCAAGAAACACTTTAAGGAAAGATAAAAGACTAAACATAAGAATTTCCGAAAGAGACTTAACTGAATTGAAAAAAAAGCAGTAAGTGAGGGCTTGCCGTATCAGACATATGTTTCCAGCATAATTCATAAATTTGTAAGTGGTAAGCTGATAGAGGCAAAAAATTAAGCTGCTAACAAATCACTCAGTAAATTAGGTAAATTAGGGTCAATAAAAGAGATAGGTGATTATTTCGGTATAAGTGAATCAGCAGTTTCACAGATTAGTCGTCGCTTTGAGCAGATATTAGATAAGGACACAAAACTTAAAGTAAAGATTGAGAAAATTAAAAGTGATTTAATATTGTCAAATGTGTAGACCTGACCCTTTTTCATGACCCTTTTTCTTCGAAGGGTTTGGAACCCAACCTCCCCAGTCTTTCAATGACTTTTTCAGAGCTCTCTTTTAAAGAATTCTTAAAAATTCTTTTAAATATTGGGGAAGGAGGGTTTTAAAACCTTTTGTAACTGTTTTGACATTTATAAAAAATCCTTTTAATATTGCATAAATATATTTATATGATTTTCAAATGAATCAAAATGGCTGGAGAGAAGCGGCTTTCCAAAACCCGAAATATTGGATTCATGGCACATATCGATGCAGGCAAGACCACTGTCACCGAAAGGGTGCTCTTCTATACCAAGAAGATCCATCGTATGGGGGAGGTCGATGAGGGCACAGCCGTAATGGATTGGATGGAGCAGGAGCAGGAGAGAGGTATTACAATTACCTCTGCAGTAACAAACGTTGAATGGAAGGGATATATAATTCATATTATTGATACACCAGGCCATGTGGACTTTACAATTGAGGTGGAGCGTTCACTCAGGGTTCTTGATGGAGCCATCGCAATCTTCAGCGCTGTTGAAGGGGTAGAACCTCAGTCCGAAACAGTTTGGCATCAGGCAGATAAATATGGGGTTCCAAAATTGGCCTTTATAAATAAGATGGATAGAATTGGAGCAGATTTCTTCGGGACAATTGAAATGATGAAGGAAAGATTGGGAACAAATCCCATAGCCATCCAAATCCCGATGTTAATGCAGGATCGATTTGTTGGAGTGATAGATCTTTTTAGAATGAAAGGAATCATATGGGATGAATACAGTATGGGCATCGATTATAGGGAGGTTTCAATTCCAAAGGGACTGGAAGAAATAGCCTTTGATTGGAGATCAAAGCTGATGGAATCGCTTGCTGAACTGAATGACCATATTATGGAGAAATACATAAACGGAGAAGAGATTTCCGAGGCTGAGATGAAAGCCACATTGAGGGGTGCAACCATTTCGATGAGGGCTGTTCCTGTCCTCTGCGGTGCTGCCCTGAGAAATCAGGGTATTCAACCCCTGCTTGATGGAATTGTGAATTTTCTTCCCTCTCCATTAGATATTCCACCTGTAAGGGGAAAGAACCCTGATACAGGAGAAGAGGTGGTGAGAAGGGCCAGTGATGAAGAACACTTTTCTGCCCTCGCATTCAAGGTGATGATGGATGAAGGGAGAAAACTTGTATATATTAGAATCTATTCAGGTATCCTCAGGGTAGGGATGGAGGTCTATAACCCACGTTTAAAGAAATTTGAGAAGATATCGAGAATATTCGAGATGCATGCAAATCACCGCATTCGAATTGAAGAGGCAAAGAGTGGAGAAATTGTGGCTGTTATGGGTTTAAAGGAGACCACAACTGGAGATTCCCTCTGCGAGCGAGTCCATCCAATCTTGCTTGAACCTATCGATTTTTATAAACCTGTTATGTCAGTTGCTGTAGAACCAAAGGCCAATCGAGATCAGGAAAGGCTCTCTCAGGCACTTGAGAGGTTAAGCGAGGAAGATCCAACATTTTGTGTAAAATTTGATGAAGATACAGGACAGACTATAATCTCCGGGATGGGAGAACTACATCTGGACGTTTTGATCAATCGAATCAATAGAGAGTATAACCTTGAGGTTAATGTCGGCAGGCCGCAGGTAGTCTATCGCGAGACAATAGAAGAAGAGGTGGAGGCCTCTTCCAGTTTTCTGAAGGAAATAGAGGAGGTAAGACACTTTGGAGAGGTCTTTTTACGAATCTCACCCAATGGTCGTGGCAGAGGGATAGAGTTTCACTCTGAGGTTCCAGAGGGGATTCTACCGAATGAAGGATTTGTTGCCATTGAGGAAGGTGTGAAGGAAGGATCGATGGTAGGAGTGGTTATGGGATATCCATTAACGGATATTCGTGTTACATTGTTAAAGGTCAATTTTGATCCAGGCCATCCATCCATGCTCGCTTTAAAAATTGCATCATCCAATGCCTTAAGGGATGGTTGTCGAAAGGGAAAGCCTGTCTTGATGGAACCTATCATGGAGGTAAATATATTGGTCCCTGAGGAGTTTTTGGGTGAGGTAGTGGGAGACCTTAAGGCGAGGAAGAGCTCAGTGGAGGCCATCAATACAAAAGGGAAAATAATATTAATAAAGGCCTTTTCCCCTCTCACCCGTATGTTTGGTTATTCAACAGATCTCAGATCTCTTACACAAGGCCGTGGAACCTTCTCCATGCAATTTTCCCACTACGACAAAGTAATAAGTTAGGATAAACCTTTTTCAAAACTACCACAAAAGGGGTGGCCTCTTCAGGGAATTATTTTGGAAACCTTAATATGATGGATGAGCAAATCCTTAAACTCCTGAAAGAATGTGATTCAGATTTTCTCTCAGGCGAAGAGATCAGCCGTCAACTTGATGTTTCAAGAACGGCAATCTGGAAAAGGGTAAACTCATTAAGGGCAAAGGGATATGAAATTGAGGCATCGAGACGATTGGGATACAGATTCATTCGTTCCCCTGATCTCCTCATTCCATTGGAGGTTAAGCCGATTTTAAAAACAGAACTACTGGGTAGAAGGATTCACTGGTTTAATAGGATAGATTCAACGAACTCAAAGGCCTACGAACTTGCACTCCTTGGGGCTGAGGAGGGTGAGGTTGTGATAGCAGAGATGCAGGAGGGTGGAAGAGGAAGGTTGGGAAGGAGATGGTTTTCTCCACCACTCAAAAACATATATTGCTCAGTAATTCTTAGGCCCCGAATCCCTCCCAATCAGGCACCACTTATAACCCTCGTTACTGCGGTTGCTACAGCAGAGGCTATTGAGAGATCATCTGGTCTTTTGCCCGAAATAAAATGGCCAAATGATATTCTTTTGCGTCAGCGAAAGGTTGCAGGGATTCTCAGTGAGATTCATTCAGAGATGGATAGGATAAATTTTATTATTTTAGGCATAGGTATAAACGTAAATATGGATGAAGCAATGTTTCCTGAAGAGTTTCGTTATACAGCCACTTCCCTTAAGATTGAAAAAGGGGTAGAGATTTCAAGAAAAGAACTTCTCTCTTGCCTTCTTGAGGATTTAGAGAATTGGTATAAAATCTTTTTAAAAAAGGGCGAAGGCCAGATTCTTAAAGCATGGAGGGAGAAGGCTAAAATAAAGGGGAAAAAGATAAAGATTAAATCCTTTGGTGAGGTATTGGTAGGTTTTTGTGTTGATGTCGACTCCGATGGGGCATTGATTTTAAAAATGGAAGATGGGAGAAGAAGGAGGGTAATTGCAGGAGATTTGGAATATATAATTGAAAAATTAGAATAAGAAATTGGAAGTAGGAAGTGAGATTAAAGGGACACAAATATCCATTTCTTAGTTTGGAGGAGATTCTATGCTTCTTGTTATTGATGTAGGAAATACAAATACAGTTCTTGGAGTCTATGATGGAGATGTTTTGGTCGACCATTGGCGAATTGGAACGGAGAGGGAAAAGACTTCTGATGAATGGGGGATACTCTTTCGTGACCTATTCCTCTTTGACCATATAGATTTTCTCGATTTTGAAGGGATGATCATCTCCTCTGTGGTTCCTCCTGTCCTTGATATGTTGCAGGGAATGGCAGAAAAATATTTCTGGGTGAAACCAATCATCGTTTCACCTGAGATTGAAACAGGGATGCCAATACTTTATGATAATCCCTCAGAAGTAGGTGCAGATAGAATTGTCAATGCCATTGCTGCTTATGAGAAATATAAGAGGAGCACAATCGTCGTGGACTTTGGAACGGCTACAACATTTGATTATATCTCACCAAGAGGTGAGTATATAGGTGGTGTTATTGCCCCGGGGATTGGAATCTCTGCTGAGGCATTATTTCAGAGGACATCTAAGCTTCCCCGGGTAGAGATTATCAAGCCAAGAAGGATTGTTGGAAGAAACACTGTTCACAGCATGCAGTCAGGTATCTTTTTCGGATATGTTGGCTTAGTTGACGAAATCGTCAGGCGGATGAAGAAGGAGGTAAGATCAAATCCAAGGGTGATTGCCACAGGTGGATTGGCCTCCTTAATTGCAGGGGAATCAGAGACTATTGAAGAGGTAAATGAATTTCTTACACTTGAGGGCTTAAGAATAATATATGAGAGGAACAAGAAGAAAAAGAGATAGTGAAATTTAACTTATATCTCTATTTCTTTTTATACCAACTCACAAATCTTTTTATCCCCTCCTCAATTTTGATCTTTGGTTGATATCCGAGCATCCTAACTGCCTTTGTGATATCAGCATAAGTGATGGAGACATCACCTGGTTGAGGGTCTAAGGTTTTTATATTTGCCTTCTTTGAGAGGAATTCTTCAATTAATTGGATAAGTTCTCTTATAGATGTTGTCTGGGATTCCCCAAGATTATAAATCTCAAAACCACTGTTTTTACGAATAGCAGCCATGATTCCTTCTATCAGATCATCTATGTAAGTATAATCCCTTCTTGATGATCCATCTCCATATACTGGAATCTCTTTCCCGAGGTCAATCAACCTGGTAAATTTATGAATTGCCATCTCAGGTCTCTGCCTTGGACCATAGGCAGTAAAGATTCGAAGGCATGAGATATTGAATTTATAAAGATGATGGTACGAATAACAGATAAGCTCTCCTGCCATCTTTGTTACACCATAAGGTGAAATGGGTTTTAGATCGTGATCATCCTCTGAGAATGGTATTCTTTGATTTTCGCCATAGACAGATGATGAGGAGGCAAAGACGAAGTCTTTAACCCCGTATATTTTACATGCCTCAAGAAGTGTGATTGTCCCACGGATATTTACATCTTCATAGAGAACAGGATCTGAGATAGATGGTCTTACCCCTGCACGGGCAGCAAGGTGGATGACCGTATCTATTTTGTTTTTTTTAAAGATCTCCTGGAGGTGATCAGGACTGCGAATATCTCCTGTTATGAGAGAGAATCGGCCTGGATATGCCTTTCTTACCTCCTCCACATTTTTGAGTTTGATATCGGGATCATAAAAGCTATCGAAGTTATCGAGGCAGATAACACTATGTTCCTCTTTTAGCAACTGGCTACAGAGATGAGAACCTATGAAACCTGCCCCTCCAGTTACAAGAATTGTTGCCATCTTTTCACCTCTCATACGGTCTTTTGCAAAGGATATTTTATAAATAGGGCAATGAAGAAGGCGATTAAAGGAAGAATGAATATAATTTTTAATGCCATCGGAACTCCCCAGGTATCAGCAATGACACCAAGAAGTGTAACCCCTACTCCTCCTGCACTTATAGTAAATCCGATCATCATTCCAGAGGCAAGACCAAGATGCTGTGGAAGGAGATTCTGTGCCATTAATGTTGTGAGCGGGAAAGAGGATATCAAGACCATGCCTAAAATTGCCAGAAAGAGGAATGTCATAAGACCCTTGCTATGATAGAAGATGATAAAAAAAGGAAAGGAGGATATTAAGCTAAATAGCAAATATTTTTTATGACCCCATCGATCAGCCAGAGGGGCACCGATGAGTGTTCCAAAGGCCCCAGAAATCAGGAATGTTGATACGAGTTTTCCTGCATAAAGAGGGTTACCCTTTAGATAATTGATATAGTAAAACGGTATATATGTTGCCATACCAATCTGTGTAAGTGCCCTTATTGTTCCAACACAGATAAGAAGCAGAAAAGATTTTTTTTGAATCTTTGTTAGAGGCCTTTTTATCCCTCCTTCGGGCCTTTTATGTTCATGGCCTTCTGATGTTCTAACCATAGACATATTTAGAAATAGAAATACGAAGACCAATACCCCTGGTAAAATCATTCCGAGGGTGCCTTTCATATTGAATGAGGTTATTAGCAGGAGCCCCCAGATCGGTCCTATAGCTATCCCGAGGTTTCCACCAACTGCAAAGAGAGACATTCCTGTGGCCTTCTTCTCTCCTGTAAAAAAGTAGGCGGTTTTAAATCCTTCAGGATGAAAGCATGCTATCCCTATACCACTTATAATAACACAGATAATAAGCAGAAAGTAGTTTGGTATAATACCTGTTAATGAAATTCCAAGGCATGCAATCAAAGGGGATAGGGGTAAAAACCATTCCAGAGAACGTCTATCAGAGAGGTGACCAAATGCAGGCTGGATTATGGAGGAGGTTAGATTTGCAAAGAGCATGATTGTCCCTGCCATTGTATAGGATAGGTGGAGGGTCTCCTTAAAAAATGGAAGGAGTGCAGGCAATGCACCCTGGTTCAAATCCACGACGAAATGACCTGCACTTAAAATTGCCAGGACCCTTTTATTGGCCTTCATATCTTTGCTCACTTAGAAATTTTATTATCCATGACAGAGGTTTATTTTGTCAAATAATATTGGTGAT
>JBBITW010000152.1:0-8342 GCA_037440525.1 Deltaproteobacteria bacterium
GAGGAATCTATAGAATTCGAACCCTTATAAAATATAGATTCTTCGGCTAAAGCCTCAGAATGACATTCCGACATAGCCTCTCTGGGGAGAGGGAATGGGTGAGGGGAAAATAATGGATTTTATCAGAGATCTCTTATAAATTACTTGACAAACTTTCGGGGTAATTATATTGAATTATATCAAGATATTGAGAAAAATATAACTCTTATATTAAAGGAGAATTTATGGATTTTTCAGCTATACCAAAAAATTTTTCTAATATATTTGCCAAAGGGAAGATTGGAAAATATGAGACTCTTAACAGGATAAAATGGGCAGCATGCTGTGTATCAAATTTTAATAATAGAGATGGATCCTACAGTGAAAGGGAGTATGCACGTGATAGAGTGATTGCAAAAATGGGCTGCGGGATAATTACCAATCAAGGTGCCTATCCAGATAAGATTGGTCTTGGTAAGGCATATTCAACTCAGATCAGCATCAACGATGACAAATATATTCCTGGGTTGAAGAAGGTAGCCGATATTTTTCACAGCAGTGGTGCCATAGCCATCCAGCAGATTCTTCATGGCGGAAGATATGGAGGGATTGATTTAGATTACTGCATCCAACCATCTCCAGTTGAACAGACATTAAAACATTTCCGCCCACCTCATGAGATGAGTGTG
This sequence comes from Deltaproteobacteria bacterium, assembly GCA_037440525.1. Taxonomy (GTDB): domain Bacteria; phylum Desulfobacterota; class BSN033; order BSN033; family UBA1163; genus JBBITW01. The sequence goes on from JBBITW010000152.1 coordinate 669, forward strand.
GAACAAATTTATGAAGCAATTCAAGATCATGCTGAGGCCTCATTAAGGGCAAAAAAAGCCGGGTTCGAGGGTGTGGAGATAACAAGTTTTATGGGTTACCTCCTCTCTAACTTTCTCTCTCCATTTACGAATAGACGCAAGGACGAATGGGGTGGATCTCCAGAAAATAGAGGTAGATTCATGGTGGAGACCATAAAAGCGATAAAAAGGTTATGTGGTGATGATTTCCTACTCTCCGTTAGACTCAATGGCACTGAGCTAATGGATGAATATAGTGGAAATACTGACGAAGAATGTATCTTATTTATGGAAATGGCTGAGTCATCAGGTGTTGATCTTATTAGTATTGTAATAGGCTGGCATGAATCAAGAAGTGGTGCATTGGGAAGGGATGTCCCATATGAACACTGGCTACCAATTGCTAAAAAAGCGAAAGAACGTATCAAGAAAGTCCCTATTGCCTTTGGCCCTCGATTAGCTGATCCAAATTTGGCCAATAATGCACTTGGAGAGGGTTTGATAGACTTCTGGGAAATATGCCGTCCGGGATTGGCAGATCCAGAAATTATAGAGAAGATTGCCCAAAACAGAGTAGAGGAGATAAAACCCTGTATAGGTTGCCTTATCTGCCTCTCCAAACTGTTTGCAAATAAACCCTATATATGTACTGTAAATCCCTTACTCGGTCATGAGGTTGAACCTGAGTATTATATAAAACCAAATATAAGAAAAAAGAGGGTGATTGTTGTGGGAGGAGGTATTTCGGGGATGGAGTGTGCAATCGCCTCTTCCAAGAGAGGACATGAGGTGATTCTTTACGAGAAGAAAGATAGGGTTGGTGGACAACTGCTTTCTGCTTCGAAGGAGGTGGAAGGAGGAGAAAATTTATTAAGATTGATTAATTATTATGAAAACCAGCTTAAAAAGAATGGGGTTAAGGTAATTCTCGGGACCGAATTTGGTAAAAGAATATGTCGAGAAATTCTACCTGATGTGGTTGTAGTGGCTACGGGGGCAACAATAGAGAGGCAAAATATTTTAGGGATCGATAAATCAATAGTTTACTTAGCTTTTGATGTTCTTGAAAATAATCTCAAATTTAGTGGTGAGAGAATAATAGTTATTGGAGGGGGGAAAGTTGGTCTCGTCTCAGGAGAGTATCTTGCTTCCCTGGGGAATCAGGTCTGGATTGTTACCGAAGATAGACAGGTGGATGTGGACGTGAGTACAGCATTTAAATGGAGACATGCGGCATGGGTGAAAAAGTTTAACATAAAAGTTCTAAATGAATCTAAGGTCATTGAGATAAATGATAATAGCGTTAAAATTAAAAATATCAAAGGTGACCAATTTCTGTTAGAAGTGGATAAGGTTATTTTAGCTGGACCAAGAATACCCATAAATAATCTCTTAACAGAATTGGAATACTTAACAGACGAGCTTTATATCATAGGGGATAGTATTTTACCTCGAGGAATGAATACTGCTATACATGAAGGTTATAAACTCGGGGCAAGAATTTAATGAAAAATGGATTTGGATCATCTACAAAAAGTTGCTAAGATGATAGGGATTCAAGGGATCAAGGAGTCAAGGATTCAAGAGAAAAAAAGATATGGACTAATATCGTAGATAATAAGGGCTTTATTATCAGTTTCGTATAAAATAGAATCATTTCCGCCAGAAGAGAATCCGATTCTATCGGAAGAAAATAAACACCTAAACCCCTGAATCCCGGAATCCTCGAATCCTTTTTGGCAACGAAATTTAGAAGAACCATGAATTATTAGGGATTTAAATGGATTTGTTTTATTTGATAAAAAATGAAAATGGGTTTGAAGAAATTGTTCAATCGGGGGCAAAGATTGAGCTGGAGAGATTAAAATCTCAACTTGAAGGTGAATTGTCGGGGAATAAAATAAATCAGATTTTTTACCAAGTGAGATATTATATTGTTCCCAAAAATGAATGGGATTCTATAAACTGCCATCTTCTCCCTGTCGACTTCCCATAAAGAAGTGGATGGAATTTGAATTTACAAACGACCTCCTATCTGGAAATACTGATATTTAAAACCTATATAAAAAGTGTTAATATAAAAAATATGAATATCTATTTTTTCAAGATTGCATCAATTCTATATCTACTTGGAACACTGGCTTATTTAACCTATATAATCTTCCTAAAAGAATCCCTCTCTAAATCTGCCATCATCATTGTCTCTCTTGGATTTGCCTCTCATAGCCTTGCCCTTATAACAAGATATCTTGAAGCAGGTTATACACCTGTTACCAATCTCCATGAATCCCTCTCATTCTTTGCATGGATGATCATTGGTGTTCTTATCGTAGCAAGTCTAAAATACAGGATAAAGGTCCTGGGTTCTTTTCTCACACCTATTGCACTAATTCTAATGCTATTTGCCTTTGCTCTACCAAAGGAGATTTTTCCTCTTGCCCCGGTGCTTAGAAGTTTCTGGCACCCCTTTCATGTGGTCTTTGCATTCTTAGGTAATGCCATATTTACCTTAACTTTCTGTTGCGGGGTGATGTATCTGATTCAAGAGCATCAATTAAAATCAAAAAGGATGGGACCTATCACGAAGAGGCTCCCCCCTCTAAAGGTACTTGATGACCTAAATTACCAATCCCTAACCTTTGGCTTTCCTCTCTTAACCCTGGGAATCATTACTGGGGCGATATGGGCAGAGTATGCATGGGGCCGCTACTGGGGCTGGGACCCTAAGGAGACCTGGTCACTTATTACATGGTTTCTCTATGCAGCACTCCTTCACCAGCGCCTCACAGTGGGCTGGAGGGGAAGGAAGGCAGCAATCATGGCAATTGTCGGATTTCTGGCAGTGCTTTTCACATTTTTAGGTGTCAATCTTATTCTCCCGGGGCTTCATAAATACTCAAACTGGTAAAAGGTTTATCAACAGTGACAGGATAGAGCTCGTTTATAATCTTTTTTATTAATATGGCTGAACTTATTGTTATAGGATTAAATCATAAGACCACACCCATTGAGATTCGGGAAAGACTTGCATTCAAGGAATCGGATATGGAGAAGGCCCTACTTCAGGCAAATTCCCTTCCATCTTTAAAAGAAAGCATGATCATTTCGACTTGCAATCGTGTGGAGATATATGCCCTGGTCAGAGAATCTGAAAATGCCTTCAGGGAACTGAAAAATTTTCTCTCTCAATACCACAGCCTGCCTCTAAAAGATTTTGAAAAGGGGCTTTATTTCCTTAAAGGGGATGAGGCTGTAAGACATATCTTCCGGGTAGCTTCAAGTCTTGATTCAATGGTTGTTGGGGAACCACAGATCTTAGGGCAGATAAAATCTGCTTATAATATGGCAGTTGAATCAAAAACTTCTGGTCTAATCCTTCATCGGCTCATGCATCGTGCCTTCCATGTGGCAAAGAGGATAAGGAGCGAGACCAGGATAAGCAACAGTGCAGTCTCTGTAAGTTCTATAGCGGTTGAGCTGGCTAAAAAAATCTTTGGAAGTCTTGAAAAAAGGACTGTCCTGTTGATTGGCGCAGGTGAGATGAGCGAATTGGCAGCTCGATACCTCATCTCAGGTGGGGTTGAAAAAATCATGATTGCAAATAGAACTTATGAAAGGGCCATAGAGCTCGCTAAGGAGTTTGGTGGAGAGGCCATTGCCTTTGAAGAAATCAATCAAGGCTTAAAAAGGGTAGACATCGTTATAAGCGCTACAGATTCACCCACATATTTAATACAACATGAGCAGGTTTCAAAGGCCATGAGGGAGCGAAAACAGAGGCCTATCTTCTTTATCGATATTGCTGATCCAAGGAATATCGAACCAAAGGTTGGAAATATCGAGAATGTATATCTCTATAATATTGATGATCTACAAAAGGTTGCAAATGAAAACATTAAGGACCGCCAGAAGGAGGCACAAAAGGCAGAGGCCATCGTTTCGGAAGAAGTGGTTAAATTCGTAAACTGGTATCGATCTCTTGAAATTACACCCACTATCATTGCATTAAGGAAGAAATTCGATGAGATAAGGAAAAGGGAGTTAGAAAAAACCCTCTCTCTTCATCCTCATTTTTCTGAAGAGGAAAAAAAATCTTTAGATGCACTCACGAGGGCCATTATAAATAAGATATTACATAGTCCAACTACCCTTCTAAAACAGAACCACGAAGAAGCCCTTTCTGAACTTTATATAGACACTGTTAGAAACATATTCGGGCTCTCTGAAGATTCATCCAAACCATCGGAGGAAAAACCTGAGGATGAAGAAAAGGAGGAACAAAATGCCAGAATTTAGGCAGAATATGGTATCCAAAGAATGGGTGATTATTGCAACAGAGAGGGCAAAAAGGCCTGACAACTTTGTTCAAAAAAAGGTAGCAAGAGATCCCTTACCCCAGTATAAGGAAGATTGTCCTTTCTGCCCTGGAAACGAGTCCATGACCCCTCCTACGGTCTTCTCAATCAAGAAGAACGGCAACTGGTCACTTCGTGTTGTACCAAATAAGTTTGCAGCACTTCAGAGTAATCTGACAACAGAACGTAAACACGATGGACGTTTCCTCAAGGTGGGTGGATATGGGGTGGCTGAAGTGGTTATTGAAAGTCCTTTTCATAATCGAACTATTGCAACTATGGAGCAAACAGAAGTAAGAAATACGGTCTTTGCTTACAGGGAAAGGGCCCTCAATATCTCTAAGATAAAAGATCTTGAGCTAATTACAATATTCAGAAACTATGGAGAGAAGGCCGGCACCTCCCTTGAACATCCCCATTCACAAATCATTGCAACACCAATTGTACCCCCCTATGTTAGAAACCCTCTTTATCAATCCCAGCTTGCCTGTGATACCTATGGAGACTGTATCTATTGCGGTATGATAGAAGAAGAGAAGAATCAGAACGTTCGAGTTGTCAGCGAATCAGAATACTTTCTTGTAATATGTCCATTTGCTTCACGCTCTCCTTTCGAAACCCGTATCTATCCAAAGATCCATCGTTCTTCATTCAATACCATCTCTGACAATGAACTCGAAGACTTCGCCTCTGTGCTTCAGGAAACACTCAAAAGACTTTACATAGGCCTTAACGATCCTGACTATAATTACATAATCCGCTCATCCCCTATAGAAGACAGTGATGTGAAATATCACCACTGGTATGTTGTCATTGTCCCAAAGCTAACAACCCCTGCAGGATTTGAGATAGGAACAGGTATCTATATCAACACCACACTCCCTGAAGAGTGTGCCCAATTCCTAAGGGATGTCAGGATCAAATGAGCGAAAAAGGGCTTAAGATTGGAACCCGAGCAAGCAAGCTTGCCCTCTTTCAGGCAAACTGGGTAAAGGATAGACTGGCGGAGAGATATCCTGATCTGCGGGTAACAATTATCAAAATTAAAACAACAGGAGATAAGATTCAAAATTCCCCTCTTTCAAAGATAGGAGGAAAGGGTCTTTTCGTTAAAGAGATAGAAGAGGCATTGATTCGAAAAAGTATAGATCTTGCTGTCCATAGCATTAAAGATGTTCCTACTGAATTACCCGAAGGGCTTCATCTCGGGGTTATTACGAAAAGGGAAGATCCGAGGGATGTGCTTATTTCAAAAGAAGGAGTGGGCTTGAAGGCTCTTCACCATGGAGCAAGGGTCGGAACAAGCAGTCTGAGAAGGCAATCCCAGCTTCTACATTTCAGAGCTGATCTCTCAGTGATTCCTCTCAGGGGAAATTTAGACACCCGATTAAGAAAGCTTGAATCAATGGAGTTTGACGGAATTGTATTGGCATATGCAGGGGTAAAGAGGCTTGGACTTGAAGAAAGAATCACAGAGATCATCCCTGTGGAAATCCTCCTGCCTGCGATTGGACAAGGTGCATTGGGTATCGAGACAAGGATTGAAGACAAAGAGGTTCATGAAAAGATTGGCTTTCTCAATGACGAAGAAACATCCATCTCTCTAACCTCCGAGAGGTCATTTCTTAAGAGATTGGGAGGTGGGTGTCAGGTTCCCATAGCAGCCCTCGGCAGGGTTGCCGAGGGGGTTTTAAAACTCGAGGGGATGGTAGGGACAATCGATGGCAAAAAAATCTTGAGAAGATACATTGAAGGACCGATAGAAAAGGCTGAGTCTCTTGGTATTGAATTGGCAGAGAGGCTCTTGAAAGAAGGTGCAGAAGAGATTCTCAGGGAGATATATAAGATAGGAAATGAAGGATAGACCACTTTTTGGAAAAAAGATATTAATAACCCGTGCCCGTGATCAATCATCTGCCTTTGCAAAAATGCTTATGAACCTCGGTGCAAAGGTAATCGAATTTCCTACAATTGAGATTTCTCCTCCCTCAAGCTGGAAGGGGGTTGACAATGCAATAGCGAATTTAGAATCCTTCCACTGGATCATATTTACAAGTGCTAATGGCGTAAATTTCTTTTTTCAAAGGTTAGAGGAAAAGGGGAAAGATCTATTGCCCCCATCCATTAAGATCTGTGCAATTGGTCCTGCTACAGCTGATCAGATAGTGAAAAGAGGGATTCGTGTTAATTATATGCCCAAAGAATTTATTGCCGAGGCAATCCTTAAAGGATTTGAGAAAAAGGGAATTTCCGGGAGAAGAATCCTTATCGCAAGGGCCAAAAAGGCAAGGGATATCCTTCCGGTAGGTCTAAATAAGCTTGGGGCGGAGGTTAAAGTCGTTGAGACTTATCGAACTATAAAACCAAAAGGGGCAGGGAGATTAAAAAGGATTCTCGAAGATGAAGAGATCGATGTTATTGCCTTTACATCCTCTTCTACTGTTACGCACTTTGTTCAACTTCTAAAAGGAGAAAATCTTAAAAGACTCTTAAAAAATATTCTTATTGCATGTATTGGGCCTATTACTTCTAAAACAGCAAGGGATTCAGGGCTTACTGTCCAGATACAGCCCAGTGAATATACTATCCCAGCCCTTACTAAGGCAATAGCCCAATACTTTAAGCCTTCTTTTAATAAAAGAAATGGGAAATAACCAGGATGGAGAAGAATCCAATCGAATTGATTATCTTTGATCTGGGCAATGTAATTCTACCTTTTAACCACTATCAAATCGCAGAAAAGCTCTCAAGATTTTCTGAAAATGAACAATTTAGAGACCCTGAGACAATATTCAATTTTCTCTTTGATTTTGGGAAAGGGGCGATAAATGGCTATGAAGTTGGAAAGGTTTCTTCTCTAAAATTTTTCGAATCACTAAAAGAATCTTTGAGCCTATCCATATCATTTAAAGAATTTGTTCCTATCTGGAATGATATCTTCTGGGAAGATGAAAAGGTATCTGAAATCATATACTCTTTGAGGGGGAAAAAGAGGCTTTGTCTTCTTTCAAATACCAACCCCCTCCACTTCGAATACATTCTATCAAAATTTCATGTCATCAAGGTCTTTGATAAATGGATTCTTTCCCATGAAGTTGGATTTAAGAAGCCTGCAATTGAGATTTATCAAATTGCAATAAAATGGGCATCGGTTGAACCTAAAAGAATCCTTTTCATCGACGACATAAAAAAACATGTCGAAGTGGCCGTCTCTTTAGGTATGCAGGGTATCCATTTTATCTCAGCCGAAAAGTTAAAAGAGGATTTATTTTAATGTAGGGGCAACCTCTATGGCTTACCG
>JBBITW010000153.1:0-8298 GCA_037440525.1 Deltaproteobacteria bacterium
CTCCCTTGATTACATCCGTTATAATGAAAAGGATGGTCTGAGAATTGGATCACTAAGTACCCATCGAAAGATAGAGAAGTCTTCCATTATTCAGAGCCACTTCAGGGTACTTAGTGAGATGGAATTGAATCTGGCAACGATTCAGACACGAAATTGGGGAACCATAGGAGGCAATCTCTGTCACGGAGACCCTGCTGGAGACCCTGCAGTGGTCTTAATCGCCCTGAACGCAGAGCTGAAGGTCAATAGCCTCAGTGGTGAAAGGGTAATCTCTATGGAGAACTTTTCAAAGGATTTACTCGAGGTTGACCTTGCACCAGATGAAATGCTTACGGAGGTTCATATCCCAATTCCAAAACCCCGAACAGGTGTTGCTCATGAGAAATTGATGGTGATGCAGGGTGATTCAGGTATTGTAGGAGCAGCAGTCTCTATAACACTTGCACCCGGGGATGGTATCTGCGAGGATGTAAGAATTGCCCTGAGCAATGTTGCATCTATTCCATTCAGGCCAAAGAAGGCAGAAGGCTTATTAATCGGGAAGGTTATAAATGAAGACCTTCTCATTGAGGCAGGTCGTATTGCTTCTGAAGAGGTTGATCCAAATTCTGATGTTCATGCATCAGCGGCATATAGAAGGGAAATGGTTAAGGTCTTTGTCAAGAGGGTTGGTCTTAAGGCCCTCGAAAGGGCTAAAGGAGGTGTAAGATGAAAGGTGAACCCAAGGATTTGAAGATCACTGTGAATGGGAAACTTTTTGAACTTAAGGTAAAACCAAAGGCCCTTCTCAGTGATGTCTTAAGGAATGATTTAAAATTGACAGGTGTAAAGAGGGGCTGTCTGGAGAGCACCTGCGGGGTCTGCACTGTGATTATGGATGGTATGGCAGTGAGGTCGTGTTCAATACTCGCTCTTCAGGCTAATGGCCACTCAGTGACAACAATTGAAGGGTTGGCTCAGGGGGGAAAACTTCATCCAATTCAGGAGACCTTTGTCAAGCATGGAGCGATTGAATGTGGATTCTGTATCCCTGGAAGGGTTTTGATGGCAAAGGCATTGTTAGATGAGAACCCTAATCCTACCCGTGAAGAGGTGAGAGTAGCCATGCAGGGAGTTCTATGTGCTGATGTGGGCTACGCAAAACAGATAGAGGCTGTAGAGATTGCAGCAGAAAAAATGCGAGGGGGTGAATAGGAAGATGGCTAAGAAGAGAGAGACAAAGAGGGAAAAACCATCGGTTATTTTAAAAGAAGAGGAGTATTCTATTATTGGAAAACCCATACCTCGTGTGGACGCAATATTGAAGGTGACAGGTGAAGCCAAGTATGCGGCTGATATTGAAGTTGCGGACATGCTCTGGGGAAAGGTCAAAAGGAGCCCTTATGCCCATGCGAGGATCTTAAACATAGATACGAGCAAGGCTGAGAGATTGTTAGGAGTAAAGGGGATAATCACGGGAAAGGACTTTGGAGGCTTTAAATGGGGCTGGAGCCGTGAGACGAGAGATGAGGAGCCCTTAGCTACAAAGAAGGTGAGATATTTATATGAAGGGGTGGCAGCGGTTGCAGCCATTGATGAAGATACTGCTGAGGAGGCATGTGAGTTGATTGAAGTCGAATATGAACCCCTTCCAGGAGTATTTGATCCATTTGAGGCAATGAAGGAAGGGGCCCCACTTGTCCACGATGAGAGACCTGGGAATATATGTGTTGAGTACCACTGGAACTTTGGCGATGTTGAGAAGGGTTTTGCGGAATCATATCTTGTCAGAGAAGATACATTCCAGACACCACGGATGGCAAAGGGATACCTCGAACCACCAGCAATTGTTGCCTACTGGCCTGATTCAAATCACCTGACAGTTCATCCTGCAAAGGGAAGCCCTTATTTCCCTTATAGAATTCTTGCCAACTGTTTCAATCTTCCTCTGAGTCATGTGAGGGTGATTCAGCCTTTCATCGGGGCAGACTTCGGCGGGACAAAGAATGATATGGTCAATGGTGATTTCTCTGCCTGTATGCTTGCCAAGAAGACTGGAAAGCCTGTAAAGATAGTCTATACACAATTTGAAGAGCTTACCACATGTCTGAGACGTCATCCCATGTGGATAACAATAAAGACAGGTGTAACAAAGGACGGTAAAATTAAGGCGATTCAGACAAAGATCATCTCAGATGGTGGAGCCTATACACGAATGAGTCCTCTGAGTAACTTCCTCACAGGTATCTGCATGGGTTTACCTTATGAACTTCCCAATTTTAAGACAGATGTATGGTGTTATTTTACAAATAACCCGAGTTCTGCAGCCATGAGAGGCCATGGTATTTATCACACAAGGTTTGCAGGTGATGTTCAGATGGATATGATTGCAGAGGAACTTGGAATTGATCCTGTTGAGATAAGGATGAGAAATGCAATAGATAACCCAAAACGGGGAAAGATCTATGAGACGATAAATAAGCTACACCTGGCAACCTGCGGGGTTAAGGAGTGTTTAGAAAAGGCAGCCAGGCAGATAAACTGGGAAGAGTATAAAAAGAGAGAGAAGGTAAAAGGGAATAAGGCCTATGGAGTCGGGTTTGCGTGTGGGGCCTATCTCAGCGGGACAAAGCTAAGTGGGCACAATGCATGTGCGGCGTTGGTAAGGATATGTGAGGATGGAAGTGTGAATTACATCACCGGTGCATCAGATGTAGGGCAGGGTTCGGATACAGTGACCACTGCAATGGTTGCAGAGGTTCTTGGGATTGGTCTGGAGGACATCGATATAAAAAGGGTTGATACAGTCCATACACCGGTTGACCCGGGAACATATGGAAGCAGGGTTACTGTCCTTGCCGGAGAGGCAGCTATCAACGCAGCCAAGGATGCTAAACGACAGCTTCTTGAGGTAGCGGCCAAGGAGTTTGGTGTAAAACCTGAGGATATGGATATTAAGGATAAGAAGGCATTTGTCAAATCCAATCCTGAGCAGAGCATACCCTGGGCAAGGCTTGTGAGGATGGCCTGCTATACTACACCAGGTATGGTAATTATAGGACGTGGCCAATCAACAAGAGGGATCAGCACCTATGGTCTGGCTGATTTCACTACAGGAATGGGAGATATTGGAACAAATTACAGTTTTACAGCCCAGGCCCAGGAGGTTGAAGTTGATCTCGAAACAGGGGTTGTAAAATGCACGAACCAAAGTGTAATCGCTCACGACTGTGGATTCCCGCTCAATCCCCCTGCAGTGGATACTCAGGTTGTAGGAGGGGCATACCATCCTGGTGTTGGTGCAGCACTTTATTGCGAATTTAAGATGGATAAGGGTTTAACCCTTAATCCAAACCTTGTTGACTATAAACTTCCACGTGCCTATGAGGCACCTATGACAAAGGTTATACATGTAATCACAAATGACCCATTCGGTCCATTTGGTGCGAAAGAGGCAAGTGAAGGAAGTACATGCACAGCACCACCGGCAGTAATCAATGCAATACATGATGCAGCCGGTGTTTGGATCAAAGATCTACCAGCCCATCCTGAGAAGGTCTATTGGGCATTAAAGGAGAAAGAAAAAAAGGAAAAGAAGTAGAACAATGAAAGTCTTTGTTATTCCAGGTTTGACAGAATTGCGAATAAAGGTCAATCCAAATAAGGATATAACACGTGAGGGACTACCCTATATTGTTATGCCCTGGATGTTTGCTCCATGGCCAGAGGTCAAAGATAAGGGTGTTATAGAACTGGAGCTCGAAGATGGAACCCTGAGGGGTCTCCTCAACGAGCTCTCCCGGCATTATAAAAGGGCAAATATCGATTTTGAACCCATCAACCCCAGGACAAAGGATATCGATTTTGATTACGATATCATTATAAACGGTCAGAATTATGTGAGTTTACCCAGAGGGCTTGAAACGAAGTTAAAAAAGGGGGATACGATCGTTATAAAGATGAACTGGCGCTGGGATGGCTGATGGCTATGGAGCGAGAAGGGTTATCAAGGGACGAACTGATTCGATACCAGAGGCAGATTATCATCCCGGAGTTCGGGGAGCAAGGGCAAAGAAGATTAAAGACATCCCACGTGTTGATTGCAGGGATTGGTGGTTTGGGCTGTGCCTCAGCAACATATCTGACAGCCGCTGGTATAGGAAAGCTAACAATCGTTGATTTTGATAAGGTTGAATTGTCAGACCTGAATCGCCAGGTTTTATATTGTAAGGAGGATATAGGAAAAAAAAAGGTTCTTGTAGCTCAAAGGAGGCTCTCTAAGTTAAATCCAAATGTGGAGATCGTGCCTCAATATATTCGTATTACAGAATCAAATATCCATGCTCTGATGGAGGGTGTTGAGGTTGTTGTAGATGGATTGGATAATCCAGAGACAAGACTTTTAGTTAACTCTGCTTGTGTTAAATATAAAATCCCATTTGTTTATGGAGGGGTTTCACGATTGCGGGGGATGATCACAACCATCATCCCCGGCAAGACCCCTTGCCTCTCCTGTTTTTATCCTGAAGGGCCTCAAGGGGAGAGAGGGCTTGGAGTTCTTGGGCCCATTCCATCATTGATTGCAAACCTCCAGGTTCTTGAGGTTATAAAAATCCTTATAGGTGAAGAAACATCATTTTCTGGAAGGCTTCTTAGTTTCAATGGTAATGATATGCAGTTTCGATTTTACGAGATAAGGAGAAACGAAAACTGCAGGGTTTGTTCAGGCGCAGGTTGAAGATACAATTTTTTTAAATTTTATTTTAATATCTCTCTAAATCATTTACATTTGTTATGTCATCAAAACAGAAGGTTCTATTTGTTGGAGCAGGGGCTATTGGCTCGTTGATAGGCTCTTATATGGCAAAGGGAGGTGTGGATGTAACCCTGCTCGATATTGGTGATCATATAAATATCATCGCTAAAGAGGGCCTGAGGGTTTATACGATTGGAGGGGATTCCTTTGAGGTCAAGCCAAAGGCCTTTTCTGATAGCAGAATGGTTGAGGATGTTGATATAGTGATACTAACAGTAAAGACATTTCATACTGAATCTGCCCTTGCCTCTCTATCACATTTAAAGGAAAGATTAAGCTGTGCACTCTCAATTCAAAATGGTGTGGAAAAGGAGGACCACCTTATACGCTTTTTTGGGAGAGATAAGGTAATAGGGGCTATGTGTCTTGAAGGGGCTTCGCGTTTGGGGCCGAACCAGATTCAGCATACAATGGCTGGAATAACCTACGTTGGAGAGCTCGGTGGAGAGGAAACAGAACGTGTGAAGTCTATATGTCAATTATTTAGGGCAGGAGGGCTGAAGGCTGATGTCACTTCGGATATAATATCCGCAGATTGGGCGAAGTGGATCAACTTTGCCGCTGGTGCTGCAATCTCGAGCCTTACAAGATTGGAATACTATAAAGTTCTTAAGAGCAGAGAATTGGGCCTACTTTTTTCTGAGATATATCGAGAATATGTAGAATTGGCCCGAGCAAAAGGCATAGAGGTTAAGGATTTCCCGGGTTTTGAGGTGAAGACTATCTCAGAGGCAAATCCCAACGAGGCCTTAGAAATACTAAGGGCAAGAGGTGAGGGATTGGAGTCACGCGGGATGATAAAGGTCAAGCCCTCACTATGTCAGGACGTTGAAGCAGGCAGGAGAACAGAATATGAAGCCATCTTTGGGTATGCACTTCGGGAGGCTTGGAAGATGGGATTAGAAATGCCTTTGACAAGCTATATATATCGATTTTTAAAAGGGATTGAAGAAACCCTCAGTTGAGGATAAATAAAAGGCAGGAGAAAGAGGATGGGAAAAGATCATCAGGGGCTAAGGACGGTAGAGAGATATTATGAGGATTATGGATTTCGAGCGAGGGAGTTAAAAAGAGAAGGAAAGAAGATCATAGGTTACCTCACGGCCATGACACCATTGGAAATAATTTCAGCCGCTGGATTTGTCCCTCTGAGGATAAAGGGGAATGTTGATGAACCCATTACAAAGGCTGATACAAAGATGGAGACCATTGTCTGCCCATTTGTTAGAAATGTTTTTGATTCAGCATTGAAGGGAAGATATGACTTTCTCGATGGTATGGTAATACCTCATACCTGTGACAGTCTTGGTCGAACCTATGATATCTGGAGTTATAATATAAAACTTCCTTATTTCCATTTCATTAATATTCCTCATGTTACCGACGAACCATCCCTTGAATTCCTAAAGGAGGTACTTCGGACTTTTATAAAGACGCTGGAGAGATTTGGGGGGAAGGAGATTTCTTCTGAAGATTTGGCCAAGAGTATTAAGGCATACAATCGAAATCGAGAGATGATGAGAAGACTCTATGAATTGAGAAAACCTGATCCCCCTCTTATCTCAGGGATTGAGATGACGAAGGTACTTGTTGCCTCAATGGGTCTGCCAGTTGATGAATCAACAGAATTGATAAAAAGTGTAATCGATGAAGTGAGTGAAAGGGAGATTGAATCTTCTGATAGATCACCAAGGATAATGATTGTTGGAGATCAGATTGATGATATCTCTCTTATCGAGATCATTGAGAAACGGGGGGCTCGGATGGTCATGGATGATATATCTATAGGTAGTAAGGTTTACTGGCCTGATGTCCCTGTTACGGAAGATCCATTAGATGGTATTGCAATTCGTTATTTAAGGATGATGAAACTCCCAACCCTTTATAAGTCAAGCTCTACTTATGAAGAGACCCTGGAGGAAAGATTCGGACACATTCGCCAATTCATAAAGGATTATAAGGTGGACGGAGCCATTCTTTTTATTTATAAATACTGTGATCCTTATGGCTTCGAAGTCCCTGCCCTCAAGAGTTATATAGAATCGGTCGGTATACCTGTTCTTTATCTTGAAGATGAGTATTCAACATCAACCCTTGGAAGGCTTAAGACGAGGATTGAGGCATTCCTTGAGATGATCGAATAGATTCAATAAGAGGAAAGGAATATGGCAGAAGAGAGAAAAACAAGAAAGCTGGCTACAGAGGCTGCATCAAAGATTCCAAAGATGGTAAGGGCAATGATCTCAGAAAATCTTAAGGCCAAAGAGGAGGGAAAGCCTGTTGCCTACTGTTTTATTGTAAATGCCTATGATGAAATAATCCGTGCTATGGATATCTTTCCTGCATGGGTGGAGAACTATTCTGGGGTATGCGCTGCTAAAAGGGATGCAGGAAGATTCCTTGAAAAGGCTGAAGCTGAGAATTTTTCTCGATCCCTTTGCACCTACGCCACCTGTGGACTTGGTTTTGATATATGGAGAAGTGAGCTACAGGGAGAGATGCCACCTGATGCACCATGGGGAGGGCTTGCAAAACCAGATATGATCCTCGGAAGCGGTCAAATACTCTGTGATCCAAGATATAAGTGGCCTCAGGCATCTCAACACTACCTTCAGGATGTGCCTGTCTATATCGGAGGGTTTTATTGGCCTGTCTTCGATCCAAATATAGACCATCATGAGATTGAGAAATATTATGTCAAATATAATGTGGAAGAACTAAGAGGTGCGGTAAGGTTTATAGAGAAACATACCCAAAGAAAGATGGATTGGGACAGGCTCAGCGAACTCGTTGAACTTGTTGATCGCACGTGGGATATATTTATAGACGCCTATGAATTAAGAAAGGCCATTCCAACTCCAATGGATACAGGTGATGCAATGAATACTATGGTTCCTCTTGCATTCATGCTCGCCACCCAGGAGGCCTTTGACTTTTATAAAGCCCTTTATGATGAATTAAAACAGAAGATTGAGAGGAAGGAAGGTGTTGTTTCAGAAGAAAAATACAGACTCCTCTGGGGGGCTGGCTTGCCATCATGGTTTGCCCTGAGCGATTTCCAATATTTTAATAGCAAAGGGGCAGTATTCCCTGTTGAGAGGACTTATAGGGAGGCAGAAAAGATTGAGAGACTTGAAATTCCAAAGGTTAATGACCCCCTCGAACATATCGCCTGGAGGTATGTAAAGTACTGGACTCACTGGTACGATCGTGCAAGAAAGAGAGATGGTTCCATACCAGAGGTTGAAAGGCTTATCAAATATATTGAAGAATACCAGATCGATGGAGTTGTGTTTCATGAGGCCTTTTCTTGTCGAACATGGCATTGCGGGATACTGCTCCAGGCAGAGATATTGAGAAAGATTTATGGCGAGATTCCAATACTAATTCTCGAAAGTGATATAGTGGATATAAGTTCTTATAATGAGGCAGATGTTCATCATCGAATTGATGCATTTATAGAGACCTTAGAGGCATATAAAGGCCGAAGAAGGATGATATAA
>JBBITW010000154.1:0-8263 GCA_037440525.1 Deltaproteobacteria bacterium
TCAAGCGGACGATTTAAATTTTTTGGTTCTTCTCCAATATAGTTATTAAAAAGGAATCTCCGATAGAATCGGATACGCCTCTGGCAAAAAGGATTTTAGGATTTAAGGGTTTAGGTGTTTATTTTAAAAAGACTTTATTAGTTTCTTAAGCATTCTTTTAACTTCTCATATATCTAAATTTTTGTAAATATCTAAACATATTTCCAAATTTTTAACTCTTTGTAATTCTTAATTATTTCCCTCGAATCCTTGACCCCTTGAATCCTCATGATTTTTAAGATTTTCTCAGACATCCCTGCCAGATCACTAAATTCCCCGCTTCAGTGATGCATTACAATGGAATTCATCTCATGGCAATATCCATCACCTGTTCAATCACCTTTATATAATCCTTAAATTCGATTCCATCAACTGAATGTTCCTGTCTGCAGGTAATTCCATCAATTGCAGGTCCATGAGAGACAAGATATTCCAGAACCATGCCTTCCTGCTCGGGGGTAACCTTTTTCAAGATATCGAGTCTGTCTTTAAGCAGTGCCACTCCAGCAAGAAGTGCATACCCTCCCCAATTTGAGATCCCACAGGAAACGAGATAATCGGTCTTCACCCTGCAACAGAATATTGCTTCATGATTGGGGGTAGAATTCTTTTTAAAGACCTCCCATGGAATCCTTCCAGCTCCTATTTCATTTCCACGATCAGCAACACCAATACTTTCGATTGGTAGATGTAGAGCTCTCTGAATTTCGAGCAAAATATGGGTCTTGGCAGTATAGGATGTTATATCTTCCAGACGGGAGCTGAAACAGCGATCCCGCATGGAAGGGATGAGGGTTGAATTAAAATCATTTATAGGTGGTTTCCCATCACGCTCCTGTGAAAGGAATGATTCCAATGTATGATTGGGTCCTACTCTTTCGATATATATTAAATGCGTGAGGTCCTTTCCCATGGGCCCATTAAAAAATTCCCTTGCGAACTGAAAAGAAACCTCATGATTTTCTCCTTGTTCATCGAGGGGGAAGCAGATCAGGGGGATTTCCTTCTCTGAAATCTTGAGGATATCCAGTCCTGCCTTAAGCGTTGGAATGGTGAAGCGATCCGAAAGAAGGTATACCTCAATTCCTAAGTATTTCAATCCCTCTGCCAATGTAAGTGCCCCGGGAGGGCCATCAGTCTCGGTGGCAGGAGGATTCCCCGATGGGATATAAAAGCCTGTTATAATAAGAACCTTTCGTCCCTTTTCAACGATTGAACTAATAGCTCCTTTAAGATTTGAATAAGAAACCATTGGTAAGTTTTTCCAGTGGTAGTTTTTATTACGGAGGAGAAAAGTTGGAAGATTTATCACCTCCTCTATCAAAGACAACTTATCCTGAATCTGTTTTGAAATACCTTTTGACATTGGAATTATTCGGAATTATTCACCCTTCGTTGTATTAAACCCCATATTACTTTGTTTTAGATCCATAATCACACCATTTAAGGATTGAGCATTCTCTGCATAGAGGTTTTTTAGCAATACATGTTCTTCTCCCATGCCAAATGAGTAGATTTGAAAAATGTGTCCACTCATTCTTTGGAACTATTTCCATCAGGTCGAATTCAACCTTTTCTGGGTCATTATTCTTTGTGAGGCCTATTCTCTGGCTAACCCTTAAGACATGAGTGTCAACCACAATACCGGGTATTCCAAAGGCGTTTCCCAGAAGGACATTTGCTGTCTTTCTTCCAACACCTGGAAGCGTTACCAATTCTTCCATGGTTTTTGGAACCTCTCCCCCAAATCGAGAGACCAATTCTCGGCAACATCTCTGAATTGCCTTGGCCTTATTTCGATAAAATCCAGTTGGTCGGATATATTCCTCCAATTCTTTCAAATCAGACTCAGAAAAATCCTTTGCGGAGCGGTATTTTTTAAAAAGTTCATTTGTAACCTGATTTACCTTGACATCTGTGCATTGGGCCGAAAGGATTGTTGAAATGAGAAGTTCAAGGGGATTTGAAAATTTAAGTGCAACCCTCGAATCCGGTATATCACGAGAAAGGATTTTTATGATCTTCTTAACCTTATTCTTTTCATCAGAATTTTTTCCCATGCCCTCCTCCAGTTTTAATTTTTGTCTATAATCTATTTTACAGAAATCCTTCTTTGGAGACAAGAAAAAATTTTTGGAAAAAATTGAACAGTTTGGGGACAAAAAATGTTATTTGTCTTTAATTGTAAATGGATAAATATAAAAAAGTTCCTTTAATATCTATAAGTTAAATAATAGATAGCGGATTGGTATGTAAATTGCAGTAAAAAGATGTAAATTCTAATCCAAAGGGTGACAATATATGGAAAGTGCAGAAATTAGGAGGGAATCTTTTAATAATATTGTTCTGACGACTAAAGAGGCCTGTGATTATTTACGAATCTCAAGGCCTACATTTTTGAAATATCTCACTATGGGCCGCATAAGAGGTATAAAGGCTGGAAAGGGTTGGAAGGTTCTTAAATCGGAGTTAGACCGATTTCTTAAAGGAGAAAATAATAGAGGAAGTTCTGAATTAGATGGAGGGTACATATAGTAAGTTATCAGAGGTTCAAAAGAATAAAGAGCCTAAAGGTCTTTTAAGCGACTTTTTAGATTTTCCTGACAGAGATTTAAAAGACGAGGCACTAAAATATACCCGTGCCTTGATTCAGAGCTTCCTTCAGACAATCAAGGCATTTCGCCTCTATGATGCCCATCACCCAATCCTATCAAAATTCTTGGAAAGGCTCAGGAAGGATTTTGCAAATTACTTTGAGAGGTTTGATACATTTCCCCTCCTCGTAGGAGAATTTAGGCTATTTTTCAAAGGGCAGGTGGTCTATGAAAATAGAGATATAAAGGATAGCCTGGCCTTTTTCTTTTTTAAAGACGGGATTCGAGAAATCAGATTCTTCAAAGGATTGGAATTTAGGGAGATTATCGATTTTCTCAATATTGTAAGAAGAAGTGAATCAGTAAATCGTCTGGAGGATGATCTTGTTACGCTCCTCTGGGAAAGAGATTTTTCTCATATCACCTTCGGGATTGTGGACGAATTTTTAGAGGGAGGCCACTTCCATATAGCTACGATGGAGGATCTTGAAGGGGAATTGGAGTATAAGGGAGTTAAGGAGAACTGGCAGATTGGAATGGTGAATGAGGGTGAAGAGGAGAGCCCTTCTCTGGAGATTGGTAATTTAAGGCAGGCCCTAAATCCATCTCCTGACCAAACCCTGCTTGAGGCATGTCAGCTCAGTAATGAGGAACTTGAGGAGATCAACCGTGAAGTCCAGCAAGAACAACAACTGGAGCATATATTTATCCTGATTGAGGATCTTATAGAAATTCTTCTTCACCTCGGCGATGACATGGATGCATATGAAAATATGATCATCTATTTCGAACGTATTATTGAATCCCTCCTTGAGCATAAGGAGATTAAAAGTGTGGTTGAAATTTCGATGAAACTCGAAGAGACCATTGAGACGATTGTGCTTAAAGATAAACAGATTTTTGCAATCCGTAGAATACTTGAAACCCTTTCTGCTCCTCGATCGATTGCCCTTTTGGGGGAGGCAATGAAGGCCGAATCTCAAGAAAACAATGCTATTTACAGATATTTAAGGCTTTTAACACATAAGGCCATTGATCCTCTCTTTGATCTTTTGGGTAATCTGGATTCTGGGAAATGGAGGAGGGAGATATGTGATATCATCTTAGAGCTATCCCGAAAAGATATTACCCCTCTTATTAAATATTTATCCCACAGTAATGATTTTATAGTTCTTCATGCCCTTTATATCATTGGGAATATTGGAGAGCCATCAGTAGTAAAATATTTAGATCAAATGGTAACTCATGAAGATCCGAAGATAAGAGATGAGATACTTCAGCTTCTAAAAAAGTTCGGAGAAGCTGGGAAGGAACTTCTGCGGAAGTTTTTAAATGACCCCCTTCCTGAAATTCGAGCTAAGGCAGCCCTTATCTTTGCAAGAATATCGCGAGAGGATGCATTTAAACCACTCACAGATATAATCCTTTCAAATGATTTTTTTAAAAGGGATTATGAAGAGAAGGCGAGTTTCTTCAAAGCCCTTGGGGAGACAGGCTCTAAAGAAGTCATCACCTTTTTGAAAAAGATATTGGGTAAAAGGAGATGGCTACAAAAGGGTAAATGGGATGAGATGAGACTGTGTGCCATGAACACATTGCGGATGATGGGAGCAGGAAATCAACCGGCTTACTCTAAGGGTAAAGAAAGGTTAGAGACTACCTCCTTCGGAATTCATTAAAAGAAGGGAAGAGATGGAATTCTTAGAAAGTACTCCCATTCCTCAAAAGGATCGTAATAGATCTCTTGATGGAACAGATTCAGAATTATCGAGACTTGGAAATCATCTCATAACAAGATTTCATGTTCTTATGAGGATTTCCCAGATATACGATTCTAAAAATGTAGCCCTTAATCAATTCATCAAGGAATCAATCCAAGTCATTAATACCTTTATCCAGAGGGAAGGGTCTCTTTCTATAAAGATCTTAAAAGATGATATCTTTTTAAATGAACAGAGACTTCGCTATTCGGTGGAGGGATTTAATAGCTTTAGGTATATTATGTCTCATTGGAAGAAGAGGTTTATAGGAGAGGTGGTCTTCAAAGAACCAATTGATGAGAGGGCGCTCAAGGAATTCATCTACATCATCATGAGCCTGGAGGAAGGCCATGAGGAGAATTCAAAGATTTTTTCTGAAAGGTTAGTGAAACAGAATATATCATCCATTGAGATTTATCCTCTCGAGGTAGTTGAAGGAGAACCCGGGGCGATTGCACTGAAAAGAGAGGATTATAAGAAGGTGGCGAAAAGGGTATTTTTTGAAAGCATTGGAACTATAAAAGAAATCATAACAAATATAAAAGGGAAAAAGAAGTCTGATGTAAGAAAGTTAAAACGTTTAGTTAGAAAGGCCGTCTCACTTGTTATGGAAGATGAATCCATTCTCCTTGGGATGACAGCCATAAAAAATTATGATGAATATACCTTTAACCATTCAGTCAATGTTTCCATATATTCAATGGCAATGGGAAGGAGATTGGGGTTTGGGCGAAAGATTCTGACGGAATTGGGAATTACTGCCATGCTCCACGACATAGGGAAATCAAAAATTCCCATTGAGGTTCTGAACAAACCTGGCAAGTTAAATGAAGAGGAGTGGAGTATGATGAAGAAACATCCACTCTACGGTGTGGAGATTCTTCTCAACCTGAAACAATTGGGGGAGATCAATCCGAGGATGGTGATTTCAATCTTCGATCATCACCTGAAGAATGACCAAACAGGTTACCCGAGACTTTTCAGGAAGAAGAAGATCAGTCTCTTTGCAAAGATTATTCAGATTGCAGATGCATACGATGCAATGACCACTTCAAGGATTTATAAGAAGAATCCATTTACACCCGAACAGGCGCTGGCAGCTATGCTTGGAGAGAAGGAAAACCATTTTGATCGCACCCTTCTAAAAGTTTTTATCGGACTTGTTGGAATATATCCAATTGGATCTCTGGTCCTCCTCGATACCCACGAATTGGGAATTGTATATAAAGCAAACCCCGATCCTCAATGGATGGATCGTCCGCAAGTGATTATAGTTGAGAGAGATGAGCAGGGAAGGGGAAGGAAAGAATTGGTTGATCTTACAGAGAAAGATGTAAATGGCTATTTCAAGAGAACCGTCCTGAAGACATTAAACCCCAATCTTTACCATATTGATATAATGAAATATTTTCTTTAACCTAAATTGTGCAATTATCAATTGTCATTCCGATCCCTTCCTCCTTGTCATTCTTATTATGGGTTATGGTGATTCCTTACAATGAGATTTTTCCCATTCTTCATATAATCTTTGCAGTATATGTTGCTGCTGGCGAATTGCAAAATCTGCATATTTTGGGTCCCTTTTTCTATAGGTCTTCTCGATAAAGTGGATTGACTTCTTTGTCGTTTTAATCCGAGATGAGATCATCTCACATTTTTTCAATCCCCAGCGTGCTTCAATTGAATCTCTCGGATTGGAAGAGAGCCAGTGGTAGTTATTAAAGACATGGTAGAAAGTGACAGAGGCCCCTTGTTTAATAGGGATAGAGATTTCCTCCATCCTTTTCTTTACCTCATCCTTATTGAGTTTATTGGTCTCGATGATCTGGTATAGGTGGTCCATCAGGAGGATGATTCTTCCATCACGTCCGGGTGTGCTGTATATCTCCCACGAAATTGATCCCTCCGGACAACCTCCTTTATAACACCTCTTATAGCCCTCCAACACAATTGGGACTCTATCCATTAGGTAGCGATGGGTCGTTTTTAAAACCTTTTCCATCTTCTCCCACGGATCATAACTATTAGGGTCTATTCTCTTTGCCACTGCATCTACAAAATCAGAGGAGCCTTCTAAGAAACTCCCGGAGTACTGTTCAAGTGAATAGAATGGGTATTCTTTTGGAGAGAGATATTTCCAATTTCCATTCTCAAAGATTGGCCATCGGAACTTTACCAATCCAGAGTAGATTGTTGACTCAGGTCGGGGCGTTAGGAAATCCCTTTCAATCAACTTCTGGAGCTTAATAGGATAGGAGGCCTCCCATGTCTGAAGGGGGTGCGCACTGCTTCCATCAATTACTATCCGACCGATTATGCCCGAATGAGACTCTGTAACGAAGAATATTGTACCAGGTGTAACTGAATCAGGATTGATTTTAATGGGATATGTGTCATAGGGAAGGGTCCTGGTTGTTGTCTCTGTTAACATTTGTAAAAGCGCAGAATGGAAACGGCGATCCCTTTGCCATTCTAAATGTGTAGGGAGGTGCTTGAAATTGGTTGACCAGTGGCCAATTAATTTACCATCCTTCGTTGTAGCGGCCGCTGGTAGGTGGGAAATCCTCGAATATATCCATCTAACTGCATAAGGGACATCTGCACAATCGACAGGAACGTTATAGCGGATAAAAAAATCCTCGGTTATGTTTTCCTCAACCCATTTTCCATACCGAACCTCCTCCTCAATGCTCCAGCGCCTTTGTCCAACCTTCCAAACTTGGTCAGAGGATTCTATAAACGTTTCACAAAGAGAAGAGTTAGAGATAAATAGGATAAGAAAAATAACCAAGGTCCTCATATATTGAAATATCATTTTTTGAAGAGATTTTTAAGACGTCTCCAAAAGGTCATTTTTTCGAACACATATAGGCCTTCTCTTATTCTTAAATAAACACTTTTACCTATCTTCAATCCTTTTGGAGAATGGTAATCAGGATTACATGCCATAACCACTTCCCCTCCTTTTGTTCTTATAAAACCGAGCGCGAGAGGGGAGCGGAATCCTTCAGGGGGCATGTAAAGTATAGTGAATGTCTCGAGAGTGCCGGTCCCTTCCTGGGGCAATGGGCTTGTTACCTTTTTTGAGACTTTAATCTCGGGCTGAAAATCAAGCTTCCAACCTGGTTTCATCACCCTCCTTCGATCATTTCTCTCGAGGATTGTGACGAAATTATTATTCCCGAGACCTCCAATACTATGGGCCAGGCCTATCTCTGCCCTATTTAATTGCCTTTTCTCACCGGCCTGGCCTCTCAGTTGATAAACAATCTCTACCAATTGCGCAAGGCCAGAGGCACCAACAGGATGCCCCCGTGATTTCAATCCCCCAGATGGATTTATTGGTAATCTACCTTGAAGGGATGTCTTCCCTTCTTCCAATGCCTTCCATCCATCCCCTGGTGGGAAGAAACCTAAATCCTCTGTTCCTATAATTTCGAAAGGGGTGAAGGCATCATGGACTTCTGCGAATTGGATTTCAGAAGGATTTACCTGAGCCATGGAGTATGCCTTTTTTGCCGCCTCCTTTGTTGAATTGAAAGAAGTAAAGGAACCTCTGTGCCTAACAGCCATGGTGTCAGTTGAATGGCCAATACCAGAGACCTTTATCAGAGTAGGGTGTGAAGTGAGAAGTATTGCGCAGGCCCCATCTGTAATTGGTGCACAATCATAAAGACGAAGTGGATAGGAGATCATCTGGCTCTTTAAATAGTCCTCTTTTGTTATCACCTTTCTAAATTGGGCATATGGATTAAGAGAGCCGTTGAAATGATTTTTAATGGCTACAGCGGACAAAATATCTTCAAGTTTCTCTTTTGAGAGAGAAAACTCTTTTGCATACCTTTGGGTAATCATCGCTGCCAAGGCAAC
>JBBITW010000155.1:0-6700 GCA_037440525.1 Deltaproteobacteria bacterium
CTGATTGTTTTTAAGAGGCACGTTACATCGTGCCTCTACTCTTTTCTTTTTTATTCAAAGGAAAGGATTGAAAAATGGATGATGGAGGAATGAAAATTAAACAGATTGGGATAGAAAAAATCATAACAGAATCAGAAGAGATAAGAAGATATATGGAGGAAGGGGGGGAGAAGCCATTTAAGGAGCCTCGATATATTGTTTATGCATCAAATATATATGAAATGAAAAAGGTGATTGATTTTGCAAATGAAGAAAAGATGGGGGTAGTTCCAGTAAGTTCTAAGGTTCATTTTTATGGTCCCGATATTCCTTATGGACCAGACATTTTATTAGACCTCACCAAGATGAATAGGATTGAGAATCTGGATCATCGCAATAGAAAGGTAAAGATAGAGGCAGGGGTTAGCTGGGGAGAAATTCAGCCCTTTTTAGAGGGATATGGTTTCATGATTGTTTCACCTTTACTACCTCACCCTGAAAGGTCTGTTTTAACAGATTATCTTGAAAGAAATCCTCCTCTGATTCCAATTTTTGAATTTGCAGAACCACTATTGGGGATGGAGGTCTTGTGGCCGAACGGAGATATCTTCAGGACAGGATCTGCAAGTGTGCCTAACTATCCCGATTCCATAGCTGAGGGGGTTAATCCACAGGGCCCTGCGGCACTCGATTATTACAGGATTCTTCAGTGTGCTCAGGGGACGATGGGGATTGTTTCCTGGGCAAACATAAAAATAGAATTCATCCCCAGTCTTGATAAGACTTTCTTTATTAATTTTCATAGAGTTGAGGAGGCTATTGAGCCAATATACAGGATTCAGCGAAGAAGGATTGGTCTGGAATGCCTGTTGCTCAATAAGATAAATCTAATGAAAATTTTTAGTGAAAAGTTTAGTATAGATCCAAAGACTCTTTCTGAAACCCTTCCCGAGTGGATGCTGATTCTTGTCCTTAGCGGTTTTAAGAGGAGACCCTCGGAAAAGATAGATTATGAGGAGAGGGCATTAAAGAGGATTTCTTCTGAGTTATCCTTAGAGATTTCTGAAGGTATTGGAGGCCTTAAGGGTATAGAGATTCATATTCCATCTCTATTGAGAAGGCCATGGGATGGGGCAACATATTGGAAATTGTCTGATAACTTTCGATGCAAAGACCTTTTCTTCATTACCACCCTCGATCGGATAGGGGTCTTCTACAATTTTATAACTGACATTCTTTCAAGATTCGAATTTCCACTGGATCATCTTGGTTTTTATATACAGCCTATTGAACACGCAAGGGCATGCCATTTTGAATTAAATCTATATTACGATGGAAAGGAAATGAGTAAAGATTCTATAGAAGAAATTTTTATTAATCTAACAAAAAATCTGCTTGATATGGGTGCTCATTTTACAAGGCCATATGATTCGCTCTCAAGGCTGGTTTACAAAAGGACGTATGCCTATACAAAAGTCTTAAAAGAGATCAAAAGGATAATGGATCCAAATCATATCATGTGCCCAGGAGCGCTCTGTTTTTAAAGTTGGTTAAATTAAGGAGAGAGAATAATGAAGGAAGAGAGGTTGGAAGATTTTAAGTATGATATGGAGAGGTGCATTGGGTGCGGTGGATGCCGATGGGTTGATCACATTTATATGCCAGGAGTAAAGTTCGGCCAGAGATGCCCAAGTATTGAAAGATATCTCTTCAATGATCATATGGCCTCTGGAAGATTAAAGATTGCAAATGCCCTTCTTGAGAAGAGGTTGGATTATTCACCTTATCTGTTAGAAGTAATATACCAATGTAATCTTTGTGGAGCATGTGACGTTGGCTGTAAGAGAAATCTGGATTTAGAAGTATTATCAGTTCTTGAGAAATTGAGGATCAGAGCAGTAGAGGACGGTAAAGGTCCGATGCCAATGCACAAGGCCATTAGCAGAAACATCTTAGATAAAAAGAATAGATACGGTGCAAATCAAGGGATGAGATTTAATTGGATGGAGAGGAAACTAACAACAAAGAATAGTAAATCAGAACTGCTATATTTTGCAGGATGCTCTTCCTCTTTTGTTAAGAGGGATTTAGCCCGGGCTACTGCAGATTTGCTAAACAGGATGGGATTGGGATTTCTCGTATTAAATGAGGAAGGCTCAGAGGAGTGGTGTTGCGGGCATCCTTTGATCGTCACAGGTCAGATAAGGGAGGTAAAAGGTATTGTAGAAAATAATCTAAAAATGATTAGAGATACTGAAGCCAAGGCTGTTCTTACGAATTGCGCTCAGTGTTACAAGACATTAAAGGTTGATTATCCAAAGATTATGGGTCTTTCCACATTGGATCTTGGTTTTAAGGTGATACATATTGTTGAACTTGTAGATGATCTTATTGAAAAGGGTAAATTGAGATTTGATAGAGAACTAAAAATGAAAGCAACATATCATGACCCATGTAATTTGGGTAGATTGAGTGAAGATTGGATTCATTGGGAAGGATCGAGGAAGAGATATGGTATCTTGGAACCACCAAAGGTCTTTCGCCGGGGGACTTATGGTGTTTATGATCCACCAAGGAGAATCTTGAAAAGTATCCCAGGGATAGAATTCATAGAGATGATCCGCTTTAAGGAAAATGCCTTCTGTTGTGGATTCGGTGGTGGGGTAAAAGAGGCCTTTAACGAATTCTCTCAGTGGACAGCCTCAAAAAGGATCGAAGAAGCAGAAGAGATTGGTGCAGAGATCCTCGTAACTTCATGCCCTTATTGTGAAATGCAATTCGAGGAGGTGGTGGAGAGGAGAGGCTTAAATTTAAAAATATTAGATATTTTAGAGCTTATTCAGATAGCCATTTAGTTAAGGCTACGGAGGAGTGAAGATGGGTTTTCCAAAGGAGGTCTATCGTATTTTACAGCAGATAGTTGGAAAGGATTATGTGAGTCAAGATCCTGTTACCTGCGAGGCCTATTATCCAACAGGACATGGAAAGGATACAGGTTTGGAAAGATTGCTTTATAAAAAGGCAGGTTGTGTGATTTTACCTAAGACAACCGAGGAGGTTTCAAAGATAATAAAGGTTGCAAACCGCTTTAATATTCCTTATACCCCTGGAAGCACATTCTGGTTTATTTCCTGCCAGACCAAGGCATCCAATTCATTGATTATCGATCTTAAGAGAATGAATGAACTCTATATTGAAGAAAAGAATATGTATGCAGTATTGGGGCCTGGTGTTATTTATTCACAACTTCAGGAAGAGGCTATGAAAAGGGATCTCTATATTACTGTTCCTGGAGGAGGGGGCCAGGTCTCTGTTATCGCAAATTTAATTACGGCTGGATGGTCCCCTTTAAATTATCGGGTTGGTATGCCAAGTCGGAGAATATTAGGGACAGAGTGGGTACTTCCGGACGGAGAGGTTTTAGAGTTAGGCTCTTTGGCCACAGGTTCTAACCCATTCTGGGGTGAAGGTCCAGGGCCAGATCTAAGGTTTATCTTAAGAGGATACAGTGGATGGTTTGGAGGTTTAGGAATTGTTACAAAGATGGCTGTTAAGTTATTTCCATTTCAACCTGAACGATTAAAACCTGTTGGAGTATCACCGAATACGATGCTCGAATTTCCAACTAAACGAATGAGATGGTTTAACTACTATATGCCCAATTCAAAAGCCCTTGTGGAGGCGATGTATGAAATTGGAAAGGCCTATATTGGTGGAGCTATTACCAAAGTCCCACTGATGTGGAGATTTGTTGCCAAAGCTAACTCGAGAGAAGAATTCTGGAAATTGTGGAATGAGCAACTGGGGAGTATTCAAGAGTCTTACCCAGCAATTTTAAGGGTTCTTCTAATTGGCTATACCTCAGAGGAGCAGTTAGAATATGAAGCTCGTGTCCTTGATGATATTATGAGAGAATATGGAGGTGAGTTGCATAGAACAAAACAGGGTGATGAATCCTGGATAAAGAATGCTGATTCAGCAACAATGTGGGCTGTTACAGGAGCTTATGCCTCCTGTTCAGGGATGATTGATACCCTGGATAGCGCAGTCAAAGGGGGTGAGTATTATGCAGAAATAAAGAGAAAATTTACCCCACCTTTAGTAGATGATTTAGGAGAACCTGGATGGTTTCAGATGGGAGAATTCGGACACATGGGCTATCTTGAATTTCTCAATTATTGGGATCCCTATGAAATAGAATCGAGGGAAAGGGTTGACCAGTGGTATTTTGATGAAGTTCCAAAGGCTGATGCCCGAATGGGAATTTATAATCTATTTCAATGTCAGATGATCCCGGTTCTTAGCACAGCCCGATTCGGTCCGAATCACCATTTGTGGATGGAAAAGATCAAAAATTTTTTTGATCCTAAGAATATATCCAATCCACCAGCCCCCTTTGAATTCGATGAATTTGTAAAAAGGGCTAACCATTTAAAAGGAGACTGGGATTAGCACTTTTTATTAATCTTTCTTGTTTAGGGCCTCAAGGATTTTCTCGGGAGTGACAGGAAGGCTTTTAAACCTTATCCCAATAGCATCATATATAGCATTGATAATGGCAGGTGGAGGGGCAAGCTGTGTGCCCTCTCCTGATTCCTTCGCTCCAAATGGACCTACAGGGTCATCTGTTTCAACCTCGATAGAAGAAATTTTTGGAGCCTCCATAGATGTAGGTAATCCATAATCGAGAAAGGATGGATTTATGACCTCGCCCCTATCAGTTATTACCTCCTCATATAGTGCCTGCCCCATTCCTCCAACAACCGATCCCTCTAACTGCCCCTCAACGAGCATGGGATTGATAGCGCGGCCACAATCATGTGCAGTTACCATCTTAATGACCTTTATCTTCCCTGTTTTGGTATCCACCTCTACCTCTGCAGCCTGGGTCATAAAGGAATAGGCAGGTGAGAAGTTTCCATTCTCTCGAAGAAGTGTTGTAGGTTCGATAGCAGGGGGATGATAGGAACCCCTTCCGATAATGGGCATTGGACGATCTGAATATTGATAGACTTTAATGGCTTCGAGGAAATCCATTCCCTTTTCAGGACTTCCTTTTACGTAGATTCTATGATCCCTTGTCTCGAGGTCATCGATATTGGCTTCAAGTTTTTCAGCTACTGCCTCAAGGAGTTTTCTCTTGGCTGATTGGGCTGCCATGCGTGCGGCATTTCCAGCCCTTAGTGTTACACCACTTCCGAAAGTCCCTGGGTCAAGTGGTGTAATCTCTGTATCAGCGGCTGTAATCCTGATATCACTTAATGATACACCCAACTCCTCTGCAACAATCTGGGAGATGACGGTATCCGATCCCTGTCCAATATCCGAAGCTCCAGTAAGAAGAGTCACAGCCCCATCTCGTTCTATCTTCACCACTGCTCCTGATGAGATATGACTCATATTGGAGACTCCGCTTGGAAAACTCGCTCCTGCAAGGCCTACACCCCTGCCGAATGGAAGTTTTCCCCTCTTCTCCTCCCAGCCAATCTCCTCAGCCGCCTTCTTTAACGTATCACTAAATCCACAGCTCTGAACAAGAAGTTTCGCAGGGTGGGGTTCTCCTGCATGAAAGGCATTCTTGAGCCTCAATTCCAGAGGATCAATCCCCATCTTTTCAGCGATGATATCGAGCTGGCTCTCAACAGCAAAGCGGAGTTGCGGTATTCCATGGCCCCTCATCGCACCTCCCACTGGTTTGTTTGTATAGACATGGTAACCTTCATAGAAAAGGTTTTCGAGTCTGTAAGGAAGCATAATAAAGAAGCATCCGAGGGTTATCATCAGGGGTGCGGTGCTGTTATAGGCGCCTCCATCTGCAATAGCTTTAAATCTCTGCGCGAGAATAGTGCCATCCTTCTTCATAGCAGTTTTCAGTTCAATATACATCGGATGCCTCTGTCTGGTGCAGACAAAGACCTCCTCCCTTTCATAGAGAAACTTGACCGGTCTCTTCGTCTTCATGGCAAAGAATGCCGCACAGAAATCCTTTGCATAAAGATCGATCTTCTGGCCAAAACCACCTCCAACCTTTGGCTTTATCACGCGAACACGACTCTCAGGTATGTCAAGGGCATTGGCCAGATTCCTCCTTAAAAAGAAGGGTATCTGTGTGGAGGACCATAGTGTTACCTTCCCATAATCATCCACCACCGAAAGGGCGGCATGAGGCTCGAGGGGTGCGTGGTTTACAGCCTGAGAATAGAATGAATCCTCAAAAACAAAATCTGCACGAGAGAAGGCCTCATCAACATCCCCGAATTCCTTTCGAATTGTGGCACTCACATTGTTCGGAACCTCCTCATGAATTACAGGTGCCCCGGGCTTCATCGCCTCTATCGGATCAAAGACCGCAGGTAACTCCTCATAATCAACCTTTATCTTTAATATTGCCTCTTCAGCTTCATCAGGGGATGTGGCAACTACCGCAGCAACCTCATCCCCAATATAGCGAACCTTATCAATGGCAAGTGCATACTCATCCTTTGCCATTGGAACAATTCCATATTTCTTTCTCGGGATGTCCTTCCCGCTTATTGCACCCTTAACCCCAGAAACCTTCAATGCACCGGAAAGATCAACATTAAGAATCTTTGCATGGGGCAGAGGACTCCTCAGTATCTTTCCATAAAGCATCCCAGGAAGGCTCAGATCATCCGTGTAGCGAGCCTGTCCCTTTGCCTTCTCCATGGCATCGAGCATTGGTTCACGTCTCCCAACCGTA
>JBBITW010000155.1:6800-8256 GCA_037440525.1 Deltaproteobacteria bacterium
ACGATCTTTGCATAACCTGTGCACCTGCAGAGATTCCCAGAGATTGCCTTCCTTACCTCAAACTCAGAGGGACGGCTCCTCTCATCGAGAAAGGCCTTTGCAGTAAGGATCATCCCGGGTGTGCAGAAACCACACTGGATTGCCCCCTTCTCAACAAATGCCCTCTGAAGGGGATGAAGCTCTCCGCCTTCAGCCAAACCCTCGATTGTTAGAATTTCCCTCCCTTCAACATCAACTGCGAGGGTAAGACAGGATAGATAAG
This sequence comes from Deltaproteobacteria bacterium, assembly GCA_037440525.1. GTDB lineage: Bacteria > Desulfobacterota > BSN033 > BSN033 > UBA1163 > JBBITW01. The sequence continues at coordinate 7,063 of JBBITW010000155.1, forward strand.
GTTTCCCATCAATCAAAACAGTGCATGCACCACATGTCCCCAGGTCACAACCCCTCTTTGTCCCTGTAAGTCCCAGCTCTTCCCTCAGAACTTCAAGCAGTGTCCTCCGAACCTCTGTCAATACCTCCCTTTCCTCCCCATTTACCCGTAACTTAATAATCCTCTTCATATTCTAATTCCTTCCCATAAAAGAAATTTGAGATTCAAGATTATTTTTTCATTTCCTCAAGTGCCTCCCTTATGAGTATCCCTGCCATCCTCCTTTTATACGAAGGTGAGTAAATAGATGTCCTCATAGGAGAGATTTCCTTTGTAACTTCAGATGAGGCCTTCTCAATCACCCCATCATCAAGCATACTGCCCTTGAGCATCCTCTCAACCTCTATTGCTTCAACAGGTCCTGAACCCACAGCACTGAAGAAGACCCTCGAACCTTTAACAGTCCCATCACCACCCCTTTCGAGATTAATGGCTAAAGAGACTATTGGAAACTCCAGAGAACCCCTGTGCCTCCACTTAAGATATACGCTTCTACCTGAGGGAGGAGGCACAAAGATCTCCTTCAATATCTCAGCTCTTCGTAAGGAGAGCGGTTTCTTACCATCATGAGTGTAAAGCCTCTTGAGAGAAAATGACCTCTCACCCACCGGGCCAATTACCCTGACCTGAGCTCCAAGGGCACAAAATATCGGCGCCATATCCCCGCAATAGGTCGAATGACACTTATCAGACTTTGGAACCACATAACATCTGTCTCCTCCAACCTTGTAACACGGAGGCCTCACACTCCTCCAGAAAACAGACTGATTATAATATTTACACCTGTTCCCCTGACAGAGATTTCCTCCAACAGTGCCCATCACCTGATGGGCATAGGCCCCAACCTCTGATGCGGCCTGTGATAGAACAGGATAATTCTCCATAATCACAGAAGATAATGAAAGATCATGAAGAGTCGTAAGAGCACCTATCCTTAACCCATCCTTCCCAAAGGAGATATAAGAAAGCTTTGGAATCTTCTTAAGATTTATCAACCTCTTCGGACGAATCACCTGATGCTTCATATTCACCAGGAGATCTGTCCCTCCTCCGAGAAGAGCAGATCCTTTAGTATCAGAGGAGTAAATCTTTACTGCCTCCCTAAGCGTTTTCGGTTCAAAATATTCAAAATCCAAAAGTCGCATCCCGACCTCC
>JBBITW010000156.1:0-8161 GCA_037440525.1 Deltaproteobacteria bacterium
TGCGACAGCGGCTTTGCCGTAGAGATTAGGGAGTTAGAGGTTAGTGAGTTAGCAAGTAAACAGGGGACAAGATTGGAGAAGATAAAGGACTTTAGGGACCTTATTGTTTGGCAGAAAAGCCATGAGTTATTTCTAAGGGTTGTTGAGGATGTGGAGAAGTTTCCAAAAAGTACTGCTGGAAGAGTGATTAGTGATCAGTTATTGAGGTCATGTGGGTCAATTAGTGCCAATATTAGTGAGGGTTTTGGTCGTCATCAAGGGAAGGAGTATATTCATTATTTAATTATTGCAAGGGGTTCTACTACGGAGACAATGAATTGGTTGATTAAAGTTTGTGATTTAGGTTGGATTGATATGGATGAATATCATAAGAGAGAGTCAATGGTCATTGAGATTATGAAGATGTTGAATAGGATGATTGGTAAGGAGATGAAGGGAGTATCCTAAGTCACTAATTCACTTTTTACTAATTTCTTCAGGCCTGTGGCCTGCTGACCTGATGAATAAGGGATTGCGACAGCGGCTTTGCCGTAGAGATTAGGGAGTTAGAGGTTAGTGAGTTAGCAAATAATTCTTTCCCCAATGGAGGGAGCCCTATTTCATTTATAATTCCCATAACCTTCTGGGTTAAATCATCAAGTCCTAATATAGCCCTATCTCTTCCCTCGAGTTTTACCCAGGCATGCCCATTGTGGTAATAAAAGTCATTAGGGAATTGAATTGTTGTTTCTCTTTTTGGAATTGCTATTACAGGAGAAAGGCTGACCTTTTCTCTATTAACAACACCTATTGGGACTTCCCTTCTATGGGTTTTACGATGTGCCATGACCTCAATAAAGATCGCAACCATAAATGTTAAGAAGACCAATATAGCAACCATCTTTTTCCTCCTTTATCTTTTATTTTCACTTAATGTTATCTCAAAAATCAGGCCAAAAATTTTAGGATATCAAATTTTTTTTATTAATATAGAAAGTTCAATAATTATAAATAGTTAGGTTTTAGAAAATAAAAGGCCTTTAGATAGGGAAGAAATAGTGAAATGATTAGGGTGTTGAATTTCTTAACATTGATTGGGAATATTCATTTAAGTAGTTAAAAATTAAACAGATATTATCGTTGAAAAAATAAACACCAAATTATTAATTTTTTCAACACTTATCCCCATTAAATATGCCATATCCAATTTGATCAAATATTGTATTGGAATGATAGGGAGAAAATAAGAGAAAAGTTTCAAGATAGTATAAAAGATTTGTTTAAGATATTAAATAATAATCTAAATTGAGCGATCCTAAATTGTCATTGCGAAGCAATCTCTACCGAATTGTCATTCCGAGCGGAGCGAGGAATCTATAAGATTGCCACTCAACGACTGATCCGCCTTTGGCGGAAAGGCTTTTTATAAAATATTGCTCAATTTAGGAATAAATTAAATTGACTTTTATTTTCGGTATGTATGCTCAACGAGAGAAAGGATGGGATCGAGCGTTTTTGGGTCTGGCTTTATCCTACCTTTTTCGAGATCATAAACCATTTCAGCTACTGCCCGGTTCACGGGGGTTGATACACCAACTTCTTCTCCCTTCCTAACCACGTAGCTATTAAGAAAGTCAATCTCGAGGGGACGTCCTCGCTCCAGATCATACACCATGGATGAACGAGCATCACCAAGGACCCGTGCATGTTCATTTAAGGCTTCATCAATGGCTTCCACTCTTTTAAAGACATTCGTTTTCCACATTTCCGAAGGAATGCTGTGTATTGGCTCTACATGATGTCCGAAGGCCTCAGCCACACATATCAACTCCAGTATAATAGCCCTGATCAGTGGTTTAAATTTCTCCTGGGAATATAGCTCGAGAGATGTATAACCGGTTAAGGCAAGTAATGGATTCCCTGTACAGTTGTAGGCAAGTTTGACCCATCGGTGCCCCCAGAGATTATCAGTAATAATAGTTCCCACACAGGATGACATTATAAGGGATAGTCTCTTTAGACGCTCCGTCACCTTACCATCAAGTTCTCCCAGAATGAAATGGCCTCCACGACGTAGTTTCTTTACATGTCCGGGCTTAATCAGCGTTGCCCCTAAATGGATAACACAACCAAGGGTAGAGGAAGAACCGATTATAGAAGCAATGGTTTCTTCATTGAAGCCATTCTGGCACGACACTGCAAAACCTCCGGGTCTAAGGCATGGTTTTAGAAGTGATATGGTTGAGGCCGTATCGTAGGACTTCACACAAACGAGAAGGATATCAATATCTCTTAAAGAATCGATTTCAGAGATATGAAGAGCTTTTACACGAATAGAAGAGGTACTATCAGGTTCCTGAAGCAATAGACCTTGAGACTGCAATGTTCTTATATTATCTATCCACGAATCTATGAACCAAACGTCTCCACCAGCTCGGGTTAAGCAACCCCCTATCAAACTTCCAATTGCCCCGGCTCCTGCCACAGCAATCCTTACCCCCCGTAAAGCTTCTGATATCATTTGAAGTTCATTTTTTTCTGAAACAATGTCAGTCATTTGGCCTCCCAGAGAAGTTTTTTCATTAAACACACAAGAAATGGAGATTTGCTGTTATCTCATACTCAGCATCTCTTTCCAGTTTGCTGGAAGTTTAATCTCCTTACTTACCGCTAATCCTTGATAACCAACCTGGCTCAATACACAGCTTCTGTTTCGCAAAGACATACCGGTGACGATGATAAAGAATTCCTCAGGATTATGCACTACGGGCACCAGTCTGTCCATATCCTCTGTGATGCCAAAATCTGGTGGCAATTTTCCCAGTTTGACCGCCCTGTTTATTGTAAGGGAAGACTCCTGTGGACACAGGTGATGGTCAAACTGACGGGCAGTTATCCTTGAATTCTTATAGAGATATCGACGGAGATCACTCTTCGAGTAACCTGCTTCTGCGATTATCCTCGCAACCGCTGGTGATAGACAGATCACAGGATGAACTTCAGATCCGAAACGTGCAACAACGGCCACTATTTGTGAACCGAGCACACGTGCTACTTCCTTCGCCAGTGTATCGAGGTGTTCGTCTGCTGAACCAATACTGATGAAGTGGTGTCCCACATCAGCACAGGACTGCACAGTAACAACATTTGTTCCAGGTTCGAAACCCCGGTCAACACTGAAGGGTGGCCATGGACTCTCATCTTCTGCTTCAGCAAGAACTGGAAGATAATTCTGTCCAAATGTTGCCATATCAGTCTCACCCAGACGAAATTTCGCAATATTGACCATTAATAGTCTTAGAAAACGACTCACAGTAATATTTGCTCTCCTTTCCGGACGGAAGACACCTTGACCACAGTTAAAATCCAGCTCCTTAATTATTGGCCCGTTGAGTATGATCAGTGGTGTCCAGCCAACTGTACTGCCGGCATGCTGTAGACCAAATCTCGGCTCTGAAATAGCCTCGGTTATTGCTATAAGGAGAGGCATATATTCAGGACGGCATCCTGCCATAACTCCGTTTACTGCAACCTTCCATACTGTAGCCTCACAACCTCCAGGCCGAAGCACTCCAATCACCTCATCAGGGGAACGATCTGTAAACCTCAGCATGGTTTCTACCTTTTCGATAGTTGGTGGAACTATCGGTAAACCATCGGTTAAGCGGTTCTTGTAAAAGAAATCGTTGACCTCGTCGAGGTCACCGCTGAATATGATCTCCCGATCTCCAGCCTCTGCGGATTTTTGTTTTATCCTCTCGCCTCTGCCCTCCTGTTGGGTCAATCTATTAATGACCTCATCAACCATCAAATTGGCCCGCTGACGTACTTCATCAGGACTGCTTATTGTAATATTGGGAGGCAAATATTCGACAAGTCTTAGATGCTCGAGTCCTTCAGACTTGGCAGTCAGGCGAGCACTGTTTACAAACCCAGTACAAATTATCGCCACTGCAGGCACTCCTGCTCTTTCTGCCCAGGCTGTTGCCCGCGAAACCGCAGGCGCACATGTCCCTCAACATCCACAACCCACAATGGCTGCGTCAATCCCTGCTCCCTTAACCATATCAGTGAAGCTTTCATCAAGAAAGTCTCCTGTATTGCCTTCACCTGGAGGAAGCTTGATGAATTGAATCTCAGAAAAACGTTTTTCCAGTAAATTCGCCAGAGACTCGAGGAGCACATCACTGTTACGAATCATCATTGGTACCAAGGCTACCTTTTTTCCATGGAGCTCTATACCAGCTGAGGATACGATTTCTGTAGCTGAAGATCTACCCAAAGGGCTAAGAACCTCATAAATCAACTTTTCTGTTTTCATTCCCTATTCCCCCTTCTCTTAAACTTTGAAAATCTTTTATTCTAATTATCACTTCAACATCTCCGATCCTATCAGGCTCTCTGTTTAAAGAGATGAATTATGATGATCCTTTCCTTTTTATCCCATGCTATTTCCCGTACATTAAAGTCGGTAAGTATAGCGCTATCTGGGGAAAGAAAAGAACCAAGATTATTCGAAATAAATCAGCCAGAACAAATGGCCCGACTCCTCCATATATTGTTCTTATAGGGACATCTTTGGCTATCCCTTTAACGATAAATAAATTAAGGCCATAAGGAGGAGTTATCTGTCCTACTTCTACCAGAACTCCAGTCATTACTCCAAACCATATGGGGTCAAAACCCAAGGCCAGAATAAGAGGGAAAAATACAGGAACAGTCAGCACAATCATTGCCATAGAACTCATAAAACAACCTAATATCAGGTAGACTAATATAATAAATCCCATAATAACATAGCGATTCAATCCGAGCCCACTTACCCAGTTAGCCAGATCAATGGGCAATCTACTCAGTGCCAGGAAATAATTGAAAAACATTGTGCCGATGAGAATAAAAATAATCATCGCAGCAATTGTTCCAGTTTCAAGAAGACTGCTGTGCAGGTTCTGTCGGGTAAAACGTCTTTTAATAAGGGCAAAAATGAATGCACCACTCGCCCCTATGCCAGCCGCTTCGGTTGGTGTAAAAACCCCCATATAGATTCCTCCAATGACCACTAAAAACAGTAGCAATGTTTGCCATGTGCCGGTAATGGAAACTATCTTCTCTTTGAGACTTGTATCCGGTCCCTTTGGACCCATCTGGGGATTGATCCTGCAAACAATATAGATGGTAATAATATAAAGCAGGGCCTCCAGTATTCCCGGGAAAATCCCTGCTACGAAAAGTCTTCCAATAGACTGCTCTGTAAGCATCCCGTAAACAATAAAATGTATGCTCGGAGGTATCATACTGCCTATTGTCCCGGCGGCAGCAATTACGCCGGTGGCAAGTTTATCTGAATAATTATACCTTCTCATTTCAGGCAGAGCCACTGTGCCCATAGTAGCTGCAGTAGCTGCACTCGAACCACAAACAGCACCAAAGCCAGCACAGGCAGCAGTTACAGCCATTGCTACCCCTCCTGGTAAACGTCCAAACAATTTATATGCGGTATGAAAGAGGTCGTTGCTTAACCCCGCATGGAATGCAAATATGCCCATGAGCACGAAAAGAGGGACAGTGCTCAGGGTATAGGAGCCTCCTTCTGAATATGGGATTGTTCCTGCGAGACTGATTGCACGCTCAGGGCCAATGAGATATATTACGCCAAATACCCCAGCCATACCCATAGCAATACCTATTGGCATTCCTGAAAAGAAAAATACTAAGAGAGTACAAATATATATAACCCCTGCAAGATACCGGTTTCCCTGCCCTGAAAGTTGCTTCCCATATATTGAAAACAGGATCAACAGCAAGAGGATTATAAGAACCATACTGAGAGTCAACTTATAACGTAAACCGGCTCTTGCCACCCGGGAAATAGAGTCACTAAACTCTAAAAGCAAAACAAGACACATCAAAAGACTTCCAAATGCGATCACAAGAAAAAATGGGTAGGTGGGGATTTCGATTGATGCAGTTGTTGCACCACCCATTCTCATAAGGTTTGCCTTAACAATATTTTGCCATGCTAAAATTGAAAACAAAACCAGTCCAAGGAAATAACCTACGCTTTCAATAACTGCTTGATTCTTTTCTGATAAACGATCAACGATAATTGTTATACCCACGTGTCCCTTTTTCACCTGGGTATAAGCAATACAGAAAAAAACCATTACAACCATCATAAGTTGAGTAAGATCATAAGCACCAAGCAGAGGTCGATTAAAGAAATATCGTCCACAGACATCAGCAGATGTGAGTAACATCATCAGCATGAGGACATACTGTCCCACCATATGCACAGTCTGGCTCGTTTTCTCAACGATCTGACGGAAATATCTCATATTAAAAATCGCACAGAGTTTCTAATTTTTCTAATACCAAAATTGAGCGATTTTTTACTAAAAGCCTTTTCGCCAAAGGCGGATCAATCATTGCGTGGCAATCCGACGGAGTCGTTGCGAGCCTGAAGGGTGTGGCAATCTCATAGATTTTTCGCTCAGCTCGGAATGACAATTTGGAAGAGATTGCCTCGCAATGACAATCTGGAATCGCTCAATTTAGATAATAGTTAGAGGGGACATCTCCAAAAAATCCTATCCCCACTTAAAACCCCTTACTTCTCTCCCAATTTTAAATGGATCAAGAATGGATCTTCTTATCGGGATATAATCTCTCAATTAAAGATGACTCTGAAAAACCCTGAATTATGGAATAAGATGTTACTTTCGGATTTCTTTCTCCCTCTCTGCGTTATACTTTTCTATCAAACTTATCAACTTATTATATACAGGTCTTGCCTGTAGCCCTTTTGCCTCAAGCTTTGAAAGAAAATCATCATGTATTGGTTTTGAGAGTTCTTTGATCTTTGCCATATCCCTTCCGGGAAGGGTGATAACCTCTCCTACCTCTTTCCATTTGTTTCTATTAATATTGTCCATTACCATGGCATAGCCTCTGGCAAATAGCTCTGCACCAGCTATTCCGGCGACGCTCATTATCTGATCCTGAATCTCCTTGGGAAAGCTATTCCATGTATTGAGATTCATCACAGTATGGTAAGCAAAAACATAAAGCTCAATATCGGTTCGGTATTTTGCGATTTCATAAAACCTGAAGTCCATTGGTGCCCCTCCACCTGACCATGTGCCGCTTACAACCCCTTTCTCCAATGATGAATATATCTCTGGAGTAGGTATTGGTACTGGAACAGCACCCATTGCGCTTGTTGCGGCTATGGGAGCGGCCCCCTGGGCCACTATCTTCATACCTTTAAGGTCTTCCAAAGAACGGACAGGTTTTGTTGTGTAAAGGTGGTATCCAGTGCCAGCAATGAGATGAAGGATTTTAACTCCTGAGTATTGCTTGTCATATAATTCTTTGAAATGCTCATAAAGAGCCATACTGGTTCGGACACCAACAAGGGAATCATAGAAGCCAAGAAGGGGTAGCTGAAACATTTCGGTCAGAGGAAATCGTCCGGGGTTGGCACCAACTGAAATCCAGCTCATATCAGCAATGCCATTGACTACCATATCATATTGCTCCGTTTTCTTACCCAACATCTGGGCAGGATAGTAGGTCACCTTGACTCTATTATCGGTTGCCTTCTCTATGTTCTTTGCCAGTGGAACTGCATAATTCTTGGAAAGAAACCCGGTTAGAGGTGCATCCGTAGCAAATCTTAGTTCCCACACCTTTTTTGCTGTTGGAGTCTGTTGGGCATCTACTGAAATACCCCATAACATATTAAACAATAGAACCGTAAAAAACACAATAACGATCTTTATTAATAATCCTCTCTCCTTCATTTTCTCCTCCTTATTTATATTTCTAAAATTTCGCTCTTAATAGAAAACTTTACAGTTTTTTTTAATATTGTCAATAAAGAAATTAGAGGGCTATTAAAAAGTGGTTGGTTTGAAGGTTAAGGCTAAGAAGCCAGTTTTGTTTATAGGTTAGGTGATTGGTCTTTCTGCCACAGGTGGATTCGCCTCTGGTAGAAAAGATTTCCTTCACCCATTCACTTTGCCTAAACCGGCTTCCTAACCTTTGCCTTAACCTGAATATTTTCACTATTCGTGGGAGGCCAAGCGGCAATGACAATTGTTAACAATCGCTTAAAAGAAAATCACAAATTTTGGGGTCAAAGCTACATTATACACTTTACTTAAGTAGGTAAATGTGGTAA
>JBBITW010000157.1:0-8151 GCA_037440525.1 Deltaproteobacteria bacterium
CCTTTATAATTTCTTTTGGATGAGTATCCCTTGGTAACCCGAGCGCTAATGCAATCCTCGAATAGGTTGAAAGTGAGGCTGTAAAAAGCTTCCTGCAAAATGTATTCTCATGACCCTTTATATCCTCAAACAGTAATGCCGGCCCCTTCCTATCAAATACCTCCTGAACAATCCCTCCTATCTCCAAATCCCAATCAACCTTTGTCTTTACACGAGCAATCTCTTTCTCGTCTTCCAACCTCTTAACCCACTCCCTTAAATCACTGTATGCCATATTTATCCTCCTGAGTTATTATTACTAAATTGAGCGATTCTCAATATCTATAGTCATTGCAGAGTAAAGCCAAAGCAATATTTTTCAAATTGTCATTCCGAGCGAAGCAAGGAATCTATAAGATTGCCACGCCCTTCGGGCTCGCAACGACTTCGTCGGATTGCCACGCAATGACTGATGATTATCCGCTCGAAGCGGATTCGCCTTGGGCGGAAAGGCCTTTTACAAAATATCGCTCAATTTAGGTATTATTAAACTGGCCTCATAGCCCTAAACGGTTGAATTTGATTATGACAGTCTCAAACCCTCTTCACCAATTTATGTCTTATCCCGCAAAGGTGGAAAATCCGGTAAATCTTTAAAAAGGGGATGCTCCTTATCGTCTTTAATCCTTGCTGCCCTTTTGGCCATGGCCTTACACTTTTCAAAATCAGCAAGATTAAAAACTGAAAGCCTCTGTGCTGCCAGAGAACCCTCAGCATGAATCCTTAGAACAGATTCATACGAAGAAGCATAATCCCTGATCAAATTTATAAGTTTTATCCTGTTCTCAGTCGGGATTCCTTCCCTTCCACCAAGATATTTCTCCATCATACTTCTCGTCACTGGATTTTCCCAATCCTTTGATGAAGGAATGGTTGCAACAATCCCTCCTGCAATATCCTGAACATACTTTGTTGCCTGATGATAATTATCAGATCCATAGAGTTTGCTCATATTTGAATAGAGTGGATTTGGGATCACAAGGCCTGATTCAGGCTCTGTTATACAGTAATCACATGCAGCCCTCCCGAGGGCCTCTGTGATCTGTGCATACATCGCAAGCCATGTTATCATCTCCCGAATCGCAGGGGCCCTCTCAATGCCATTATATTCAGCCATCAACGCCCCCATTCCCAGAAGCATCTCATTCTCTACGGCCTGAATTGCATCAGAACTAAGTCTGTGAAAATCAGCAAAGACATATGCATAATCAGCCGAAAAAGGCCATTCCCTCTTCATGAAGACCCTCTCATTTGGCACAAATACATCATCAAAGATCACCATGCTATCCGCAAGATAGATACTTGCTGTTATTGGATGGTCAAAGAAATTTCCAACATCCTCCTCTGAGATATCAGGCCTTGCAGGGATTAAAGTGATGCCTTTTGTTGCGGGGGAAACCGCAAATGCAACTGCATAGTCCTTGTCTTCCTCATGCATATTTCTCGTTGGTATGACAATGATTTCATCAACTGCTGGTGCCAGACTTATATGTGCCTTAGCCCCTCTTACTATAATCCCATCCTTTGTCTCATCAACGATCCGCACATAATAATCCTTATGGGTCTTCTGCTGGGATGGTCGGAGGACTCTATTCCCCTTAACATCGGTCATGCCTGCAGCAACGGCACAATCGTGCTCAAGGAGATATTTACGAAAATTCTCAACCCGTTCTGTATAATTTGTTCCGAATCGCCTATCCATACGCCGTGAGACAACAGTAAGTGCATTTAGTGCATCTATACCTGTAAATTTTGCACTTGGAGATTTTCCATAACAGATTCTGCTCCCAACCTGAATGATTTCCCTCCGCCTGAGGAGATCCTCCTTTGTCTTTGATGGATAAAATAGGACGCTTTCGAGCTCTCCCTTCTCATTTCTCCGGGTCAAAAGGGGCTGATAGCGTGGATTCTGCATGAGTACATAGTCCATGGCACACCAATCGCATGCTATTCTCAGAATGGGATCTTTTGTCACATCATCTACTTTCTTCCCTCCAAAGTAAACAACCCTACCATCTCTTAGTCCTTCATAATACTGTTCGGGAGTTCTGATTGGCAATTTTTCTTCCTCCTTTCTAATCTTAGATTAATCCATGCCACTGGCAAAATTCATCATCACTTGCCACAACACCTGTTACACCGCTTGCATCCTGTGTTGCGAGGAATGTCACGGCTTTAACCATCAATTCAGGGCTCTGCCAATCTGAGCGGTCTGCGTCAGGACCTGCCTGTGCAACTATCCCTTCCGTCCCGATCACCTTCAAAGGTTTTATTGCATTTACAGCAATATTATACTGACCGAGTTCAGCAGCAAGACCCCATGTAAAACGTTCAAGCCCTGCCTTAGAAACCCCGTATGGTATTCCTGAAAAGCCCCTAACCCTTTTATTGGCAGCATAAGAAGAGATGTTAATAATACTTCCACTGCGCTGTTTTATCATAGTCGGCAAAACTGCTTTCACACAGAGAAAGGCTCCTATGAGGTTTACTCTAAGGACAAGTTCAAAGCGTTTAAGTGGTGTCTCTGTAATTGGAGACCACCAGGCAACGGCTGCGTTGTTAACAAGTATGTCTATCCGACCAAACTCTTCAAGGGTCTTTTTTACCATCTCATTTACACTCTCTTCATTTGTCACATCACACTTTATCGGAAGGGCCCTTCCTCCCTGAGCCCTTACCTCATCGGCAGTCTGATATATTGTCCCCGGAAGCTTCCCTTCAACCTCTGTTCGGGCTGCTACAACGACATCTGCCCCTTCTTTGGAAAAATCCAAAGCAAATGCCTTACCAAGACCCCGGCTTGCCCCGGTTATTATGGCCACTTTACCTTTAAGCTTCATACTATACCTCCAGAATCAACTAATAGTATCTCTTTGCAGGATAAACCTTACATAGATAGGGAGAGAGACGCATTGCCCCTGTTGGAGGATCACAATACTCTTCGTTATCAGTGGTAAGCATATTTGCATTTGATTCAAATGCCCTGTAGAGAATTGGATCTTCAGCGACCTCCTCAGGAAACCACCAGCTATGCTGAACATCTACCATCCTCGGATCAATACGTTCAGAAAACCTTGCCCTCTGTTTTATTTTCCCCCAGTTTGTTTCAATTATTGCCCACTCACCCTCTTTTATACCCAAACTATTTGCTGTATCAGGATGAATCTCAAATGTTGGCTCAGGGTGGAGTTTGCGAGCCGAAGGAAGCTGTCTGTGCTCAGAATGATAAAAGGGTCTAAACCTCGAACCTGTGATAAGAATAAGTGGATATTCTTTTGCCAATTCCGGGTCACTGATTAATGTCTCCTTGGGTTCTTCATAATTGGGCAATGGATCATAACCGAGTCTTTCAAGGATTGTAGAATAAAATTCAATCTTTCCTGTGGGTGTCCCGAATCCCCTCGGTCTTCCTGTCTCAGGATTCACCTTTTCATGATACCTTTCCTCAAAAGTTGGAAACCAGAAACGTCTCTCCCTCGCAAACTCCTCGAACGACTCCATCCCAAGCTCATCAAGCAAAGGTCTGATACACCACTCCCATTCCTTCTCCAGACTCTTCTGCCAGTAATTACCCTGTCCAAGCCTGTGCCCCAATCCCTGATAAAAATAGTAATCTGCCTTCCTTTCGTGAAGTGGATGGATAACCTCTTCCGCCGCAGCGACAAAATCCTGTGCCCCTGTATAAGTACCAAAATGAAGAAGTGGCATCTCAAGCCAGTTTGCTGCAGGAAAGACATAGTCAGCAAGCATGGCCGATGGTGTAAGCCAGTGTTCTATTACAACAAGGAGCTCAAGATTGGGACTCTTCAATGCATTATAGGTCTGCTTGGTATTGGCGAAGGCCATAAGTGGATTATTCCCTCCAACAATCAAGGCCTTTATTGGATAGGGCTCTGAGTAAAGAATAGCTCTCCATACATCAGGGATATGACAACCAGGCATATAGGAGGAACATATCTTACCTCCCCAGTAGGGCCTCATGGCCTCAGATATTAATTCATATCCAGGGAATGTCCAGAACTTATGTTTATCCCTACCAAGTTGTTTTGATCTCTGTTCGGGATTCAGCATATCGATATAGTTAAATTCCGATCCACCCCTTGCCTTAAGGCATGGCCCTGAGAGTGGAGAGCCTCCATTCACATTGATACTCCCTGTAATTGCCCTGAGAATGGCAATTGCGTGAACAATGGAGGTAACATTTCTTCCCTGCATATCAGTCTTTACACCCCAGGGAATACTCGTATAGGGTCTCCCGCTGGCAAACATCCTTGCAGATTCAATTATCTTATCCTTAGAAATCCAGGTGATCTCAGAGACCCTCTCAGGTGTATAATCCTTAACCCTCTCCTTTAACTCACCAAATCCATAACACCATTTTTCAACAAACTCCTTATCATAAAGTCCCTCATTTATGATTATGTTCAACCAGCCCAGGGCAAGTGCAGAATCAGTGGCAGGTCTTATTGGAAGCCATATATCCGCAAATTCATCAACTGCCTCTGTTCTTTTGGGATCGATAACAATAAACTTTATCTTTCCCTCTCTCTTTATATTTCGATATTCCTGATATTCTACAGGAACAGACTCCTTGGGGTTATGCCCCCATATCACAATACAACCTCTATCAATGGCAGTTCTTGGTTTCATCGCAACAATATCAGCTCCATATATTGCATAGTCAATCTCTCTCGTCTCTATTCTACAGAACTGTCCAGCATTTGCGTGGTTTGGGCTCCCAAAGAGATGGAGGAATCTCTCCTTGAATGTCTCCTGATGTCCCCTTCCTGTCCCGCATGTTGTTGCAAGTGTTTCTGCTCCGTATTTATCTTTCAATCTACTGAGTTTTTCAGCGATTTCATCCATTGCCTGATCCCATGAAATCCTCTGCCATCTTCCTTCGCCTCTCTCACCCTTCCTCTTCAGGGGGTAGTTAAGCCTATCAGGATGATAGAGATGTTCTACGAACCTCAAACCCCTATCACAGAAGAAACCCTTTGTATAGAATTCAGGGTCTCCCGAAAGCCTCACCACCTTTCCCTCTCTGAGATAGGCTATGGCACCACATTGCATCCAGCATCCCCAGCATATCGATTTCTTTATCTCTTCAACCATTCTTCCCTCACCTTTTTGGGATTCATTATTGAAAGACACCCTCTTCGAGTAGCTCTATAAATTCTTCGTCGGATAGACCGAGTATCTTTGTGCATATATACTCATTATGTTCACCAATGCACGGTGCAGGCATACGGGGCCGCGCAGGAGTCTCTGATAACCTGAATGGTTGTCCCATATGTGCAAACGCTCCCATCTCTGGATGCTCCATAGTCCAGAAATAGTCTCTCGAATTGAGCTGAGGATCTTCAAAAATATCCTTTGCATTCTTCACAACACCAGCAGGGACGCCTGCATTCTGGAGCATGCTCATGACCTCCTCTGCTTCGTGCTCCCCTGTCCACTCCTCAATGAGCCGATTTAGTTCTTCCTCATTCTTTTTACGATTTAAAAGCAGAGAAAATCTTTTATCATCGATCCATGATGGCTTTCCAATAACATTACAAAAAGCCTTCCATTCTTCATCATTAAATATACTGATTGCACACCAGCGATCTTCTCCCTTACAGCGATATACACCATGAGGAGATGCAAAAGTGGAGGAGTTCCCGATCCTTCTACCCTCTTCATTATTTACAAAATAATTTAGCATCGAAGGTGAGATAAATTGAATGGCAGTCTCAAGCTGGGAAAGGTCAATCAATTGTCCCTTCCCCGTTCTGTCACGATATACAAGTGCAGACATCAGCGCTGCAACCCCAAATCTCGGGGCAATGACATCCGTATAGGGCATTCCAAAAGAGAGTGGTTCCCTATCAGGCCATCCGCTGAGATTTGATATTCCACTGAGCCCCACTAATTGCCATCCCCATCCTGGATGGGTATGATGGGGCCCTGTTAGGCCTTGATTTGTTGTTCTCAACATAATAATATCTGGCTTTATCCTTTTCAGGTCTTCATAACCCAAACCCCACTTTTCCATAGGACCCACTCGAAAGTTATCCACAACAACATCTGCCCACGAAACAATCTTTTTTGCAATCTCAATCCCCTTGGGCATGTTTAAATTTAGGGCAATGCTCAATTTGTTTACATTTGGATAGGCAAAAAATCCTGCCCTGTTTAATCCAGGTTTTCTATCCTTATAGGGTGCACTTACCCTATAAACATCAGGTCTTGTGCTCGATTCGATACGGATGACCGTTGCTCCATGGCCTGCGAGATACCAGCATATGACAGGAGCAGCAATTGCCCAGCCAAAATCTGCAACCTTAAGCCCTTCGAGGGCTTCTTTTACCTTTTTATCCTCACCCATTTCAAACCTTCCTAATCTATATAACCCCTGCTTCCTTCAAAATAATTAATTCGCGATCAGATAATCCGAGTTCTCCCTTATATATCTCTATATTGTGCTCTCCAATAAGGGGTGCCCTTCGTCGAATATGACAACTCGCCTCTGTCATCTTTACCCATGTCCCTGGATATGTAATAGTAGCACTCAGCTCAGGATGCTCAACCTCTTGCCAGAAACCCCTTGCCTTTAGCTGAAGATTTTCTGCCAATGCCCTGCAATTTGAAACAGGATAGAGTTGCATTCCCCTCTGGACTGCACCCTCATAAAGTTCTTTCATTGTATGCGAGAGGAAGAATCTCTGAACATGTTCATCAAACTCTTTTATGAATTCTGGAGTCATTGTCGTGGCATCAAGCTTCTTCCAGTCCATCCTCTTCATAAACTCTGGTGCCATTCCTTCTTCATCCATCCATTCTGTCAAGAGCCTGTTTGTCCTCTCTCCGAATGCACCTGCTGTGAGGATGAAAATTACAAAGCCATCCTTGCAGGGCCATGTCTGACGTAATACAAGACCACCCATAAGGCCAATCTTGCGAAAGGGGCCCATTCGTTTTTGGATCACCTGATCAAGCTCCCACCAGGGAACTGAGTTGAAAGAGGTCATGGCCACACTCTGTTGAATGGATACATCAATCCACTGACCCTCTCCTGTCTTCTCTCTGTAATAATAAGCGATCATCGTTGCTGAAGCGGCATCACCTCCAGCAAAGAAATATGAATGGGGAAGGCTTATACCCACAGGAGGACGATCAGGATCGCCACAGAGATAAAGAAATCCTCCCATTGCCATGGAGACAATATCTGAGGATTTATAATCCTTATATGGACCCTTCTGACCAAAAGGTGTAATCGATGTCATAATGATTCGGGGATTGATTCTCTTAAGCTCTTCATATCCCAGTCCAATCCTCTCCATATACCCCACTGGAAATGACTCCAGTAAACAGTCACTCCTCTCTATTAACCTCTTTAGTATCTCCTGACCATCTTTAGATTCTATGTTTAATGTTATTCCCCTCTTATTTGTATTTAGGGCGAACCAGAAGAGGCTCTTTTCAGGATCAGGTAAATTCTTATAGAAAGGGCCTCTGAGGCGAGCTGAATCTCCTCCGGGTCTTTCAATCTTTATGACATCTGCCCCCAGATCACCAAGTATCTTTCCACATAGGAGTCCTTCTTCCGTTGTCAAATCTAAAACCCTGAAATCTTCAAGCATAAACCATCACCTTTTGGGAATAGAGCAAGCGCTCGATTTACTAAAATCTATCAGATTCAAAAAATATTGTCAAGTCTTTTTTGGGAGGCCTCTAAAAAAGTATTTAAAAACAAATTTTTTGACTGGGGAGGGAGGTGAAAAAGCCTTCGAGCGGATACCTTTAATAGTTTAGCACCAATGATTAATACCCTGAAAATGCTTGATTTTCTCTTAAGCGATTGTAAGCAATCTACATTCTCAATGTCCGCATTCGAAGGGTTTGGAACCTTCCTCCCCAGTCTTTCAATGACTTTTTCAGAGCTCTCTTTGGGAGGCCTCTAAAAAAGTATGAATTACCCCTCACCTCGGTTGCGAGTCGTACCGACCTTTCCCTCTCCCCACGGAGACTGTGTCGTAATGTTATTCTGAGGCTTTAGCCGAAGAATCTATGTTTTACCTAAATTGAGCGATTTTTTACTAAAAGCCTTTCCGCCAAAGGCGGATCCGC
>JBBITW010000158.1:0-8097 GCA_037440525.1 Deltaproteobacteria bacterium
ATCCACCGCCATCTGCTAAAACAGGTAATACGTAGACCATCACTGTTGCCGCAATAATGATTAATTCAACCACTAACCTCTTCATGCATATCACCTCCTTTCAAAAATGGATTTTATATAAAAAGATTTGTTTATTTATATGAGCAATACAGGTGCCAATGAGAAAGAAGGTGGGAGTTTTTATAAGACAGGATTTAACTTAGTGTTTTTTAAGAGATTTTTTAAAAGGGGGAAAAAAATAGATAATTCTTTGGATTTCTGGCAATTGCCTATTTTTATGAATGAGGATATTAGAAATGTAGGGTTATTAGAGGAAAACTATTTGATTTAATTGAAAAAATCTAAACTGCACATGAAAATAGGCAATCAATAAAAATTAAGGCAATTATTTTGCTCATCTTTTAAATTGAATGCCAAACTGCTTTGCCTTCTGTAGAAGTGTATTTCTGTTGATCTTTAGTATCTTTGCAGTCTCACTTTGATTCCATTGACAGGCCTCAAGGGTATTTAGGATTATACGTCTTTCAAACTCATCCTTGATTTTTGTGAGTCCTATCTGTGCATGTTCTAAATCGCGAATATCCTGCCCTGAATCAAGGATAATTTCGAGAGGTATATCCTTTAATTCGATCTCGCTTTCACCCTGAGAAAGTACTACAATTCTTTCAATGAGGTTCTCCAGTTCCCGAATATTTCCAGGCCAATGATATCGGACGAGTGCATCCAATGCCTTTTTAGAAAATCCAGGGACCTTCTTATTGAATGCCCTATTGAATTTATCAAGAAAATATTTGATTAAAAGAGGGATATCATCCCTCCTTTCTCGAAGAGGAGGAATCGAGATTGGAACAACATTTAATCTGAAATAAAGGTCCTGTCGAAATTTCCCCCTTGATACTTCCAGTTCGAGGTTCGTATTCGTTGCTGCGATAACTCTTACATCAACCTTTATAGGTTTATTTGAACCGATTCTCTCAATCTCCTTCTCTTGAAGGACTCGAAGAAGTTTTGCCTGAAGATCTGACCTTAACATCGAGACCTCATCAAGAAAAAGCGTTCCTCCACTGGCATACTCAAACTTTCCTATAGTCCTCGTGTGTGCACCAGTAAATGCACCCTTCTCGTGGCCAAACATCTCGCTCTCCATCAACTCAGAAGGAATTGCAGCACAGTTGATGGCCACAAAAGGGCCATCCTTTCGATTCCCTTGCCTGTGGATAGCACGGGCGATAAGCTCTTTTCCTGTCCCGCTTTCACCTGTAATCAAAACGTTTGTGGATGTAACAGCCACTTTCTTGACGACCTGAAATATCTCGAGCATCGTCTTATTCTGACTGATAATCTCATCAAAACCCTGAAGGTTCTTCACCTCTTTTCTCAAAAAATCAAGCTCTCTATTGAGCCTCTGCCTGCTGATAACTCGCTCTACTGTGGAGAGGATATCTTCTGGTTCAAAAGGTTTTGTAATATAGTCATATGCACCCAATTTTATAGCATCCACTGCCTTTCGAGCCAGATTAAGGGCGGAGACCATGACCACATCAATTGTTTCATCCTGCTCCTTTATTCTTCGGAGCACCTCCAGGCCATCCATGTCAGGCATATGGATATCTAAGAGAACAAGTGCAACAGGTTCTCGTTCGAGTATTTTTAAAGCCTCCTTACCACTCTCTGCAGTTAAAACATCGTATTCATCCTCAAGTATGATTTCGAGAGATTGGCGGGCTCCTTCTTCATCGTCTACAATTAAGATTTTTGGTTTTATCTCCATCAAAGCCCAATATAAAGGAAATAATCTAATACGTCAAGAAATAGGATTTCAAATCTTCAATTCAGAAATTAAATCAAAGACCTTAAGCACCAGATATTCTTCTAATTGCCTCCCTTTATTTTGAGGCTGTGTCGCAATGAGGTATATGCCATGTTTGTCATTCCGAGTCTCCTTTTTTGTCATTCCGAGTCTTTTTTTGTTATTCCGAGTCTCCTTTTTTGTCATTCCGAGCGAAGCGAGGAATCTATAGAATTCAAACCCTTATAAAACATAGATTCTTCGGCTAAAGCCTCAGAATGATATTACGACACAGCCTCTTTAAGGGGAGGTATGAAAGGGTTAATTACTCAGAGACCTCAAAATTGTAAATTGACAGTCCAGGATTTTCATGGTAGATTTTTATAAAAAAATAAAAATCTAAATTGAGCGATTCCACATTGTCATTCCAAGCGAAGCGAGGAATCTATGAGATTACCACGCAATGACTGATAAATATCCGCTCAAAGCGGATCTGCCTTTGGCGGAAAGGCTTTTAGTAAAAAATCGCTCAATTTAGGGAAAATATAAAAGAATTAAAAACAAATTTATAGAAAAAACTCTTAGAGTATTAAAGACTATATAAAGTAAAGGAGAAATTATGTTTTTTTCTATCCAGAAGGAGTTATTTGATGTTCTACCTGATCTAACCATAGGGGTGGTTGTTGCTAAAGGAGTTGATAATACACATCCATCCAAAGAGATTGACGAGCTTTTAGATCAAACCATCTCCGAATTGAGGAAGAATTTTAATACCGAGAAACCCCAGGATCACCCGAGAATCAAGCCCTGGAGAACGGCCTTCTCTAAGCTCGGGATTTCCGGAAGTAAATTTCCAAGTTCTATTGAATCGATGACGAGAAGAATTCTTCGAGGAGACCCCTTTCCAAGAATCAATCCCCTTGTTGATCTCTATAATAGTGTATCTTTAAAATACCTTGTTCCTATGGGAGGTCATGATATTGATACCCTGAAAGGAGATATCTATCTCAAATTTGCGGAGGGCTGGGAAAGTTTTACTCCAATGGGTGGGGATGAGACTATTATTGTCCCCAAAGGGGAATTGGTCTATAGAGATGCTCAGGATGTCCTCACCCGCAATTGGGTATGGCGCCAATGCGAAAAAGATAAAGCCACAGAAAATACTAAGAACATCTTCATTCCCATTGATGTGCTGGGTGAAGTGGGCAGAGAGCGGGCTGACGAAATCATTCATGAACTTTCAGGGCTGATCCCAAAATATTTAGGTGGTGATATATTTTCCGCTATCCTTAACAGAGATAATCCTTTAGTGGAATTACCATTATAATGATTAAGAATGATAATCTATCATTCGGGGTATAAATCTTCTCGTCAAAAAAAGAGAAGATGAAGATTAACACCTCCTGAGGAGTGAGAAATTAATAACCTTTCTTCGTGATTTCATTCATACCTTCCTCAACTGTAAAAACAGCACCACATTTTGGGCATTTAACCTTTGTATCCTTTGATACACCAGCACACCCAGAAAATAAGACAGATAATATTGCTAATAGTAATAAAATGCCTTCAAACTTCCTCACTATCCTTCCCCCTTCCTTTTGCCTTCCCCCTTCCTTTTGCCTTCCCCACCCATGCATTTAAATATAACCTAAATTGAGCGATTTTTTACTAAAAGCCTTTCCGCCAAAGGCGGATCCGCTTTGAGCAGATATTTATCAGTCATTGCGTGGCAATCTCATAGATTCCTCGCTTTGCTCGGAATGACAATGTGGAATAGATTATTGCAGATTTGCCTCGCAATGACAAGCTGGAATCGCTCAATTTATATATAATATAAAAAGATACTCATTTACTTCTTATGCAATGAACTATTAACAGTCATTGCTAATCTAAGGGTAGAAAAAAGCAGAAAGTGTTATAACCTCAATTGATTTAATATGAATCACATTTATTTTTTCTTTGATGTAGTCTTCTTCGTTGTCTTCTTTGTTTTTGGGTGCTTCGTTCCACATGCCATGGCTCTTTCACCTCCTTAATAATTCTATTGATTAATTTATCACTTTTAATTTAATATTTGTCAAGAATTTTCTTGGGAGAGATCTGAAAAAGTTATTCAAGACTGTAAGCAATCTATTTAAAGGACTTTTTAAAGAAAAACTTTTCTAAGTTAATTAATTTTTACCTAAATTGAGCGATTCTTTTAAAAGAAACCCTCACCTTAACCCTCTCCCCACGCATTGAGACTGTGTCGCAACGAGGTGTATGCCATTTTTGTCATTCCGAGTCTCCTTTTTCTGTCATTCCGAGCGAAGCGAGGAATCTATAAAATGACATTACGACATAGCCTCCTTGGGGAGATGGGAGGTCGGTACGACTCGCAACCGAGGTGAGGGGGATAATTATAAAGATTTAATTGCTCTGAGTAATAAGTACTTTTTCAGAAATCTCTCTCTAAGGGTTCTGGAAAATTTTAAAAAGAGATTGAAGATCGCTTATAAAAGTGATAAAAATGAATAGCAGGGAGGAAAATTAAATGATCCGGATCGACTTAAATTCTGATATAGGTGAAAGTTTTGGGGTCTATAAATTAGGCCTTGACGAAGAGGTAATCCCACACATAACATCAGCAAACATAGCCTGTGGATTCCATGGTGGAGACCCAGGAGTGATGAGAAAGACTGTCTCCTTGGCAAAACAATATGGGGTAGAGGTGGGAGCCCATCCTGGTTTTCCTGATCTTATGGGATTTGGGAGAAGAAACATTGATGCCACACTTGAAGAGATTCAGGATTATGTTACCTACCAAATAGGGGCTCTACAGGCCTTTGCAATCTCTCATGGGTTAAGGCTTCAGCATGTAAAGCCCCATGGAAGCCTTTATAATATGGCAGCCGCTAATCCGAAGATATGGGAGGCTATTGCAGAGTCTGTTGTCAAAATAGATCGAGAGATCATCCTTGTAGTTTTGGCAACAACCAATAGGGAGCCTTTTTTGGAAATTGGAAGGTCTTTTGGTTTGAGAATAGCCTTTGAAGCCTTTCCTGATCGTGCATATAAGCCTGATGGTTCTCTGGTTTCGAGGAGGGAGAAAGGAGCTTTGATCGAGGATCATGAAATAGTGGCCAAAAGGGCATTAAAGATGGCCACTGAAGGGAAGGTTCTGGCCATTGATGGCACAGAGATCGAACTAAAAGCAGATACGCTTTGTGTCCATGGGGATAATCCATCAGCTGTCAATATGGTTAAAAAGATTCGTGAATTATTGAAGGCCTCGAGTGTCAATGTAATAGCTATGAAATGGTTCGTTTGACAGGGTATTTGATTTGAATATAATCTTTTTAACTTATTATTTTTGAAAGGAGATGCTTGAATATGAATCATCCATTGGTTGATGCAATCACAAATATGAAGGAAGTGGAGGCCTTAAGACTGACAAAGGAGATGCTGGAGAATGATGAAGATCCTATGAAGATTTTAGCCCTCTGCAGAGAGGCAATGGATTTTGTTGGAAAGCGTTTTGAGCAGGGAGAGTATTTTCTACCTGAATTGATATTGGCTGGAAAGATGTTGGAACAGATAGCCAGTATGGTAAAACCCAAATTGGCAGAGGTTCATGAGAAGAAGGGCAAAGGTAAGGTCATTATCGGGACTGTGGAGGGAGATATCCATGATATCGGGAAAAATATTGTTACCTTTATGCTTGATGTAAATGGGTTCGAAGTCCACGATTTGGGAATAGATGTGCCATCAGTTCGTTTTGTCGAGGCTATCAAGGAGGTCAAACCTCAAGTCGTGGGTTTAAGTGGTTTTCTTACCCTCGCTTTCGATTCAATGAAGAAGACTATCGAGGCGATAGAAGAATCTGGCTTAAGAGATAAGGTTAAGATAATGATAGGTGGTGGTCAGATAGATGAGACAATTAGAAAATATACAAAGGCCGATGCCTATGGAACTGATGCAATGGCTGCGGTCTCTCTGTGTAAGAGATGGATTGGTGAATAAGAGTGAACCCTGGGAGAGGACAATTTCAATTTCTACCTAAATTGAGCAATTTTTATAAAAGTTTTTCCGCCAAAGTCGGAATCACTAAATTTAGGTTCTATACGATTCTAAATATTTTTGCCTGAGATTCATTCTCTCTTCTTATTGAATTGGGTCTATTGCTTTTTATGGGCCTTTATGAAAAAACTCTATATTTTTTGATGGGTGATCGGGGATTACTTCTTGAATTTGGAGATGAAATCAGCCCCGAGGTGAATGAAAAAGTCAGACAGATGGCTCTCACCATTCAAACCCAGCATATCGATGGGATTATTGAAATAGTCCCTACATACTGCGCTCTGCTTATAATCTACAATCCTTTGGCCATATCTATTGGTGAATTAAAAGAAAGGCTACAACAAATAGAGGCAGGACTAAAGAAGATTAATTTCCCCAGGCCAAGACTTATTAGAATTCCTGTAGTTTATGGCGGAGATTATGGGCCTGATTTAATTAGTGTAGCAACTTATCATCATATCTCTCCTGATGAGGTAATTCGACTCCACTGCAGTAAATCTTATCTCGTCTATATGGTAGGTTTTATGCCTGGATTTCCTTATATGGGTGACCTCCCTGAGGGCCTAACCACGCCTCGACTGAAAACACCAAGGCTGTCCGTCCCTAAGGGTTCAGTTGCAATTGCTAATAGACAGACAGGAATCTATCCAATGGAGAGTCCGGGTGGATGGCAAATTTTAGGTCGAACCCCTGTAAAATTATTTCATCTTGATAAAGATCCACCTGTTCTCATTCAGATGGGAGATCTTGTGAGTTTTTATCCTATCAGTGAAAGAGAGTTTGAGCAATGGGATTCTGAATAAAGTCATAAATCCCTATGTCAAGGCTCAAATCTGAGGTCTCTTAAAAAGTATTAAAAAGTATTCTTATAGACTGGGGAGGTGGGGTGGAAAAACCTTCACCTTAATCCTCTCCCCTTGCAGACTGTGTCCCAATGAGGTGTATGCCATGTTTGTCATTCCGAGTCTCCTTTTTCTGTCATTCCGAGCGGAGCGAGGAATCTATGAGATTGCCACGCAATGACTGATAAATGTCCGCTCAAAGCGGGTCCGCCTTTGGCGGAAAGGCTTTAATTAAAAAAATCGCTCAATTTAGGTTTTCATTATTCAGTTTTTTGATTTTGTTTTAAAATTTTAGATAATCAAGATTCGTGGAGAATTCTGTTGGAAGAGATGATTAATGGAGAACCTGCTTTTGAAGTATTGTATCCTGGGGTATTGACTACGATTCAGGATATGGGACGTTATGGTTTCAGTCAATTTGGAGTACCAATGTGTGGTGCCCTCGATACATTTTCTCTTAGAATAGGGAACATATTAGTGGGAAACAACGAAGATGATGCCTGTCTTGAGATTACAGTCATTGGCCCAACTCTGAAGGTGAAAAGAGAGGTGGTCATAGCCATCACAGGTGGAGATCTTTCACCTACATTGAATGAAGAACCTCTGGAAATGTGGATGGCACATATTTTGGTTGAGGGGGACGTCATCTCATTTAAAAAATTAAGAGCAGGATGCCGTTCATACATGGCTGTGAGTGGAGGATTTAGTGTCCCAAAAATAATGGGAAGCCGATCTACCTACCTTTCTGGAGGATTTGGTGGAGTAGAAGGAAGGGCATTAAAACAGAATGATATACTTTTTATTTCAAATAAACCACTACCTTTAGACAGATTGGGTATTAGATTTCCAAAGGATTTTATTCCTATCGTGGAAAGGGAAGTAGTTCTTCATGTCATCCCTGGACCACAGGATAATCATTTTACCAAGGAAGGATCAAAAATATTTTACTCCTCAACTTATCAGGTTACTCCGAAATGTAACCGTATGGGGATTCGACTTGAAGGGCCAAAAATTGATAGACGTCCTGATATGGAGGAATCAATTATCTCAGAGGGTTTAATTCCGGGTTCGATTCAAGTGCCAGGTGATGGTAAGCCCATAATCATTCTGACCGAAATGGTAACAGGAGGTTATTCTAAGATCGCTACAATCATATCAACCGATTTACAAAAATTAGCACAACTAAAACCAGGAGACATTGTTCGATTCAAACCAGTTTCAATTGAAGAGGCCCACTGCCTCCTTAAGGAACAGGAAGAGAAGATAGAAAAGTTTAAAGCCCTAATCTCATCACACTCTATTCCCTCCATACCAAGAACCCCAATAACATAAATTCTGCTCTTTTGATCATAAATTTCTTCCTCTCGATTCCCATTTGGCCTTTGATGCCGCTCTCTTTCTAAATAG
>JBBITW010000159.1:0-7971 GCA_037440525.1 Deltaproteobacteria bacterium
ACCTTTTAAAAAGGAGAGGAAATAATAGAGGGAAAAAGTAGCCTGTCCCCTTTTCTTACCTATTTATTGGATTATCTCTTTCCTAAAATCAGGGCAAGAAGTGCCATTCTAACAAAGACACCGTTTCTTACCTGTCGAAAATATGCAGATCCACTATATTCATCCACCTCGGGGCTAATTTCATCTACCCTTGGTAAAGGATGAAGAATCGTAATCTTTTTTTTGAGCCCTTCAAGAAAAGATTGGTCGATAATATATCTGCCTTTTACTTTTTCATACTCAGAGATGTCGCTAAATCTCTCCTTCTGAATCCTTGTCATGTATATAAGACTGCTTGACCGAGCTGCTTCCATTAAATCTTCTGTCTCTATTATCTCAATTCCTCTTTTTTTAATACCTAAGATAATCTCCTCCGGCATGGATAAAATTTTTGGTGATACAAAATAGAGTTTTGCTCCAAATAGGGATAATAGTTCTACAAGTGCATGGACTGTTCGTCCATATTTTAAATCCCCAACCATTGATACGGTGAGATTTCTAAGGGATCCAATTTCCTTATGGATTGTATAAATATCGAGGAGGGCCTGCGTTGGATGTTGCCCTGCTCCATCTCCTGCATTGATCACTGGAACGTTTGCCGCATCAGCGGCCTCCTTGGCAGAACCAATCCTTGGATGGCGGATTACAATTATATCAGCATACTGCGAAACTGTCTTTGCAGTATCAGCAACCGTTTCACCCTTTGCCACTGAAGAACTCTCCTGTGATGCCATGCTTATTACACCTCCGCCCAGACGTTGCATAGCCGTCTCAAAAGAGAGTCGAGTGCGGGTGCTTGGTTCAAAGAAAAGTGTTGCAAGGATCTTCCCTTTAAGTATATTTAGGGAATCCTTCCTCTTTAGCTCCTTTTCAAAACTTGATGCTACCTTAAAAATTTCATAAATCTCTCTCTTTGAAAATTGATTTCCGTGAAGAATGTCCTTTCCTTTTAAACTCCCCATGCATTATCCCTCCTCTCTTACATGATCAATGCCATGATGGCCTTCTGTGTGTGAAGCCTGTTTTCAGCCTGGTCAAAAATTACACTATTTTGCGAATCAGCCACCTCATCAGTTACTTCCTCTCCTCTGTGAGCAGGGAGGCAGTGCATAAAGATAAAATCTTCTTTTGCTTCTGCTATTAATTCATTATTTACCTGAAAAGGCTTAAATATCTTAACCCGTTCCTCACGTTCCTTCTCCTGCCCCATGCTTGCCCAAACATCTGTATAGACGACATCAGCTCCTTTGACCACCTCTTTTGGATTGTTCGTAATAAAAAACTCAGATCCATTCCTTTTTGCCTCTTTCTTTGCAAAAGAAATAACTTCTTGGTGAGGCTCATACCCTTTAGGAGTAGCAACGAAAATATTGATACCCATCTTAACAGATCCATAGATGAGAGAATGTGCCACATTATTGCCATCCCCTACATAAGCAACTTTTAATTCTGAGAGTTTCCCCTTCTTCTCATAAATGGTAAAAAGGTCTGAAAGTCCCTGACATGGATGGGTAAAATCTGAAAGTCCGTTTATGACCGGCACCCTCGAATACCTTACAAGTTCCACTATGGTTTTATGTGAAAATACCCTTGCCATAATACCATCTACATAACGGGAAAGAGTTCGAGCTGTGTCTGCAATTGTCTCTCCTCTACCCAACTGGAGGTCATTTGAACTCAGATATAGAGCATAACCTCCAAGTTGCCAGATTCCTACTTCGAAGGAGACACGTGTCCTCGTCGAGGGTTTTTCAAATATCATTGCAAGTGTCTTTCCTTTAAGCAAATGATGTTCCTCTCCTCGAAGCAACTGTAGTTTCAACAGTTCAGAGGTTTTTAGAATCTGTTCAATCTCTTCCTTTGTAAGATCCTTAATACTGGTCAATGATTTCCCTTTCATATTAATGGCCATTTCTCATTTCCTCCTTGGACTCTTTGGATTTAAATATTTTCTCTCCTTTAATTCAACCCATATTTGATATTTTTGTCAAGATCAAATAAAGAGAGCTCTGAAAAAGTCCTGAAATGACTGGGGAGGTAGGGTTCCAAACCCTTCGAATGCGAACATAGAGAAGTTAAATTGCTCACAATCACTTCAAAGAAAATCAAGCATTTTCAGGGTATTAATCATTATTGCTAAACTATTGTCGGTATCCGCTCGAAGACTTTTCCACCCCACCTCCCCAGTCTATAAGATTCGGTTTAAATACTTTTTCAGGGGTCTCATAAAAACCTCTTTGATTTTTCAATACGAATGACCTCAGATGTTAGATGAGTAAATTAATAATAAAAAAGCAATAAATAATTTGTCATTGCCTGCCCTGTGGCAGGCAGGCGTGGCAATCTGACAAAGTCTTTGTGCGAAGCGATGTGGCAATCTCATAGATTCCTCGCTCCGCTCGGAATGACAATTGATAATAGTTCAATTTAGGTGAGATTTAAAGGCTTTGCTTTTGGTAGGCAGACTCCTTTCAGTCGTTTGAAATGAATTGAAATAAAAATTTTTTGAAAAGGATCAGAAGATTTATTTTTTTATAAAAAGTTTGTGAAAATTTTCTTCTTGACAAATAAATCTCGATTTTATAAAAAATTATACATTTAAACATATTATTTATAATCTTTTAAAAAGAATCTTTCTCCCTTATTTTGTCAACTGAAAATGTCGAGACTTCTAAAAAAGTGGTTGGAAGACTGGGGAGGTAGGGTACCAAAACCTTCGAATGCGGACATCATCCCACCTCCCCAGTCTATAAGACCCGTTTTAAATACTTTTCAGAGGTCTCATGTCTGATATTAAATTTTTAGGAAAGGGGTTATTTTAAATGGGGAGCCAAAATAAAATGCTTGAAACATTCAAACCGATTGAAAGGATAAATCACGATATCCCTGAAATAGAAGAAATCAAGCAGTGGAAGGCCAATGGTGGTAAAGTCGTTGGATGGCTCTGTGACTATGTCCCAGAAGAATTGATCCATGCCGCTGGATTACTTCCTGTTCGGGTCACGGGAATAGCCCAGGAACTTCCCCTTGATGATGCAAATGCCTATCTCTATACAACCACATGTTCATTTGTTCGAACCTGTTTTCAACTGGCTCATGAAAAGAGGTATGATTTTCTTGATGGTTTTGTAGCAGCCTCCAATTGTGATCATGCCCGAAGGTTGTTTGATGTCTGGGACCGTTACATCCCTACTCCTTACCGCTATATAATTTCTGTTCCCCATACTAAATTACCCCAGGCGCAAAAATTTTATGAACGAGAGCTAAGGGATTTCAAGAAAAGTCTCGAAGACCATTTCAATGTTCAAATTTCTGAGGAGAAAATCAAGAATTCAATTAACCTTTTTAATAGAACGAGGAAGAACTTAAGGAGACTTAATGAATTAAGGAAAGAGGATTCACCAAAGATCATGGGCGCTGAAATTTCACAGATAATGAATGCATGTGAAAAGCTTCCAAAGGAAAGATTTAATCCCATGGTAGAATCGATCATTAAGGAGGTAAAAAGTTCTCATCGAGAAAATAATTTTAGACTCAGGCTGATGATATCAGGTAGCGTGCTCAACAATTATAATTATATAAAATTTATAGAAGACCAGGGATGCTCTGTTGTTATAGATGACCTCTGTACAGGTATTCGTTACTGGTGGGATGAAGTATCTGAGGAGATATCTCCTCTGGAGGCACTTGCCAAGCGATACCTGACACGTTTTCCATGTGCAAGGATGACTCCTGGGGAGGAGCGTTTTGAGAAGGTAGTCGATCTTGCAAAAGAATACCATGTTCACGGTGTCATACAGGAAATGGTTCGTTACTGTACACCTACAGCATGGGAAAGGCCGTGGCTTAGGAAGGCACTTGAGGATGCAGGAATCCCAGTATTACAACTTGAAATCTTATATGGTGCAGGAGGTACAGGCCAGCTCAAGGTTCGCATTCAAGCCTTTCTTGAAATGCTGGAGATGAGGTTAGGAGAATTGTTTTAGGAGGAACGTATATGAAGACTAAAATAAAGGATATGGAAATCAACCTCGAAGATTTTAATGCGATGATTTCTTCCCTCGAATCCATTCTTGCCCATCGAAGAAAGAAACCAACTACAAAAAGTGCTGAACTATTCTATGAACATCAGATCAATTATTATAAGGCAATCAGAGATGCGAAACAGAATGGAAAGCTCTTCGTCCTTCACTCAGCCTTTGCACCGGTTGAAATCCTTTACACCTTTGATGTCGTCCCAGCCCATGCCTCTTTTTTGGTAGGTGCAATTGCCCAGCTTACAAAGAAACAGGGCGAATATATGGACGCAGCATCAAGATTTGGCTATCCCTGGGAGGTCTGCCAGGGCCATAGGCCTGTTGTTGGAGGTGCCCTCCTTAAAAAGGCTCCAAAGCCGGACCTCTGCATCTCCGTCCAGATTGGATGTACCAATGCGGCATCAAGTGCTATTGGGCTTGCCCGATCATATGGCGTTCCAATCTATTATCTGGATATGAGTTATGGTGGGAAAAGGGATGTTGATTTTGAATATTATATAGGAAATTTAAAGGAATTGATCAGATTCTTAGAAGATTTTACTGGGAAGAGATTCGACTGGGAGAAATTTCGGGAGATCGTTGACATAGAAAGGCAGATTGCCGAGATTAACCTCGAGATCATGGAACTTAGAAAGGCTGTCCCTTCTCCAGTCAGGCACAGAGGTTTTACCCAGCAGTATAGCGTTGATATGTTTACGCCGGGAACCCTTGAAGCACTAAATTTCTTTAAATGTGTGAGGGATGAGATAAAGGAGAATGTAGATCATAAAAAAGGACCAATTGATACACCTGAACGTTATAGAATCCTTTCTATTCTCATGCCACCGAATTTTGCTCACAAACTTCTTGACTGGATGGAAGAAGAACACGGAATCTTTTCTGTAGGAGAGCCTCACATGGCTTACTGGCCTCCGAATATCAAACTTGATCCTGATCATCCCCTCGAGAGTCTTGCAATTAAGTATTACAATCGGCCAATGGTTGCTCAACTTATCTGTCCTGCAAATGATTGCCTTATTCCAGATAGCATTCGCCTTGCAAGGGAATATAAAGCCGATGGAGCAATCTTTTATGCCAATGTAACATGTCATACAAGTCCTGTTTTAATCAGATCAGTAAAGGATGCGCTCCTCGAAACAGCAGGAATCCCCACACTAACCCTTGATATGGATGTTGCAGATCCGAATTACACATCACAGGAGGAGATGCAGGAAAGAATCGAGACATTTATGGAAATCATGGACTCCTATAAAGAAAAACGAAAAAGGCAAAAAACCTTATCCTGAGAGGAAGGTGACGAGATGGCGGTTGCAGGAATCGATGTTGGACATCGAAGCATTAAATTGGTGATCATGGAGGATGAAAAGATCCTCTCAAAAAAGGTTCTTAATAGCTCTGAAGAAGCAAATTCCATTGCAAAAAAGATCCTCGATCAATCAATCCATGAGATTGGTCAGGATCCTTCCATTATCAAATTCATCTCAACAACAGGTGTCATGGGGAAAAGCATCTCCTTCTCTAATCTTTATCGCACCATTCCATACTGTTTGGCCAAAGGGGTTTCGAAACTATTCCCCAGGGCGAGAACCATTATTGACATGGGAGGAGAAACATGTAATGTTGTGAAGCTCAGTGATTCAGGAGAGATTGAGGACACACAGAGCAATGATAAATGTGCAGCTGGAACAGGAATATTTTTTGAGGCCATGGCAAAACTCCTTGGAACATCCCTTGAAGAGATGGGAAGATGGGCTTTAAATGGAGATGTCCAATTTGAGATAAGCTCAATGTGTGTTATGTTTGCTGAACAAGAGGTAATCTCACATTGCCACGAAAACCCTGATATATCGGCAGAGGCCCTTTCTGCTGGGATTCATCTATCAATCGCGGAGAGGGTAGCAGGCCTCGCAAAACGTCTCGGTATCACTGAAGAGGTAGTACTGACAGGTGGGGTTGCAAAGAACCCGGGTTTTGTTAAATTTCTCTCCGAAAGAATCAATTGTACCCCACGAATTCCAGATGACCCCCAGATTGTTTCAGCATTCGGGGCTGCGTTGATTGCAAATGAAAATATAGTCAAAAGATGAGAGGAAGATATGTATTTTGCTGGGATTGACCTTGGTTCAAGAAAATCTAAAATTGTAATTCTCGAGGACAACCAATTGATAGAACAATATGTTGGAGAAACAGGCCTTGGAGCTGCGAGGACTTCTGAGATGATAATGGAGCATGCGCTTTCCGATACAGGACTTAAACTTAAAGATTTTGCATCGATAGTAGCAACAGGGTATGGTCGGGTTGTTGTCCCTTTTGCAAATAGCCACATTAGTGATATACTTGCTCATGCAAAGGGTGCATTCTATTTTTTCCCATCTGCCCGTACGATCCTTGACCTTGGAGGACAGGATTGTAAGGCCATCAATATTGATGAAAAAGGGAAACTTACAGGATTTGTGATGAATGATAAATGTGCCTCTGGTAATGGTAGATTTCTCGAGACTATGGCAGATCTTTTGGAAATATCTATTGAAGAAGCTGGAGAGCTTTCCCTTTCTGCTGATAAACAGATCACATTCTCAACCATATGTGCTGTTTTTGCAAAATCTGAAGCCCTCGCAATGCTTAGAAAAGGTGTTTCAAAGGCAAATATACTTGCAGGAATCAATCATATAATTGCAGTTCAATGTGAAAAGATGCTTGAGATGCTCTCTCTAAAAGAGGATCTTGTAATGTCAGGTGGGGTCTCAAAAAACATAGGTGTCGTAAATATGGTTACAAAGAGACTCGGTATATCTCCAAAAATCCCTTCTGATCCACAGATCATTGGCGCAGTTGGAGCGGCAGTGGTTGCACGTGAAAAATTCATTTTAGGAAAGAAATAATAAGTAAAAGGAAAGGAGGAATATATGAAAAAAATCATTATCTTATCAACAATCTTTGTATTTGGATTCTTTTTAATGGGGTTTATTGATATGGTAAATGCCGCACCAAAGGTCCTTATCAAGGCAGTATCATGCTGGCCTATCCACCATGTGGGAAATGATTATTATAAAGAGCTCATTAAAAGGATCAATGAAAAGGCCAAAGGAGAGATAGAGATTAAACTTCTTGGTGGTCCTGAGGTAGTTCCTGTATTCGATCAGTTAAAGGCCGCAGGAACAGGAACTGTGGATATGATCCATGGAGACCCCAATTATTGGGCAGGGATTGTCCCTGAGGGTGGTATGATAACAATGGCTAAACATAATTCTGAAGTTAAAATAATAAGGGAAAGTGGAGTACTGGATTTGATCAATCAGGCCTATCTTGAAAGAGGAAAGGTTCTATTTCTTGGGGGGACATGGATAGGAATGCCATTCTACATTATGACCAATAAACCTGTTGCTAAACTGGATGATATTAAAGGATTAAAACTCAGAAGTATTGGTGGAATTGCTGATGTGGTATTGGGAGAATTAGGAGTTTCTGTTGTCAAGATTGCAAGCGCGGAAACCTATGAAGGCCTCCAGAGAGGGATTGTGGACGGGGCTTTAAGAAATACCATCTCCTTGATTGAAATTAAATAGTATGAGCTTATTAAAAATATCCTTTTCCCACCGATTGCCTCTCCATTTGGAGGCGTCTTTATAAGTGGAGAAAAATGGAATTCAATCCCTGCAAACCTCCAGAGCCTGATCAAA
The DNA here is from genome assembly GCA_037440525.1 of Deltaproteobacteria bacterium. Lineage (GTDB taxonomy): Bacteria > Desulfobacterota > BSN033 > BSN033 > UBA1163 > JBBITW01. The sequence goes on from JBBITW010000159.1 coordinate 7,757, forward strand.
GAGATTTCAATTGCAACAGAAGTCGACTCCAACAAGTACTATAATAATATGGATAAGACCCGCCTTAAGGAGGCAACGGAAAAACACGGAATGAAGATAATTAACCTCTCAGAAAAAGATATCCAGAGGTTCAGTGAGGTACGAAGCGGGCCTTCTGTAAAGGAATGGATTGTCAAGAGGTCACCCAAGTTCGGTGCCCCAATTTTTGAAAAGGT
>JBBITW010000160.1:0-7967 GCA_037440525.1 Deltaproteobacteria bacterium
AGAATCCTTTTTAATAACTATATTGGAGAAGAACTAAAAATTTAAATCGTCCGCTTGATAAGATTTTCGAGGATATTCCTGCCAGATCTTTTAACTTATCCTTATTTAAGTGATGGGTTACCATATCTACACGTTTCACATTTTTATCATTATCTTTATATACAAAAAATTATTTGATTCCGGGATAGAGTTGTTTTGGGAGCCAAAGAGAAATATCAGGTATATAGGTAATTATCATCAGGCTTATAATAGCAATGAAAATCCATGGAATGACAGCACGAACAACTTCGAGGTAACTCTTATTAAAGGCGCCACTTGCTACAAAAAGGTTAAGACCGAAAGGAGGGGTAACATTACCCATATCGGAATTGACCGTTGCTACAATACCAAAATGGAGTTCACTTACACCCACTGGGTCCATCAATCTCAGGAGAAGTGGTGTAAGGATCAGGATATTGGAGAAGACATCAACAAACATCCCTGCAATGAGCATACTCAAATTTGCAAATGCCATGACAGCCCAGTATGGAGGTTTCATAGCAACCACCGGCTCAACAATACTTGCTGTGATACCCTGTACAGTAAGAAGCCATGAGAATAGTGTGGCAGCCGCAACCATAATTAGAACTCTTGCTGTTGAAATAGAGGAATCTATTCCAATAAGCCATATATCCTTTAGTGAGAGCTCTCGGTATATAAAGCATGTGACAAACATGGCGTAGGCTACTGCTACTGCTGCTGATTCTGTGGGCGTGAAAACTCCCGAATATATTCCTCCGAGGATGATAAATGGAATACCAAGGCCCCATAGAGCCTCTCTACCAGCCTTTATTACCTCTTTCAATGTCGCCCTTGGTTTGAGTGGAATCCCTTTTTTCTTAGCGTATAGATAACAATAGATAGCATAATTTAATGCAAATACAATACCTGCTCCAAATCCTGCCATGAAAAGGGCACCTACGGAGACCTTTGAGACTGATCCATATATGATCATTGCATTGCTTGGAGGGATAATCATTCCCAAGAGGGCTGAGCAGGTGACAACCCCCAAGGAGAATTTTGTATCATAACCAGAATTGATAAGGGCAGGGTAGAGGATTCCCCCAACAGCTATAACTGTTGAGGCGCTTGATCCAGTAATTGCTCCAAATAGCAGACATGTTAAGACAGTACATATAGCGAGTCCTCCTGGAAAGTGGCCGACAAGGGTATTGACAAACCGGATCAACCTTGCTGTAATCCCTCCCTTTCCCATTATATTTGCAGCAAAAATGAAAAATGGAATGGCCATAAGGGCAAATCCCTCAACCCCTGCAAACATCCTTTGTGGCAGAATCTCAAGGGGAATTGAACTGAAGGTGGAGAAGATAATAAATGCCACTATTGCCAGAGCCATAAATATAGGTAAACTTGAGGCCAGAAAAAGACCAAGAAGTGTAAAGACTAATGCTGTCATGCTATCTCCAGAAATGGGAAAAGAGGTCTAAATGGATAATTCATCTCAATCCAGGGTCTCCTGTAGATAGAGTTCCTTTCTCCGTGACCTGAGAGAAAGCTGCTGGATATAACGGATAAGCATCAGAACTGTTCCAAAGGGTATGGCAAGGTATGCAATCCACATTGGTAGTTCCATGGCAGGAGAAATCTGCCCTGCGATTTTGACCCTTATCATCTGCTTATAAGCAAAATAAGCAAGAACAATAGAAAAGAGAATACAGACGAGATTGACCAAGAGGCCCAAGACCATATTGATCTTCTTTGGGAGGAGGCGGGGCACTATGTCCACCGCCACATGTCCTCCCTTAATGGTTACCTGGCTTGCTCCTACAAAGATCATCCAGACCATTAGATAGCGTGATAGCTCTTCGGCCCAGTAGATTGGGTAAAGGAAGATGTAGCGCATTATCACATTGAGGAAAAGAAGAAGGCTTGAAAAGATGATTGCTCCTCCGAGGAATCCTCTCTCAAGCCTCTGAGAAAAATTATCTAACAATCGCAGGAAACGCATATTCTCCTTTGGCTCCTAATTAGTGATAGATTTTTTGCTCCTCTATCTCTGCTTCTCCAGTGCTTTAATCATATCAAAATATCGTTTTCCATCAGAGACATTTTTATTAAACCAGTCATAGACAGGGTCCATGGCCTTCTGGAATGCAATTCTATTCTCTGGTTTTAAATCTATAACTGTAACACCACCCTTTTTGATTGTCTCGAGAAACCCCTTCTCCCTTTCTCGAACAAGGTTTCTCTGATATGGTCCGGCCTTTCTTGCAGACTCCCGAAGGAGTTGCTGGTACTTTTCAGGTAGAGAATCGTAGAAATTCTTGCTTGCAACAAAGACATAGGCGATCAGGGCATGGTAACTCAAGGTCATATACTTCTGGACTTCGTAGAATTTCATTGTCACGATCGTGGTGAGGGGATTCTCCTGTCCATCTACTACCCCTTGTTGCAAGGCATTATAGAGTTCGTGGAAATCTATTGGAACTGGTGAGGCTCCCAGTGCCTTGAATTGTTCTCGAATCACTGGTGCAGGCATTACCCTGATCTTTCGTCCCTTAAAATCCTCCGGTCTGTGAATGGGAAAGTTGGCTGTAAACTGTTTCAACCCACTGAAAAACCAGTTTAGTCCAACTACCCGTTTATTTAATAGGGGCTTATAAAGGGCATCGCTTATCTCACCATCCAGAACCTGATCGAGAATTTTCTGGTCAGGGAATATGAAGGGTAAGTCCAGGACTTGAAGGGCAGGGTGAAGCACCTGCATGTTTGATGTTGGAATTGCAAGGATTTCAAGTGCTCCAGCCTGAACCATCTCCGACATCTGAAGTCCTGTTCCCAGAAGTTGACTTGGATATAGTTTCACCTCAATCTCTCCTTTACTCCCTTCTTCTACCAGCTTCTTGAAATAGAGAGCCCCATCATGATGTGGGCTCTTCTCGGGTTGATCATGCCCAAATTTAGCAACCCATTTTGGTGCCGCAAAGCTAACACTTGTGTATAATAACAATACACTCAAAATTAAGATTAGACTGATTCTCGAAATGTTTCTCATCTTATCTCTCCTCCTTTCTTATTGAATATTTATATTAACTTTCCCTCATTAGCTAAACGATTCTTTACCTCCTCTAAACCAAGCCTCTCGAGACATTGGGCGGTCTGCCAGCCAGAAGAGAGATCCCAGCCATGGGCAAGGTAATACTCATCGAGCATACGATTATAGGCCTCGATATCGAGAGAGGCCCCTGAAAAAGGACCTGCAGATATGGATGTTTCGTAGAAACGACTTGGGCCTATATCATCCTTGCGAGTAAATCCAGCATGTAGTGTATTAAAGGCCTTTTCAATATTATATATTCGTTCTCCCACTGTTAGTAGTTCCTCAACATTGATCCTTTTACCAGTAGCCTTCTCGAAAAGGATTGCCATATCTTCAAGCCCTATAAGTTCCAGATCGATCCAGAGGGTAGTATAATAACATATCCCCATGGAATCTACCACTGACTTGAAGCTCTCAAACCAGGCTGTGGCTCTCCCCTTCCCATCATAGGAATCAGGTCTCGAAACAGCTTCAGTTCCAAACAGGGCCTTTGCCCTCTCTGGTTCCATACCCAGACGTTCCACAAGACTTGCACCGTTTAGGTGCCCGCCACCCCTGCTCGATGTAAATATCCCCAGTGCCCAGCCTTTGTGAGAACGAACTGTCTGTTCATTCATTTCTTGACCTTTGACATGCATTGCAAACTCTTCACTTCCATGGCCAGTGATCCTGCTTGCCTCTTTGACACCCTTAGCCAGAAGGTTTCCGAGACCTCTCCTATAAGCAATACGCTCTAAAAGTATGAGCATGGACTCTTTATTCCCCCAGCTTAAATCAAGCCCATCGGTGTCTTTCGTGGTCAAGATGCCCCTTTCGTAAGCCTCAAAGGCCCAACCCAAAACCGAGGCAACGCCATCGGTATTTAGGCCAAGTTGGTTGATCAGCATCTGACCCAGAAGAATGGCTTCAGCGTCAGTGATATCGAGGTTTGAACCTAAACCCCTTATCGTATTTGTGTGAATACCTTCAATTATGAGTGAACCATATATATTATTTGGAATCTTGTAAATGTGTGAACATGAGCTTGGACAGGCAAAGCAGGCAGTTCTTCCAATCTCCCATTTCTCACGAAATACGATTTCTCGGAGATACATTCCCTTTTCCGCAGGCCAATATTCATCTTGATGGTTTCTTACACCCTGTGGTGTTCTTCCATCCGGTCCTCCAACTCCATATGCGCCATGAGTACCATATCGGCGTAAAATACTCGAGGCACGGGAGCGTGAGATTCGTTCCAATAACTTCAGGGTATAAGACCAGAATCCCTCTGGATCTGATATTCTGAGGGGGATTGTTCCTCTTACTGCAATGGCCTTTAAGTTTTTGGATCCAAAGACTGCACCACATCCACCCCATCCTGCAGCCCTTGATTTATCTACTATGAGACAGGCCTGAGTGCACAGATTTTCTCCTGCAGGTCCTATGCATGCCACCCTTATCTTATTATCTCCAAGTTCTTTCCTTATGGCTTCTTCTGTCTCCCATGTATTCTTACCCCATATTTCTTTGGCATCTCGAATCTCTGCCCTTCCATCCTTGATCCAGAGATATACAGGGCAAGTGGCCTTGCCTTCAATCACGATCTGATCAAAACCTGCAAACTTTAATTCTGCTGCAAAGTGCCCTCCCACATTGGCAGTAGATATGCCACCTGTCAGGAGACTCTTTGTGGAGACATTGAGCCTGCATGCTCCTGGGGCAAGTGTCCCGGTTAGAACCCCTGCTCCGAGAGTGATAATACTCTTTGGGTCTAAGGGGTTTATATAGGTAGGACTTTCTTTAAATAGTATCCAATCAGATATTCCCCTTCCACCTAAAAAAGAAATGTAAGGTTCTATAGGTTCTATCTTACACCTCATTTCAGTCAAATTGACACGAAGCAGATTACCTGTCCAGCCAGAATATTCCATTTTCTTCATAATACTTTTTTCTGACAATTTATTTTATAAGTCTTCGTCCAAGGCTTAGTGCCTTGGGGCTACATATCTGAATGCATGCTGGAACTTCTAAATCTTTACAAACATCACAACCTTCATCAATAAATATATGAAATCCTCCTCGAGTTTCATCCTTCTCAATATGTATTGATGCGCAATATGGAGTCATTTTCTTTGTTCGGCGAAGCCCACATGCTAATTCGCATGCCCGACAACCTGTACATATTGAAGTGCGTGTAAGAATAATTTCCCTAAAGGGATAATGAGAATTTTTCATGATCTATTTATTATTCAGGAATTACAATCCACGAAAAGAAATATGACATAAACTATTTGTTGTTGCAAATGCACTTACTCTTGATCTTTAATATCCGAGGAGGTGTTATTAGTGGGAGCATAAAATAAATGACATCTTAATTCGGTTTCGGCAAGCCACAAGGGCTTGCCCTACGAGAAATTAAACGAATCTCAAACGTAGGGCAAGGGCTCGTCCCTTGCCGCATTTGGTTTCATTTCTTAAACAATCCAGCGGATGCGGTAAACCGCCACGCTGATTTCAGTCGTTAGACGTGAATTACTATGAAAAGTACCCTGACATAGGGTCAGGCATACACATTTTTAACATTACTAAACCACTTTAAATTTGTTTGACAAAGCCAATTATTAAGTATAGAATTTTAAAAAATTGCAGTTTGTAATTCAATAATCGTTAGCGATAGAAATCTGGAGGAAAATATGAAAATCAAGATATACTTGGAACCAAGTGAAGAAGGAGGCTATACTGCCATAGTTCCTTCCCTACCAGGCTGTATTTCCGAAGGTGATACAAAAGAAGAGGCATTAAAAAATATTCGAGAGGCAATTGAACTTTATTTAGAACCGGTCGAAGATGATATCTTAACAATCGCTCGGGCAGAAGAAGTAGAATTGGCCTTATGAGTAAAGTTCCGAGTCTGAATTATGATAAGGTTATCAAGGCATTGCAAAGGGATGGGTAGGTAATAGTTAGACAGAAAGGTTCTCACATTAGACTACAAAAACATCTTGAGAATGAAGTTTTAAAGATCATAATTCCAGCACATAAGCCTATAAAGAGGTCAACACTATCACATATATTGAAACAAGCAAGAATCTCTATAGATGAATTTATCAAAAAACTATAGTTTCGCTAACAACCCATTCCAGTAATTTTAAATATATGGGATCAGACCTAAACTATAAACTTTACAATCCTTAGACAAGAGATAGACTTCCGGTTGCAGAAATAATTGCAAATATTTTTTTAAAAAAACTCCTCCGGTCATACATATTTTAATAACCACTTATTTTCGATAAGTAATAGTCTTTTTACAAACCATCTAATGGACTTCTGATCTCAGGGGGGTTCTTCCTTATCACGTGGGTATAGATCATTGTCGTATTGACATGCTTGTGGCCTAAAAGTTCCTGAATCGTTCGGATGTTATGACCCGCTTCAAGAAGATGTGTTGCAAAGCTGTGACGCAGAGTATGGCAGCTTGCCTTTTTAGGTAGACCCGATTTTATCACAGCATCTTTTACGGCGCGCTGAATAGCCGAGGGATGAATATGTCAGCGCATCACCTTTCCACTCCGAGGATCAATGGACAATTTCTCTGCAGGGAATACCCATTGCCAGCCCAATTCCCTTGGTGCGTTAGGGTATTTTATTCTAAACCGTCAGGGAGGAATACTTCACCATACCCGATCTTCAAATCCTGTTTATAAATCTCTTTGGCAGATGCGATATGCTTCGCTAGCTCCTCTTTAATCTTTCCCGGTATCATCAATGCCCTCTCTTTCTCTCCTTTACCCGAACGAACCATAAGGAGATTGTTTTCAAAATCGATATCTTTTATCCTCAATCGAAGACACTCCATAAGGCGAAGCCCACATCCATACATCAGCTGAGCCATCAGGAGATAAGTCTTTTGAGGTGAGATAACAGGCGTTTGACTGCATCCCTGCTTAAAACGATAGTAAATTTACACTCCGCTTTGCCCTGGGTACGGATGTCAGATCATTGATGTCCTTGTGTAAAATGCGTCGATACAGGAACAAAAGGGCATTGAATGCTTGATTCTGGGTTGAGGCAGAAACACGATCATGAAGGGCAAGCTGGGTAAGATACTTTCTCATATCATTAGCTTCGAGGAATTGCGAATCACGGTCTTTCAAAAATGTTTTAAAGCGGGAAACCCATCCGAGATAGGTTTTTTTCTGTACTTAAGGAGAGATGCCGGAGACGGAGGGAGTTTTTTACCTCTTCTAGTGTTTGTTCCCAGTGAAGCACCACTTTTTGATCGATGGATTGCTCCCTTGAATCCTTTGCCTTGGGGATGCCTGGTTGTAATGATTTGTTGAGATATTTTTCAACATAAAGAATGACTGCATCGGTCGCCTGTTTGACTTGCCAGTCCGCAATCTTTTCATCGGCCTCGAGGGAATCGAGATATTGGGAGAGGCTTTCTGTATTAATACTGTCAAGTTGGTAATGGCAAGACTTAAGAAATCTCCAAACCCAATGAATGTAGAACTTAACCTTATCCTGGGGCACACTTCCCGAGTTTAGAAGAAACGCTTCAAAATCTTTGAGTAAACCTCGATCTATGGCCATCATTGCTCCTGAATAATGAATTTTAGGTTTTAATTATATTCAATATAGTATTACAAATCAAATAATTTATTTCGCATCCATGAAATTCACATAACATCTCCCAGAAAAAAATCTTTAAATAACAAGGGGATAGAATAATCTGTTGATACATAGCCTTTATATGAATTCGTAAAATTTTGTTTGACAAAGACAATGATTTTGTATAGGATTTTATAAAATCCTATTCGCAGTTCAATAATTGTTAGCCAAAAATAAAAAAGAATAGAGGCCCTTGTGGATATAAAATTCTCTCGTC
>JBBITW010000161.1:0-7913 GCA_037440525.1 Deltaproteobacteria bacterium
TGAATCAGCCAAATGGCCTCTACGACATGCAAAACGTCCTCGGCCTAAAATAATTTTCAATGAAGGAGGAAGAGTAACAAAGAATATGGAGAAAAAACCATGGAAGACGGATTATTGGTTTGTGAGTCCCTGGAACTATGCAGAAGAGGTGGTTAAGGATTTTAAGCTTCCAGAAAGGGTAATAATACATGATATAACCCTACGAGATGGAGAGCAACAGGCAGGAATCATCTTCAGAAAGGACGAAAAGATTCGTATTGCTGAAAAGCTGGCAGAAGTCGGGGTTCATCGAATTGAGGCGGGTATGCCGGCAGTTTCTCCGCCTGATGAGGCTGCGATCAAAGAGATTGTGAAGAGGGACCTTGGTCCTGAGATATTCTGTTTCTGTCGTTGTATGGTGGATGATGTTAAGAAGGCAGTGGATTGCGGGGTAAAGGGGATAGTGATAGAGATCCCTGCAAGTGCCCATTTGATTGAGCAGGCATATAAGTGGCCTCTGGAGAAGGCCATTGATCTATCCATCAAGGCTACTTCATATGCAAAAGAACAGGGTTTATATACAGTCTTTTTTACGATCGATGGGACAAGGACAGATATGAATTGGCTACTTGATCTGGTTGAACGTGTTTCGAGCGAGGGTCATATGGATGCCTTTACACTTGTCGATACCTTTGGTGTGCTTTCGCCTCATGGGGCATATTATTTTACAAAGAAGGTTAGAGAAAGAGTAAAAAAGCCTTTGGAGATACATTTTCATTCTGATTTTGGCCTTGGTGTAGCAAATACGATTATGTCCATTTTGGCAGGGGCTGAGGTTATTCATTCAACGGTTACAGGGATAGGGGAGCGTGCCGGTAATACTCCTATGGAGGAGACTGTACTGGCACTGCTTACGATGTACGGAATAGATGTAGGGATCAATTATAGAAAACTCAACGAATTATCGAAACTTGTGCAGGAGCTTTCAGGTGTTGTGGTTCCACCAAATCGGCCATTTATTGGTGATGGGGCATATACAATAGAATCAGGGATTGTTACGGGTTGGTTTAAGAATGTATTTGAGAAGGATCCTACAACTGTATTCCCTGTTCATCCTGATTTTGTGGGCCATGAGTCTCCAAGGATTGTGATGGGCAAGAAGAGTGGATTAGATAATATTGAGGTATGGTCAAAGAGGCTTGGGATAAAGCTCAGTGATGAGGAGGCACTTTCTGTTATTCAGGAGGTTAAGCTTCGGTCACATGATCTTAAGAGAAACCTTACGGATGAGGAGTTTTTAGAGGTTGTAAAAGATGTTAAAAGTAAAAGATAAATGGAAGATGGGTCGAAAATATTTTAATTAAATTTGAGAGGATTGATTATGGAGAGAAGATATAAGATTGGAGTTATTCCAGGGGATGGGGTTGGTCCAGAGGTGATTGAGGGAGCTCTGGTTGTTTTAAATGCATTGATGAAGGTGGATAAAGGCCTCAAACTCGAACTAACCAGAGGAGACGTTGGTGATATAGCCTTAAAAAAATATGGTAATCCCTTGCCTGAAGAAAGTCTCAAGTTAATCAGGGAATCAAATGCTGTCCTTTTTGGGGCTGTAGGAGAGCTTGCCAGCGATGTGATACTTCCCATAAGACAGAAATTTGACCTTTTTGCAAATGTGAGACCTGCCTATACATTTGAAGGGGTCCCTGCGCTACAGAAGAAGGTCGATATAATTATTGTTAGAGAGAATACAGAAGATGTCTATAAGGGAATAGGATATTCCATTGATAATGAGACCTTTGTATCCCTGAGATTATTCACAAGGAGGGGTATGGAGAGGATTATAAGATATGCCTTTGATCTTGCAAGAAGAGAGGGTAGAAGGTCTGTTTTACTGGCGCATAAGGCCCCTGTGATCATCCATACAGATCTTCCTTTTCTAAATCTCTTTAAGGAGATAAGCAAGGAATATCCTGATATAGAGGCAAGGGATATGTTGATTGATGCCTGTGCAATGCAGGTGATTATGAAACCTGAGATGTTTGATGTGATCCTGGTTTCTAACCAGATGGGTGATATCCTTTCAGATGTCTCGGCTGGGGTGATAGGAGGGCTGGGATTTGCTCCGAGTGGAAATATCGGAGAGAGGATTGCCATGTTTGAACCAATCCATGGATCAGCCCCAAAGTATGCAGGTTTGAACAAAATAAATCCTATTGGTGCTATTCTCGCAGCAAAGATGATGTTGGAATGGTTGGGAGAGAAGGAGGCTTCGTCAAGGATTCATAAAGCAGTATCAAAGGTACTAAAAGAGGGTAAGGTGAGGACATTTGATATCGGAGGGAATGCAACAACCCAAGAGATGGCTAATGAGATTGCCAGTAAGATTTATGAATAATAGAGGGTTCCTATGGGCATGACTATTACGGAGAAGATTCTTGCCTCCCATTCCAACAGGAATGAAGTTAAACCAGGTGAGATTGTCTTTGCGAAGATTGATCTTGTGCTTTCAGTTGATATTGGAACCGCTCCAACGATTGAAATCTTTGAAAAGATGGGTGCCTCAAGGGTATTCGACCCTGAAAGGATTGTTTTGGTAAATGACCATTTTGTTCCTGCAAAGGATATAGAGGCTGCCTTACTATCAAAGAGGATGAGATTATTTGCCCGTAAGCAAAATATCTCAAACTATTTTGAAGTTGGGAGGTCAGGGATATGTCACCTTCTTCTCCTTGAGAATGGACTTGTCATTCCGGGTCAGGTTGTGGTTGGTGGTGATTCCCATACAACAACTGCTGGTGCAGTTGGTGCATTTGGAGTAGGAGTTGGGAGCAGTGATGTTGCAGCCTCCATGGCATTGGGAGAAAACTGGTTTCGTGTTCCCGAGACTATTCGTATAGTATTTCGTGGGGAACTCCCTGAATTTGTTTGCGGAAAAGACCTAATACTCCTTGTTCTAAGGGAGATAGGGATTGAGGGAGCAAGATACAAGACGATTGAGTTTTCAGGAGATACGATCAAAAGTCTTCCCATATCCGACAGGATTACAATATGTAATATGGCAGCAGAGACTGGAGCAAAAAATGCTATTATAGAGCCTGATCAGGTTACGGTTGAATATTTAAATGAATTGGGGATTTTTGATTTTGAAATTATTAAATCCGATGGTGATGCCAATTACTATAAAACTCTTGAGTTAAATGTAGATGAGCTCGAACCTTTGGTTGCAGTGCCATCACTGCCAAGTAATGTAAGAAAGGTGAGCGAGCTAAAAGGGATAAAGATTGATCAGGCCTTTATTGGTTCATGCACAAATGGTTCGCTGGAAGACTTTAGAAGGGCCTCGCATCTTCTGAAAGGAAGAAAGATAGATAGGTCAGTCAGGCTTATAGCAATACCTGGAACCCCAAAGATCTTTGCCCGGATGATCGAGGAGGGTATAGCAAGGACTTTTATTGAGGCAGGGGCAGTTATAGGCCCTTCAACATGCGGTCCTTGCCTGGGCGGACATATGGGAGTTTTGGGACCTGATGAGGTTGCCATATCTACATCAAACAGGAATTTTGTAGGCAGGATGGGTCATCCGACAAGTAAGGTATACCTTTCGAGTCCTGCTGTAGCTACGGCTTCGGCTATCCTTGGCAGGATTGCAGACCCGAGAGAACTTCAGGAGTAATTGATGATAAGGGGAAAGGCGATTAAATATGGAGATAACATAGATACGGATGTGATCATCCCGGCCAGGTATTTGACACGTTTCGATCCTGATCATCTGGCAAGGCATTGTATGGAGGATTTGGATCCAGATTTTTTAAATAAGATAAAACCGGGGGATATAATTGTTGCAGGCAGTAATTTTGGTTGTGGTAGCTCACGTGAGGTCGCCCCTCTGGCCATAAAGTCAGCAAGGATATCGTGCATTATTGCAGGATCATTCGCAAGAATCTTTTACCGAAATGCAATAAACATTGGGCTTATGATTTTTGAAAGTAAAGATGCCTCAGAACATATTGCCACAGGAGACGAAATAGAGGTAGATCCTGACGAAGGACTAATCAGAAATATAACTCGAGGGGAAGATTACAGAGTAATACCATTTCCTCCTGAGATAAAGAAAATCATTGAGAAGGGTGGACTTGTTGAGTTCGTAAGGGATCGTTTATCGGAGAAGAGATGAGCCTTGCAAAGATATTACGTGGTTATTTAAATATTCCTGACAAGATGGTGATTGCACCAGGGGCATACGATGGAATATCTGCGAGGTTGATAGCAGAGGCAGGATTTGAGGCAATCTATATGACAGGGGCAGGGACTTCTGCTTCAAGGGTCGGACATCCTGATCTGGGCCTTATTACAATGACTGAGATGGTTCATAATGCTAAGACCATTGTGGAATGCACAGGCCTTCCTGTGATAGCAGATGCAGACACAGGTTATGGGAATGCCCTAAATGTTATTAGGACTGTAAGGGAATATGAGCGGGCAGGGGTTTCAGCGATTCACATTGAAGATCAGGTCTTTCCCAAGAGGTGTGGGCACCTTGAAGGTAAACAGGTTATCGAAGCAGAAGAATTTGTTCAGAAGATAAAGGCCGCTGTTGATACCAGGAGGGATAATGACTTCATAATTATTGCCCGCACAGATGCAAGGACTATCCATGGATTTGATGAAGCAATAAGAAGGGCGAATCTCTACGCAGAGGCAGGGGCTGATGTCATTTTTGTTGAGTCTCCATTGAGTGTGGAAGAGATGGAAAAAATTCCAAAACTTGTAAATGCCCCATGCCTTATCAATATGGCTGGGCCAGCCAGTAAGACTCCAGCCCTTCAAAGTGAAGAACTCAGGCAGATGGGATATAAGATAGCAATATACCCATCAATCTCCATGGATGCTGTAATAACGAGTATTCGTTCTGCATTAAGGAGACTAAAGGAGGAGGGGATATCCTGGGATATGAAAAACATTGTAGGTCCTCAGAAATTTTTTGAAGCCATGGGACTTGATGTTTGGAAAGGTTACGAAAAAAAATACATTTACAGAAAGGAGGGTGATTAATTATGGGAATTGGTCGTAGGGAATTTTTAAAAGTAATAGTTATAGGAATAGTAATTCTTGGCACAAATTTTCTTTTTGGGAATAATCTTCTTTTTGGCAAAGAACTTTATAATGTAGGTGACATAACAATTACGTGGGCTGGGGTTCAACCTTTTTACCTTCCATGTGCAGTGGCTAAGGAAAAAGGTTTTTTTGAGGAAGAAGGAGTTAAAGTGGGAAAGATATTTACCTCAAAGGGTGGTGCATCTACAGTAAGAAATATTATAGATGGAGGACTTCCTTTTGGAGAATGCTCTGCTGATTCCGCTACAATGGCTATTGTAAAGAATAAGGAGCCTTTTAAACTCGTTGCAGGTGGTGCTAAATCACCGGGTTCGATTGTATGGATGGTAAGACCTGATTCCAATATCAGGAAGATCCAGGATCTAAAGGGTAAGACTATGAGTTTTACAAATCCTGGATCAGTCTCTGAAGCTGTTGCAGCAATGTGTCTCGAGGCTGCCCCTGGAATTGAGCCAAACGATGTAAAGAGGATTGCTGCAGGAGGGATGGGACCTGGTTTAACCCTTTTAGAGAAGGGGGAGATAGATGCAGCCTTCTGTTCAGAGCCAACAATGACAACAAAGGGCTCGAAGTTTAGAGTATTATTTTATGCAACTGAGTTTGTGCCTGATTATTTCCAGACTTTTTGGATGGCCCGGGAGTCGTTCCTTAAATCACATCCTGATGTGATGCGGTCATTTCTTCGTGCTCGAGCAAGAGGGGTTAAGTTCATTATGGAGAATCCAGAGGAGGCTGCAAAAATCTTAATGAAGACAAGTGATAGCATACCAAATATGGAAATTGCGCTTAAGACCCTTAAAAATGAGGGGATACTTGATGGTAAATATTATTCTGATAATCGATTCATCCTAAAAGGGCTGGAAATGGTTGAAAAGGGCATGAAGATTGTCGGTTCTATTTCACCTGATACGAGAATTCCCTGGTCTCAAATTATTGATCAAAGTTATATCGAGGAGTCAAAGAGGATAAAATTTTGAAATGGAATTCTTAATTTGAATAGGTAGCAGTTTAAATCCTTTTTCTTAGTAAAATCGTAGGGGCACATTGTAATGTGCCCCTATTTGCATTAAAATAATTTTATTCGAGGTAGAAAATTTCAAATATGATTGTATTGGAAGTTAAAAATTTAGAAAAGGTTTATACACTGGATGAGGTTGGCCTTTCCAAGGTGGAAGCGCTGAAGAATATAAATATGACTGTTAATAAGGGAGAATTTATCTCCATTGTAGGTCCAAGTGGTTGTGGCAAAAGTACTCTTTTTGGAATTATACGTCGTCTGGTAGAAAGCACTTCAGGCGACGTAGTTATAAAGGGTGAGAGGATAAAGGGACCACATCCTGCGATAGGTATGGTTTTTCAGGAAGACTCTGCTTTTCCATGGTTGACAACAATCGAAAATGTTGAGTTCGGGCTAAGGATGTGTGGAGTCAATAAGGGGGAGAGACGTTCGAGGGCAAAATATATGATTGAGCTTGTGGGTCTTTCAGGATTTGAGAATCATTATCCAGGTGAGCTCTCAGGTGGTATGAGACAGCGAGTAGCTATCGCGAGGACTTTAGTTATGGATCCTGAGATCATTCTTATGGATGAACCATTTGGAGCACTGGATGAACAGACAAGGGTGATACTTGGTGAGGAGCTTCTTCAAATCTGGGAAAAGATCGGAGCAACAATCCTCTTTATTACCCACAGCATAAGTGAGGCGGTTATGCTTTCAGATAGGATTTTTATAATGTCAGGACGCCCCGGAACATTTAAAAGGATGATCAATGTGGATATACCAAGACCAAGGAGTTCCTTTACTATTTCAACAGAAAGATTTGGTGAGATTACAGGAGAGATCTGGAAAGAGTTAAAGGAAGAGGCAACAAGAGGGATGAAAATAAAGATTCAGTGATTGGAATTGGGGAAACAATATACATGAATAGAGGAAGAAGAGTTAAAATAGCGAGATGGTCTATCCTTCTTGGGATTTGGATTTGCCTGGAGTTTATTGCCAGGGCAGGAATATTAAGCAGATCAACTCTAATCCCCATCTCGGAGATGTTTCTTAGGCTTTGGAAGTTTTTTATTACAGGGGAGATACCTGCCCGATTCCTTAAGGATTCTTCAGTCGCTTCAAACTTCCTCATGACCTTTTGTGAGATTCTTTTGAGCTTCTCCTTTGCTGTAGTTTTAGGTTTTCCCATCGGTATCCTTCTCTGGAGATTTAAATCTTTAGCACAGATTCTAAACCCATACCTGATATCCTATTATGCCATTCCAATTTTTGCCCTCTATCCTCTTTTTGTGGCTATATTTGGGATTGGGATACTTCCTATTGTTTTGATGGGATGGCTATTTTCGATAGTTGCGATTATCATCAACACAACCACAGGTTTTGAAAACGTGGATAAGGAGATCTATCCAAAGGTTGGCAAAGGATTAAGACTTTCACCTTTAAAGATTTTTCTTTGGATTTATCTGCCAGCGGCTACCCCCCATATCTTTACCGGATTAAAACTGGGATTCATTTATTCACTTATAGGGGTTATTGCTTCTGAATTTATTATATCAACAAAGGGCCTTGGCCATCTCGTAGCATTTAGTTACTCTTCATTTGATACAGAGAATATGTATGCCTCAATGCTATTGATAGTCCTAATAGCCATTTTAATCAATGGCCTTCTTATGCGGATAGAGGCCTGGTTTTATGGTAGAAGGACAAGATGAAAATTAGAATTAAAAGACTCATATTTATTCAACTCGGAATATTTTTTATTCCTATTCTTATAATAGGTGTGTGGCAGTTAGGAAGTATAATATTCGGGCAGCTCATT
>JBBITW010000162.1:0-7883 GCA_037440525.1 Deltaproteobacteria bacterium
CGGTTCTATCGGAATAAAATAAACACTTTAACCCTTGAATCCTAAAATCCTTTCCTCCAGAGGCGGATCCGATTCTGTCGGAGAATCCTTTATAGCAATTAAATTGGAGAAGAACAAAATTTAATATGTCAGAGATAATATATGGTATTCATCCATTGATTGAAGCTCTTAAGTCACCCTATATACAATTCCAGAAGATATTGATCGGGAAGCAAAATCAATCACAGGCCATTAAATCCATAATCGAAATTTCAGGGGAAAGGGGAATTCCTGTAACATTTACGGATAGAGAAACCATTGAAAGGATTGTAAAGGTCCGCTCTCACCAAAATATAGTAGGAATCGTCAGGGAAATTGGCTATTCCAGTCCGGAAGAAATTCTTCATCGATGGAGGGAGAGTAAAGAAAAGGCTCTGTTTCTAATCCTTGATGGAATTCAGGATCCACAAAATTTTGGCTCTCTTATTCGAACAGCCTCAGGATTCGGAGTTCATGGAATCATCATTCCAAAGGACAGGGCTGTAGGAATTACCTCCTCTGCTATGAAGGCCTCCACAGGAGCTATCGCTCATATGCCAATAGTAAGGGTGGTAAACCTCTCCTTTACCATAGACCACTTAAAAGAAGAGGGCCTGTGGGTTTATGGGGCAGAAGGGGATGCAAAAGAGAGGATCAATGATATCGATTTCAATATTGATCTGGCTATAGTTATCGGCTCTGAAGGAAAGGGAATAAGACCTCTTGTGAAGAGGAAATGTGATCGTTTATTCTCAATTCCGATGAAGGGCCCAATCACTTCTTTCAATGTATCTGTGTCCGGAGGCATAATACTTTATGAAGTCATAAGACAACGTTCTCTCAACTGCTCATCCTCCGAGAAGTGAACCCACAGAAGTATGAATGAACTGGAGAAAAGGCATATGATTATTATTCAAAGACCTGGACTTGAACCAATAGAGATTGAAAATATCATCATAGATTTTGAAGGAACACTTGCCCAGGATCGAAGGGTAAACCCAAAGGCAAAGGATAAGATCAATCTACTCTCTAAAAGGACAAAAATTTATATAACCACCACCCAGGATAAAGATATCATGGAGAAGGTTTTGAAAAAGATTAAGGCAGAGATTATATTCCTCAAGGAAGGCGAATCTACTGAGGGTAAATTGAATCTTCTAAGGGTCTTAAGGGCTGAAAAAACTCTATTCATTGGAAATGGATATGATGACAGAGAGGTAATGAAAGATGTTGCCTTTGGTATTGCTGTGATTGGTAAGGAAGGGACTTCTGTAGAAACAATCAAGATTGCTGATATATTATTTTTTAATATTATTGATGCACTTGACTTTTTATTAAAACCCCTCCGTCAAAAGGCAACCCTCTGTAAATGATTCGTAAGGGAAAGAGCTATGATCGATAGGAGGCATTGATCTTTACATAATCGAGAGATAGATCGGTTGTAAGGATTGAAAATTCCCCTTTTCCCTGATGCAAATCCACTACAACCTTAAAGTTCTTTTTCTTTAGCACACTCTCTGCCTTCTTTTCAAACTGGCCTCCAAGTCCTACTCCATTCCTGACAACAGGGACTTTATCAAAGAAGAGGTCAATCCGATCTGGATTTACCCTTATATCAGCATGGCCCAGAGCGGAAATTATCCTTCCCCAATTAGCATCCTCTCCAAAAAAGGCTGTCTTGACCAGAGGAGAATGGGCAATTGCATAGGCAGCCCGTTCGGCATCCTTCTTATTCTTGCATCCTCTGACAACAATCTCAATCAATTTCGTTGCCCCTTCCCCATCCTTCACAATACTCTTAGCCAGTTCCTTTGTCACCTCTAATAGCATGGAATAAAATAGCTCTGCACCTCGGTCTTTTTGATTGATTGGGGGATTGCCTGCCTTTCCGTTAGCCAGTATTAATACCATATCATTTGTGCTCATCTCCCCATCCACAGTGATCCTGTTAAAGGATTGATCAACTGCACGGCAAAGCATCAATTGAAGAAGAGGGGCTCTTATATTGATATCTGTCACAAGAAAGGAGAGCATAGTTGCCATATGGGGACATATCATCCCTGCCCCTTTGGCCATCCCGCATAGCTTTACCTCTGAGCCATAAATCTTACAGGTCTCTACCTCGCTTTTGGGAAATGTATCTGTTGTCATTATAGCCCTGACAGTATTCCACCAGCCATCCGGAGAAAGCCTTTCAATAAGCTCTGGTATTCCTCTCTCAATCTTTTCAACAGGAAGTGGAACACCAATGACACCTGTTGAGGAAAGCAGGACAAGGTTATCATCAATCCTCAGATTTTTTGCCAGAAATGAAGATATCTTCCGCGCATCCCGAAGGCCTCTCTTTCCTGTACAGGCATTTGCATTTCCGCTATTAATCATCACTGCCTGCGAGACTCCTCTTTTAATCCTTTCCATGTTTAGCTCCAGAGGAGCTGCCTTTACTTTATTTGTTGTAAAGACTCCAGCCACCTGGGAGGGAACTTCAGAATAAATCAATCCCAAATCCTCAGATTCATTCTTCTTAATCCCTGCTGAGATACCAGAAAAAAGGAAACCCTTAACTCTAAAATCCTTTTTCATCTTTCTTTTTGCCTCTGTATTTTAATATTAGGCCCTTGCCTCCTCACGGGGCAAACAACATTTTTTATATTTCTTTCCACTTCCACAGGGACATGGATCATTCCTGCCCACCTTCTTCCCTTCCCGTCTCACAGTCACACCTTTTCCTTCCTCAGTTTCACCACCTCCAGGTTCCGTCCCCCTGCTCATAATA
Organism: Deltaproteobacteria bacterium; assembly: GCA_037440525.1. GTDB lineage: Bacteria > Desulfobacterota > BSN033 > BSN033 > UBA1163 > JBBITW01. Next base: position 2,795 of record JBBITW010000162.1, read on the forward strand.
AATGGCTGTCTTCTTTCCACCCTTATATCCTTTACCTCATGTTCTCTCGCAATATGTATGGCAAAGAGTTTCTCAATGGTATCCCTCCTGATCCTTTCTAACATCTCAAGGAACATCTGATATGCCTCTTTCTGATATTCTATCAATGGATCCTTCTGTGCATACCCCCTCAATCCAATTCCCTCTTTCAACTGATCAATAGCAAGGAGATGATCCTTCCAGTGATAATCAATAGACCTCAGCATTATCTCCTTCTCGATGTTAAAAGGTAATTCTGCGAATTCATTATCCTTCTTTGCCTGATAATATTTTTTTGCCTCCTCAATAACCCACTCTATGAGATCCTCGCGCCTGAATCCATCCTGAACCTGGGGCAGTGGAGGCCAGCGAAAGGGGAATTGCTGTCGGAGGGCATCCTGTAATCCCTTAAGGTCCCAATCTTCGGGATGGATCTTTTCATCAGCAAACTGCTCTACAATACTCTCTGCCTCCTCTTCAATCATCTCCATTACAGTGGGCCCCAGATCTTCACTCATAAGGACATCCTTCCTCTGGGAATATATGACTTCCCTCTGCTTGTTCATCACATTATCATACTCCAGTAGATGCTTCCTTATCTCAAAATTATGTGCCTCTACCCTCTTCTGTGCATTCTCTATCCCTTTTGTAATGAAGCGGTGCTCAATGGGTTGATCTTCTTCCATACCCAGACGGTCCATCATACCCATTATCCTCTCGGATCCAAAAATCCTCAGTAGATCATCCTCAAGGGAAAGATAGAATCGTGAAGAACCAGGATCTCCCTGCCTTCCAGCCCTTCCCCTTAATTGATTATCGATTCTTCGTGCCTCGTGTCTTTCAGTCCCTATTACATGAAGTCCACCCAGCCTCACAACCTGTTCCTTCTCCTTTTGAACAATAGCTAATGCCTTCTCATATGCCTTTTTATATGACTCTTCATCCGATGGATCTGATATAAATGTTTTGGCCAAAAATTTTGGATTTCCTCCAAGAAGTATATCCGTTCCTCTGCCTGCCATATTTGTGGAGATGGTAACTGCCCCCACCCTTCCAGCCTGAGCAATAATCTCGGCTTCCCTCTCATGATGTTTTGCATTGAGGACATTATGAGGTATTCCCCTCCTTTTTAACATCTGACTGAGTCTCTCTGACTTCTCAATGGAGATAGTTCCTACCAAAACTGGGCGCCCTGATTTATGAAGCTCCTCAATCTCACGAACTACAGCACGGAATTTTTCATTCTCTGTTTTATAAATCACATCAGGATGATTTGTCCTTATCAAGGGCATATTTGTGGGGATGACAACCACATCAAGATTGTAAATCTTTCGAAATTCCATAGCCTCTGTATCTGCTGTTCCAGTCATTCCAGCAAGCTTTCTATACATCCTGAAATAGTTCTGAAATGTTATGGTTGCAAGGGTCTGGTTTTCATTCTCTATTCTTACATTTTCCTTTGCCTCAACTGCCTGATGAAGACCATCGCTCCACCTTCTTCCTGGCATAAGCCTTCCTGTAAACTCATCCACGATGATAACCTGTCCATCCTTGACAACATAATCTATATCCTTCTTAAAAAGGGTATGCGCTCTTAAGGCCTGGTTTACATGATGAAGAGTCTCAATATTTCGTGGATCATAGAGATTTTCTATACGAAGTAATTTCTCCACATGTGCGACTCCTTCCTCTGTTAGGAAGGCAGTGTGGCTCTTCTCATCCAATTGATAATCCCTCCCATGTTTGAGGGCAGGAATGATTCTATTGATCTTATAGTATTTATCAGTTGATTCCTCAGCAGGACCTGAGATGATAAGTGGAGTCCTGGCCTCATCAATAAGGATACTATCCACCTCATCTACTATGGCATAATTCAAATCCCTCTGGACATAGTCATTGATATCAAATTTCATATTGTCCCTTAGGTAGTCAAATCCAAATTCATTGTTCGTCCCATAGGTGATGTCACAATTATATGCCTTTTTCCTCTCTGTATCGTTTAATTCATGAACGATTACCCCTACAGAAAGGCCTAAAAATCTGTATATCACACCCATCCACTCACTATCCCTTTTTGCAAGATAATCATTAACGGTAACAATATGAACCCCTTCTCCCTTAAGGGCATTTAAATAGGCAGGCAATGTGGCAACGAGTGTCTTTCCCTCTCCTGTGGCCATCTCCGCAATCTTTCCTTCATGAAGAACTATCCCCCCGATAAGCTGGACATCATAGTGACGTTCACCGAGAGTCCTTCTGGCCGCTTCACGAACCACTGCAAATGCTTCAGGTAGGATATCATCGAGCTGCTCTCCTCTCTGTATACGTTCTTTGAATTCAATGGTCTTTGACCGGAGTTGATTATCACTCAAATGTATTATATCCTTTTCAAGTGAATTTATCTTTTCAACAAGGGGACGAATCCTCCTTAGTTCCCTTTCGTTTTTGCTCCCAATGATTTTCTTGATTAATAAACCAATCATAAAATCTTCCCCGTTTTATCTTTTTTTCTTTTTAAAAAATTATATAACTTATTACCAGAGGTTTTCAACAAAAAAGAATTTTCAGAGTTGAAAATAATTAAAGCAGAGGAGTGGGAATCAGAGAAAATCGCTGCGGTGAGTCTGCATCGAGACTGTGTCGCAATGAGGTGTATGCCATGTTTGTCATTCCGAGTCTCCCTTTTCTGTCATTCCGAGCGAAGCGAGGAATCTTAGGAAAGATTTCTCGGCTAACGCCTCGAAATGACAATAGAGTGGTGTCATTCCGAGCGAAGCGAGGAATCTATAGAATTCAAACCCTTATAAAACATAGATTCTTCGGCTAAAACCTCAGAATGACATTACAACACAGCCTCCCCAAAAGAGGTGAAATATTTGAAAAGCCTCCTTAAAAAGGAGGATATCCCTCCATACCTCCCCTTTTTAAAGGGAGGTATGGAGAAAAAATTTTTGATAGCCAGGTTTGCCTGCGGCACACAAAGAGGATTACTACCGCTGCTTCCTTCCGGACCTGACGGGGTTTGTAATCTTTTGTTGCGCAGAACCCGGCTATCAAAAAAAATTTCACTCCGAGAAATACTATAAACTTTAACTATTAATAATTCAAATCTAAATTGAGCCCATCCGAATAACAATTTGGTTGGGATTGCTTCCCCCTGCACAATTATCCCCCTCACCCCAACCATCTCCCCAATGCGTTGCTGTGTCGCAATGAGGTTTATGCCATGTTTGTCATTCCGAGTCTCCTTTTTCTGTCATTCCGAGTCTCCTTTTTCTGTCATTCCGAGCGAAGCGAGGAATCTATAGAATTCAAACCCTTATAAAACATAGGTTCTTCGGCTAAAACCTCAGAATGACATTACAACACAGCCTCTGCGTGGGGAGAGGGGAGGGTGAGGGGTTCAGAGCGGCAGATGTCATTTAATTAACGCTCCTATTAATAAGTGCTAAAATTCCTTTTTAAAATTTATCTTATAAATTTTTTGGCGGAGAGAGAGGGATTTGAACCCTCGATCCTGTTATTAGCAGGATACTCGCTTAGCAGGCGAGCCCCTTCGGCCAGCTCGGGCATCTCTCCGTGATTTCGCTTCGCAAAATACCCTTAACCAATAACTTTTAACTTGTAGCTTTCAATCAAATTAAATCCTAATCTGACTTCAACGAATTTCTGAATGCGCTTAACTGTTTGACCAGTTCGTGACCATCTGTCTCGATCTTATCATTGATTTCTTCACTGATTAACTCCTAAAGTAAAGCCAAATCAAATCCAGCAACCGTTTCATAGACCGAACGAATCGAAATCCCTAAAAACCTTGCGAATTCAATATTGGAATGATCGGCAGACCCTTCTGCAATATTCAGGACAAGTGAATGGAGAGCTCTATTTATTTGCGATGCCAACTCTTTATCTACGGGTTCGATATATTTTTTAACAATGGACCGGCAAAATTTACAGAACTTTTTGGCATCCTGATAGACTTTAAAATTTTTAAAACGAAACCTGACTCCTTCCACTTTGAAATCCTCTATGCAAATAGTTAATCGTTAAACGTTATAGATAAAATTTTGTTCGACAAAATTTTCTGGCGGAGAGGGTGGGATTCGAACCCACGGTTCGCGGTTAAGCGAACAGCCGATTTCGAGTCGGCCCCGTTACAACCACTTCGGTACCTCTCCAATTAAAAGTCTAACGGCAAGGGCTAAGACACCCGTCTCGATTCCTTATAATACCCTTCGCCCCCTCCTCTTTTTAAAAAAACCTTTTAAAACCTCCACACACTCCCTCTCAAGGATACCCCCGTCTACATCCACTTTATGGTTAAGACCATTCTCTTGAAATATTCTAAATCTTGATTTCACAGCCCCAAATTTCCACTCCCAGGCACCAAATACCAATCGCGAGATCCTTGCATGAATCATTGCTGAGGCACACATTGGACATGGTTCAGCAGTAACATACATCACAGTTCCATTCAATCTATAGTTTCTCAATTTCTTGCCTGCACTGCGAAGAACAAGCATTTCAGCATGGGCTGTTGGATCAATAAGCTCAATACATCTATTGTGGTCTCTTACAATAACCTTATTGTCCTTTACTAAAACAGCCCCGATAGGAATTTCACCCTTAAGCTCTGCCTCCCTTGCTTCCTCTAAGGCCATAGCCATATAATCTTCATCAAGATTCTTATTCTTTTCCATAGATTGAAAAATATTTCGATTTAAAAAACTTATTTCAATAAATTTTATCCCATATTGAGAAATCATTGTCAATATTCGGATGTGAGAGTGGGTTGTTATAATTCTTTGGTAAGGGATTTAAATAAGGCTCAATACCTTACGAGTATCTCTAAAATCCTCGGGAAGATATATTCTGCCACGTTCGATAGGTAACCTCCATGTGTAATTATGAGGTATCTGCCTTCACAAATCTCATTTGAAAGATTAGTTACCTCTTCTGCCAGACGAATAAAAAAATCAGGGGAAAGTCCTCTATCCCCATAATCCCCCTGACATGTATCGTGCCCGAAGTTATGGAAGATCATGAATGGTATAAATTCCCTGACCCTCGG
>JBBITW010000163.1:0-7783 GCA_037440525.1 Deltaproteobacteria bacterium
GAGGAATCTATAGAATTCAAACCCTTATAAAATATAGATTCTTCGGCTAAAGCCTCAGAATGACATTACGACACAGCATCCCTGGGAAGAGGGGAATGAAGTGATTTCGACGATCTTTCCGTAATATGAGTTTTGACTCGTTTCCAAGAAGGTTTTTAAGGGGATTAAGAGCCCACTTTTCAATTTTAGATGACATAAATCTCTTATCTTCTTGAAAAGAGAGGATATTCATGTTAATTTTTTAAAAAATGATACAAATTTCTCATGTTTTTAAAACTTATCCCAAAAGGATCACAGCCTTATCAGATGTCAGTTTAGAAATATCTTCAGGAGAATTCATCTTCATTTCAGGTTATACTGGTTCAGGTAAGAGCACCCTACTTCGTATCCTTTGCTGTGAAGAGAGACCAACAAGCGGAGATGTTTTTGTAAATGGATTTCATATTACCCATAGGGGTTTTAAAAAGATCTATCAATTAAGACGAAACATAGGAATTATTCCTCAAGGGCTCAAACTATTACAGGACCGTTCGGTCAATGAGAATATAGCCTTTGCCCTTGAAGTCATTGGCTATTCTCCGAGAGAGATTAGGAAAAAGGTTTCTGAGGTAATTGGACTATTTTGGCTCGAGGAGAAAGAGAAGGAATCCGTCCATTATCTATCAGCAGGTGAACAACAACTCGTTGCTATTGCTCGGGCATTGGTAAAAAATCCGTCATTGATTCTGGCAGATGAACCTACAGGAGTTCTGGATCGCCAGATGACTGATCATGTAATAAAGATTTTTAACGATCTTAATCAAAAGGGGACAACCATTCTATTTGCTACAAAGGATATGGAATTGATTAAAGATTATTCAAAAAAGGTAATTCTTCTTGATGGGGGGAAGAGGGTTGATGATGGGGTGTAAAAGCAGGTGAATTCAAAACTATGAATAACCTTCTCCGATATGTAATTACAAGGCCTTTAAAGAATATGAGAAGATACCTGTTAGCAAATCTAACAACCACAGGTATCGTCGTGGTAACCATGCTCATATTTTCAATCTTCTCCCTGATAGCTTTTAATCTCACGTCATTTCTTAAGATATGGGAAAGTAAGGTCTGGGTCATTGCATATCTGAGGAGGGATACCTCTTTAAAGGAAATAGAAGAGCTTCTGAAGAAGGTGAGACAATTTGAGTGGATTGAGGATATAAAATATATCTCACCTTTTGATGCCATGGCCTTTATGGAAGAGAGGCTTGGCAATCAGAAAAACCTCCTCGAAGGAATCCGTGCGAACATATTTCCTCCTTCCTTAGAGATTCAGCTGAAGAGGGAGTATCGGGATTCAAAAAAAATAGACCTAATTGTCTCTCAATTAAGGGGTGTATCTAAAATCGAGGAAGTTCAATATGGACAGGATTTACTTGATGCCTTATCAGGAGCCATTCGTCTTATTCACCTCGTCCAGTGGATTCTTGGAGGGCTTATCCTCATTTCGATGTTCTTTATCATATCAAATACCATAAAGTTCATTATCTCCTATAGAAGAGATGAGATAGAGGTGATGCATCTTTTGGGGGCAAACCCTGCCTTTATCCAAATACCTTATTATATTGAGGGGGCTATTCAGGGTTTTTTGGGGGCAGCAATGGCAATCCTTCTGCTCTTCATATTATTTAAGATTTTTTATCCCTATATAACACCATTTTTCAAGGGTTGGTTAGCAGGTATTCAAATACTATTTCTACCAATGGAGAGTATCCTGTTGATTTTATTCGGTGGAACTATTTTAGGCCTATTTGGTAGTTTTGTTGGATCTATGAGATTTATGAAATATAGAGGTTGAATCACTTATGAAAAGATGGGGCTTTATTTTTTTTGAGGTGATTATCCTCTGGTGGATATTTATCCTCGGATCAGGTGATTTTGGGATATGTAGAGCTGAACCCTTAGATAAGGAGATTATTAAAAAGCGAAAGGAGTTAAAGGATATTAAAAAAGAGATATCCATAACAAGGGAGAAACAAAAGATTATCTTGAGTAAGGAATCTTCTGTTCTTGAGAGTTTAAATACCCTTGAGATGGAAATCTATAAGAAAGAGAAGGAATTAAAAAGGGTGGAGACCCAGTTGAATCAAATCAAAGATAGGATTCATCAAAACAGAAACCATATCATCATGCTCACGAACGCTATGGAGAGAACAAAAGGGGACCTTTTTCTCAGATTACAGGCACTCTATAAAATGGGGAGAAGCCTTCCTGAGACATTTATCTTTGCCTCACAGTCTTACCTCGATATGTTAAAGATAGATAAATATCTGAGGTATATTATAGATTTTGATACCCGACTGATTGAAACCTATCGTTACCAGGTATCTTTAAGAGAGAATTATCAGGAAAAATTAACCACTGATCAATTACAATGTGAGAAAAAGATCTCTGAGGTGGAAGATAAGAGGGAGGAGATTAAAAAGATTAAGGATGAGAAACAGAGGATATTGAGAGATATACAGAGTCAGAAGGTTGCCTACAAAAGACTGATTGGTGAGTTAGAAGAGAGGGCAAAAGACCTCCAAGCCCTGATAAATAAATTAGAAAAGGAAAAGGCCTTTGTCTCCTATGGGAAGGCTAAACCAGATACTCTTAAAGGTAAGATCGCTCCCCCTTTACATGGGAGGTTGCTCAGTCTTTTTAAGGAGAAGGGACAAAATGGGGTTGAGATAAAAGCTCCTTTTGGGGCTGAGATCAGGGCAGTCCTTCCGGGGAAGGTTCTATATTCAGATTGGTTCAAAGGATTTGGAAATATTGTTATAATTGACCATGGAGAATCTACATTTACAGTTTATGGTTATTGCTCCCAATTATTTAAGAAGGCAGGGGAAAAGGTTTCCCAAGGGGAGGTGATCGCACTGGTGGGGGATGCTGGATCTCTTAAAGGTCCATGCCTTTATTTTGAGATTCGTCATCAAGGCAAACCCCAAGACCCCCTTCATTGGATTACAAATATGAATAGAGTTGTCTCTCTACCAGAAGGAAATGAGGGGAGGGAAAAATGAGCTTTAAGGAGGATACCATGTCTCAAGAGAAAAAGAGGATAAATCTAAAAATAGTTTTGTTTGTAATACTTGTATTCTTTTCAGGAGTGGCAATTGGATTGGGCCGATTTCCTCGAGTCTCAGCCCTTTCAAATACTACATACGAGGATCTGAAAATATTTACTGATGTCATCAGTATCCTTCAAAGGGAATATGTAGAGGAGACAAAGCCAAAGGAGCTTATCTATGGGGCAATAAAAGGGATGCTTGAGACCCTTGATCCACACTCTTCATTCATGCCTCCTAATATGTATAAAGAGATGCAGGAGGAGACTAAAGGAAGATTTGAAGGAATCGGCATAGAAATCACCATCAAAGATGGTATTCTGACGGTTGTTGCGCCAATTGAAGATACACCAGCATTCAAGGCAGGCATACAAGCAGGAGATCAGATTTTAAGAATTAATGGAGAATCAACAAAACAGATGACCCTCCTTGATTGTGTAAGACGATTAAGAGGTCCAAAAGGAACAAAAGTGACCATTTCAATCATGAGGGAGGGTTTCTCCCAGCCAAGAGATTTTACTTTAATTCGTGATGTTATTCCCATCCGAAGTGTGCGATATGAACTGCTTGAGAAGAATTATGGGTATATCAGGATATCACAGTTTCAAGAAAAGACAGATGGCGATTTTGAAAAGGCAATAAAGGCCCTTGAGGAGAAGAGCAAAGGAGAACTAAAGGGTTTGATCCTCGATCTCAGGAACAATCCTGGCGGCCTTCTGGATCAGGCTGTAAAGATATCAGACCGTTTTTTAGAGTCAGGGCTCATCGTTTCCGTAGAGGGGAGAAGAGAGGAGCAGAAGATGAAATTTTATGCACATCCACAGGATGATAATATTGCTCGTTTACCTTTAATAGTATTGGTCAATGGTGGGAGTGCAAGCGGTTCTGAGATTGTGGCTGGTGCAATTCAGGATAATGGTAGAGGTATTATCCTTGGCACACAGACCTTTGGAAAGGGTTCTGTTCAGACCATATTCCCTTTAAAAGATGGAGCAGGCCTGAGATTAACGACTGCAAGATATTACACGCCAAGTGGTCGTTCTATCCAGGCCAAGGGAATTATGCCTGATATTGTTGTCAAACCCCAGCAGTTGGAGGAAAGCAAAACCCAACCACAGAGCAAACAGATAACAGAGAAGGATTTAGAAAGACATCTGATCGATATAGAGAAGACACAACCCAAGGAGAAGGAAAAGGTTAAAAAAGAAGAGACAAAGGAGCAGAAGGCACCTGATAATCAGCTCGAAAGGGCGCTGGAGCTTCTAAAAAGCTGGGAGATTTTCAAAAATATAGCCAAAGGTAAATAAATTTGGATCTTCTCCAATTTAGTTGATAAAAAGGCTTTTCCGACAGAATCGGATCCGCCTCTGGAGGAAAGGATTTTAGGATTCAAGGGTTCAAGTGCTTATTTTACTCCGATAAAATCGGATCCGCCTCTGGAGGAAAAGACTTTATTAGTGCCTTAAGAATTCTTTTAACTTCTCATAATCTCTATTTTTGTAAATATCTAAACATGCTTTTATATGATCTTTACTAAATTTTTAATTCTTTGTAATTCTTAAGCATTTCCCTTGAATCCTTTAGATTTTTTCAACTTTTTTGGAGATGATCCTGATTTTTAAATGGCTAAAAAGTCCAAACTTCTTCACAGGAAAAAGAGAAACTGGAGATCGGCGGCTTATATCCTGTTCTTTCTCACAAGTTCTCTTTTAATAATTTTTGGTTATACATACTTAGTAGAAAAAAGGCCTATTCAGCGGGACTCCTATAGGGAAGAGAAATTTGGAAATGATAGGAGTATCGATCACAAAACTCCCGAGATTGAAATTCCTCCTTATTCTATCCCTTCTTCTCCATTACCCGTGATTAAACCAAAGGTGGCAATTGTAATTGATGATATTGGAAATGAATATAAGATTGTCCGTGAACTTCTTTATGCGGATATTCCAATCACATTTTCCATACTTCCATTTATGCCTTATTCTAAGGAAATTGCCACCAAGTGCAATCGAATTGGAAGGGATGTAATCATTCATCTACCCATGGAACCTCATGGTTATCCAGAAGTAAATCCTGGTAAAGGTGTTTTGCTTCAGGAGATGGATGAAGTGGCCTTGATAGAGCAGCTCTCCAGAGATATTGAAGCTGTTCCCTTTGCAAAAGGCGTTAGTAATCATATGGGCTCCAGAATGATGGAAGACCATGAGAAGGTAAAGGTCATCCTTTCTGAGCTTAAGAGGAGGGATCTTTTCTTCCTCGATAGCAGGACAACTCCTAAGACTGTAGGGCTAAGAACAGCCAATGAAATTGGTCTAAAAGCCATTGAGAGAACAATATTTCTTGATCATGCGCAAGATAGTTCTGGTATTGAGGGAAATATAGAAAAACTTACCCGATATGCCCTATCTCGGGGAAGGGCCGTTGCCATTGGTCATCCCCATCCTTCTACAATCAGCTCCTTGAGGGAGTTTGTCATTTTGATGGAAAAAAAGGGGATAGATATCGTTTCTCTTGATAGATTGTTTGAATAAATAGAGAGTGTTTTAAGAAGAATTGAGGGAAATAATTTGGCTTAATCTTATATCAGCTTCGGCCCATGATCTTCTGACAAAGGCGAACTCCTTTCATCGCATCATTTGCCCAGAAATCTGCTCCAACCTCCTCGCATACAAGCTCATCAACTCTCCCACCGATAATATATGCACGAGGTGCTATGTCATGCGGAGTCTTTTCCTTCAAAAGGATAATGGTTTCCTGCATCGATTTATATGCACTAGTGATAAGACATGAGAGCCCTACAATGTTCGGTTTGAATTTATGGACAGCGGAGAGGAATTCGTTTGGCGGGACATCTACTCCAAGGTCATGGACAGTAAATCCATATCCCCGAACCAAGACCTTGAATATATCCTTCCCGATGAAGTGTATATCTCCTTCAACAGTTCCAAGGACAATACTTCCAGAATTACCGTTCGTGATTCTGTTTTCAATTAAAGGAAGAACTAATTGGCCAACCTGGCACATGATCTCTCCTGCCATGATTAAACCTGATATAAAATAGATCTGTTGCTCATATCGCTCTCCAACCTTAATCATACCTTGATGGCATAGGTCGATGATAGTCAGAGGATCAATACCATCCATTAGAAACTGTCTGACATGCTCCAATACTCCATCCTCGTTGAGGTCGGCCATTAGGTTTATCAGTTTTTCTTCATTTTCTATTATGGATATTACCGGCATATAAATTTAACCTCTTAGAAATCATGTCAGTATCACCAATTATGCCCTGTTGCTAAGGCCTACTGTTGTGGTAAATTTAAGGCGATCTCCACGACAAATAAAACGTCCCCAACTTATAGGCCTATCCTCAAAATCATAAAAGATGTGTTCTATGCGAAATGCAGGCTGCATTTGAATTGTGTTTAGTATATCTGCCTCCTCTACTGTCAGAACCGTAGCCTCAATAGATAAATTCCCTCTCTTGAGTTTCGTCTCTCCTGTCCCTACAAATAGACCATGCAGAGAAGTAACCTCAAGCTCAGCCTCAACGATTGGACGGAATGGATCATAAATCAATTGCTCTTTATGGTAAATAATAGGGTCACCATCACGAATTAACACTCGCCTGATGAGGATAGTCTTATCTCCAACATTAATGGATAGTCTATTGGCTGTTATTTCGTCTGCCTTATTTATGAGGGATTCGAGAATCTTTACTTTGGTTCGCTCTTTATCCCTAAAGATATTATGAAATTCTTCGAGGCTAAATGTTACTCCTGCCAGATCTGGGGCCTTAACATAAGTTCCGCTCCCTTGAATTGTAGTAACAATCCCTTGATCCAATAGGACATTAATTGAGCGGCGTACAGTCATGGGACTCACTTGATAACGCTGGCAGAGCTCTGATTCAGAAGGCAAACGATTGCCAGGAAGATAGATACCCCTTGCAATCTGGTCCTTTAAGATATTGACAAGCTGAACATAAGCAGGCTCATATGCCTGACGGTCTATTGTCCTCTCTTTGTCCATATTAATTAAAAACAATTTTTTAGTTCTATATATAACTTAATAGTTTGAAATATGTCAAGAATGAAATTTATTCATCTTATTATAGATTTCTTGGCTCAGACTGGTAAAGTGACATTTTAAGTGAAAAAAATTGTATAAAATTAAAGAGATTTTATTAAATAATGGAATATTTAAATAAAAATTTGAAAATAATTGAAAGCTCTGAAAAAGTATTAAAAACTATTCTTATAGACTGGGGAGGTGGGGTGGAAAAGCCTTCGAGCGGTTGCCAATAATAATACGGCACCATTGATTAATACATTGAAATTACTTAATTTTCTTTAAAGCGATTTTAAACAATTTAACTTCTTAATGTCCGTATTAGAAGAGTTTGAAACCCTACCTCCCCAGTAAATTCAGAACTTTTTCAGACCCTTTAATTTTTTTCTTGACAAATTTATATATATAATATAATAAGATTATAATTTATTTTAAAAAATAATATATTCATGACACTTCTTTCACAATTTATCCAGTACTTTATTTCAGGAATTACCAGTGGAAGTATCTATGCCGTGATAGGTATATGCTGGAGTGTAGTATATCTTATTTCTAAGGTTATGAATTTTACAACAGGTGAGTTTGTAATGTTAGGAGGGATGTTGACCTGGGGTTTCCACAAA
>JBBITW010000164.1:0-7760 GCA_037440525.1 Deltaproteobacteria bacterium
GCTCTAAAAAGGAAGGAGGTGTCCAAAACCCTCCATTCTAAGTCTTTCAACGTCTTCAGGCCTATCTACATCCCAGCGCCGTGGAAGCTCCCTCCATCTCCAGCCCAAAATTTTAATCCTCTCTCTGGTCTCTTCCAGAACAGATTCCGTCCCCCAGGAGATACCTTCAAAAAGCCTCTCTTCATATTCTCGAAGACCTATGAGCACATAACCTCCATCCTCTGCTGGAGAAATAACAACAGGGATACCCCGATTCAAGGTCTCTTTTGCCTCTTTCAGGTCGTGATGGCTGAGGGCTGGACAATCTGTTCCCATCAATAATACCAGAGGGGTTCTCTTCAATGCCTCCTTAAAGGCATGGGCCATCCTTTCTCCAAGATTACCCTCTACCTGGGAGTAGAGTTTGATTGGAAACATCTTTTCACATTGGGTAAAGAAATTATACCCTGTCGAAGGAGAACACCAGAGCTCAACATGCCCTACCCCTGATTCAACGGCTGTCTTGAGGCAGTGCAGAACAAGTTTCTCATGTAGTAAAGCCGAGGTTTGAGCACTCATATAGGGTAGAAGTCGTGTCTTTACTTTCCCAGGAATAGGAGCTTTTGCAAATACGATGATACAACAATCCACTGGATTAGGTCTCATTCGTGTAAATTGAGCAAGGGATGATCAGACCTCTGAAAAAGTATTTAAAAAGAGTCTTATAGACTGGGGAGGTGGGGTGGAAAAGCATTCGAAGGGTTTGGAACCCTACCTCCCCAGTCAATTCAGGACTTTTTCAGAGCTTCCATAATAAATCCTTGCCAATCTATTGGGGTTTACCTTAAAAAAATATGCTCCTCTTAGAAACCACATGAGAAGGATTGTTCTAAGAATTCCATTCTCCTTCCAGCGACGGCTTGATGTTATGACACGCTTATAGAGGCACAGTGGTTTGCCATAATTTTTTAAAATCTTACACAACGCTATATCTTCCATGAGATATATTTTTGGAAATCCTCCAATCATCTCAAAAAATTCCCTCTTTACAAATATAGCCTGATCGCCTGTAGCGATTTTTGTTAGCCTTGATCTCAGATTCATTAAAAATTCTATAAAACGAAATATTGGATCTCTTCCCGAAAGTTTGACATCAAAACGTCCCCAAAATCTTTTCTCCTTTTTCATCCTTTCTATGATCCACTGATCCCCATCCTCTGGAATGATGGTATCAGCATGTAAGAAAAGGAGGATATCACCCTTTGCTACCCTCGCACCCTCATTCATCTGAAGACTTCGGCCTTTCGGGCTCTGAATAATTCTGTCAGTAAATGGCCTTGAAAGAGAGACAGTATCGTCCAGGCTTCCACCATCCACCAAAATCACCTCATGACCCCTCTTTCGCATTGATTGAAGACTCTTAAGTGTTTTGACAATAGTAGAAGCTTCATTGAGAGCAGGGATAATAATGGAAATCATCATAGGCGTTTTTTCTTTTATAAAAATTATATCCTTTTGAATGGATAAAAAAAAGGGTAAAATATTCTCTAAGGAGGTTTTGTTTCATGGTAAGAGATATTTCAGAATCTCAGAAAAACCGTAAGAAAGGACTTATAAAAGCCCTCTTACTTTTATTATTTATTATCATTGCCATTTATATTGTCCGTTTCACATCAGTGAGAGAATTTTTAATTAAGGAAAGATTGGGGCAATTCTTAGATTCTACGGGAATTTGGGCTCCATTGATTTATATTATCATTTATGCCATAGGGGTATGTCTATTTGTTCCCGGAACACTTCTTACAGCTATTGGGGCAGCTATCTTCGGCGCCTATTGGGGATTCCTTTATGTCTGGACAGGGGCCATGCTGGGAGCAAGTTGCGCCTTCTGGATTGGGAGGAGCCTTGGCAGGGATTTTGCTTCCTCTATGGTTGGCAATCGCCTTAAAAGATATGACGAAGCAATTGAACGAAATGGATTTGCAACTGTCCTCTATCTACGACTCATCTACTTTCCTTTTACCCCCATGAACTTTGGAATGGGACTGACAAAGGTTCGTTTCTGGGACTACTTTTTTGCAACAGGTCTGGGCATTATTGTAGGGACATTCATCTTTACTTTTTTTATAGGTACCCTGAGGGATGTCCTGAGGAGTGGTCAATGGAGCGAACTTATCTCCTTTAAGGTATTTTTCTCCCTCGGGCTTTTCATATCTTCTCTTTTTATACCAAAGATAATTAAAAGGCTAAAAAGGGAATAATAGATTTCATATCAATGCACCACTGCATGAAGACCCTGCTCCTGCAGTACATCCAAAGCAATGTTCACCTGTCATGATACGCCGCCTTGAAAGTCTGCATAGGTCAAAGGATCTGATGTGGTCCGGAGCTCCATGGTCAATTGAAAGACCGAGTGAAAGGTTAAAGTCGCAATCAAAGAGTCTTCCATCCCAGCCTATGCTTATCTGATGGCGACACATCAATCCTTCAAGTGTAATGGGATTGAATGATTTTTTAAGGGTTTCCATATAATTTTGAATCTGACCATATTTATTAAGAACCCTTCTGAACCTTCCGAGAGGCATATTCGTTATTGTGATGAGTTTAGTAAAATGAATTCCAAAGCGACTATCAAGTTCCCTTCTATAATCCCTCTCAAGAGCTGATTGGGAAGGTGGTAAAAATGCTCCGGCAGGATTATAAACAAGGGTCAAAGGAAGATCAGAATCATAGCCATATCCCAGATCATTAAGACGTTTGATTACCGAAATACTCTTTTCATATACACCTTCGCCTCTTTGGGTCCGAACATTCTCCTCAAGATAGCAGGGAAGTGATGCGGCGAGATGAACCTTGTTCTTAGAAAGAAAATCAGGTATATCCTCCATTCCTGGCTCAAGAAGGACAGTCAGGTTTGTTCGAACCTGAACTTGTTGACCATTCTCACGAAGGGATGCCACAAATAATCGAAAATAGGGATTTAGCTCAGGGGCTCCTCCCGTAAGATCAATGAGCTTAAACCTGTAATCCCTCACAACTTTAAGAATCATCTCCATAACAGGCCACTGCATCACCTCTTTCCTCTCTGGTGATGACTCTAAGTGGCAATGAATACATTGCTGATTACAGAGAAGACCAAGATTTACTTGGAGGATTTCTATATCGAGACTGTAGAGCCCTTTTTCGAAAGTAAGGGCGATTAAATTTTCAAAATCATTTCCCATAACCACCTTTCCTAATCATGAAGATCAGATTTCGATGATATTGAATTGCTCTTGATGAAATCCTGCCTTACTCTTGATTACAATTTTCTTCTTTAGTTTCCTTTCTAGCTCCTCCACAGCTGCCCTCTCCTCTTCATAAAGGAGACCCGCTACCTCTGGATTGGCTTCAACCAGAATGTTATTCCCTCCCAGATGAGAGGATACCTTTTCGATCTCCCGGAATATATTGTAGCAGATTGTTGTCTTCGATTTAATAAATCCTGTGCCATCACAGTATGGGCAGGTCTCTCCTAAGGTTCTTGCTATATTCTCACGGGTTCTTTTACGGGTCATCTCCACAAGTCCTAATTCCGATATCTTAAAGATATTTGTCTTCTGTCTGTCCTTTTTGATAGCCTCCTCCAATACCTGATAAACCTTCTCTCGATCACCTTCCCTTTCCATGTCGATAAAATCTATGATGATGATGCCACCTATATTTCTAACCCTCAATTGATAAGCAATCTCCTTTGCAGCCTCGAGGTTAGTCTTGAGGATTGTATCTGAGAGGTTTCTCTTCCCAACATATCTTCCGGTATTTACATCTATGGCCACAAGGGCCTCGCACATATCAATAACAATGTAGCCACCTGATTTAAGCCAGATTTTACGCCCCAGGATCTTATCAATCTCCATCTCAATTCCATAGGCATCGAAAATGGGCTCTTTATTCTGGTAGAGAATGATCTCATATTTCTGCCTTGGCATATAGGTGTTGATGAATGAGACTATATTTTCATACTCTTCCCTGGAGTCTATGACAATACGGTTGATTGATGGTGAGAGTATGTCCCTTATGACACGGAGTATGATTGTAAGATCAGAATAAATCAGGCAGGGAGCTGTGGAATTCTCCTTTTTCTTCTGGATATTGTTCCAAAGATGAAGTAGAAATTCCATATCATTTCGAACCTCTTCTGGTGATGCCCCTTCACTTGCAGTTCTGACGATGAAACCACTTGATGGAGGTTTCATCGATTGGATGATCTCCCTTAATCTTTTTCGCTCCTTTTCATCCTTTATCCTTCGAGATACACCGATATGATCAACTGTGGGCATGAAGACAAGGTATCTACCAGGAAGGGTGATATGGGAAGTGATCCTCGTCCCTTTTGTCCCCAAGGGTTCTTTTGATACTTGAACCAGTATCTCCTGACCTTCGGATAAGAGGTCTTCAATCTGAGATGAAGAATTTAAGGAGGAAGGGATTTCCATTCCCTGGAAACCCAATTCCTCATAGTCTTCCATCCCTCCGTAAACATCCGAGACGTAAAGGAAGGCAGCCTTCTCCAATCCTATATCTACAAAGGCGGCCTGCATCCCGGGAAGAACCTTTATTACCTTACCCTTATAGATATTCCCCATGATTCCCCGATCCTTTGTTCTTTCAATATATAATTCTGAAAGGATTCGATCTTCTAATAATGCGACCCTTGTCTCCCAGGGTGTTACATTGATGATTATTTCATTCGCCATAAATCCTCCCGCGAATTATTACTCTATCTTCTTCACCCTGCACCTATGGAGTTCTTCTCCTTTTATGTTGAGGACTGCTTCTATAATCTCAAGTGGTTTTGCGGAAACTTGAAAGGTTTCCCTAATTACCAGCTCAACTAAAAGGCCCGAGTTCTCCTCCTTCAGATTCATACTTTCAATTAGTGGTCTGATATCTATCTGCCTTGTTTTACCCTTCCTCTTTTGAGTGATTAGGAATTCAGAACTATCGATTACCTTCTTTATTCCTGAAATGGCCTCTTCTTTTGAAATGAAATGATTAAGTGATATCCAGTAGACAGATCTGAAAACCTGAGGGGGTGATGTAAATGGGAAGGCAAGCCTTGCCTCAATGACCTCAATCCCATGGGGGAGGTTTTGATTGAGTCTTTTCATAACTTCATCTGGAGATATCCTCCTTTCAAGTTCAATATCTACAATCTCAGATAAGCTCTCTACACCAACAGGAAGGGCCTTGGCAAAGATGATTTTTGGCATTGGATGGAATCCTTGAGAATAACTGAGGGGAAGATCTGCCCTGTTTGATGCCCTGTAGAATAGATGCGAAAGCTCGAGATGGCTGATATAACTTATGCTTCCCTTTTTTGTAAATTTTAGCTGATACCTCCACTTCTTACCTTCTCTTCTAAGCTCCCTTCTTGAG
Source organism: Deltaproteobacteria bacterium (assembly GCA_037440525.1). Lineage (GTDB taxonomy): Bacteria > Desulfobacterota > BSN033 > BSN033 > UBA1163 > JBBITW01. The sequence continues at coordinate 5,401 of JBBITW010000164.1, forward strand.
TCATTTCTAATGGAGAGGATTTTATCTGAATCGTTTTCTCTTAAAAAAATCTTTTCTCCATCACATATCCCACACCTATGGCAATCCATCATAGAACATGGAGGAGATGGTTCTCCTCTAAGGCTCTTCTGATACTCATTCCAGAGGTATGAAATGGATATTCCTGTGTCGATGAAGGCCCAGGGAAGGATTTCCTGAAGTTCTTTCCTCCTATTGAATAGCTTCATATTTAACCCATATTTCTCGAAGGCCTTTTCCCAGAGGTCATATCTAAACTGGTCACTCCAGCCATCAAACCGACAACCCAGACGGTGTGCCTCAACCAGGACTCCTGATAGTCTCTGATCACCCATTGAGAAGATACCTTCCAGAAGGCTCAGGTGAGGATCCTGCCATTTAAAGCGCAGGTGATTTTTTTTCAACCCTTCCCTTAAAAAATGAAGCTTTTCTTCAATCTCTTCGAGGGAGATTTGAGATTCCCACTGGAAAGGAGTATGAGGTTTAGGGACAAATGTAGAAACACTGATGCTTATATTTGGGTGGGTTTTTGTTTTCCTGCTAAGGTTGTGGAGTCTTTTCGAAAGATCAACAATTCCCCTTACATCCTCATCTCTTTCGGTGGGAAGGCCAATCATGAAATAAAGTTTAAGGTTTTTCCAGCCTTTTGAAAAGAGTTCAAAGAGGCCCTGAAAGAGGATATCTTCATTCATCTCTTTGTTTATCCCCTTGCGAAGTCTTTCAGTGGAGGCCTCAGGAGCGATTGTTAGGCCTGTCTTTCTTACTCTTTTTATCTCATCTGCGATTTGGCCAACGATGCTTTCTATTCTTAACGAAGGGAAGGAAAGGGCTATTCTCTTCTTCTCCAGTTGATCCATCAACTGGGGAAGGAGTATTCTTATGCCGGAATAATCTCCTGCGCTTAGTGAGAGGAGTGAGACCTCTTCATAACCAGTAAATTTTAATGAGGAATTTATGATTTCCTTGATTACCTCAGGACTTCTTTCCCTGTAAGGTCTATGTATGAATCCTGCCTGACAGAAACGGCATCCCCTCTTGCAACCTCTTGCTATTTCTATATTAAGACGGTCATGAATAATTCTCATATAGGGAACAATAGGGCATAAAGGGAAGGGAGCTTTGTTGATATCAGGGATGAGCCTTCTTTGAACCTTTTGATTTTTTGAATGAAGAAGAGGGACATAAACCCCTTTAATTTGGGAAAGGGATTTTAATAGATCATCCTTCTTACCGTTAGATTCTTTCCATTTAAGTGCAATCTCACATATCTCAATAATCACCTCCTCCCCATCTCCGATGACAAGTGCATCAAAGAAATCAGCCACAGGGGCTGGATTAAATGTCATTGGGCCACCACCGATGACCAACGGAAATCTTTCATCTCTTTCTCTTGAAAAGAATGGGATATTGGAGAGATCGAGGATATTTAAAAGATTGGTGTAGCAGAGCTCATATTGAAGGGAGAAGCCCAGGATATCGAATCTATTGAGAGGGGTTTTTGATTCGAGGGAGCAAAGTGCGATTTCTCTTTCCCTCAGTATCCTTTCCATATCAACCCAGGGTGCGAATACCCTTTCACATGAGATCCACTCTTTCTCGTTCAGGATTTGATACAGAATTTGTATACCGAGGTGAGACATTCCAACTTCGTATACATCAGGAAAAGAAAGACAGAATCTCAATCTGACCTTAGAATAATCCTTTTTAATCGAATTTATCTCTTGCCCAATATATCTTACAGGCTTTGAGACAAAGGAAAGCAGTTCCTCCAACCCATTTACCTCCTAAAAAATCTGTTCTAAGAATATTTGGATTAAAATATTAAAAGGGGAAATCCCCCTTATTGATAATAGTCTTTATTCACTAAAAAATACTATAACTTTAATCTGTTGTCAATTTCACAGAGCTCTCTGGATTTCTTATTTGGAAGCTCCGAAAAGGTATTTAAAAAGTTAACCCCTTAATACCTCCCCTTAAACCCTTACCTTAATCCTTTCCCCTTGGGGGTGTATGCCATGTTTGTCATTCCGAGCCTCCTTTTTCTGTCATTCCGAGCGAAGCGAGGAACCTTAGGAAAGATTTCTCGGCTAACGCCTCGAAATGACAGCAGAGTGGTGTCATTCCGAGCGAAGCGAGGAATCTATAGAATTCAAACCTTATGAAACATAGATTCTTCGGCTAAAACCTTAGAATGATATTAGGACACAGTCTCTTGGGGAGAGGGAATGTGTGATGGGGAATTTATGCACTTTTTCAGAGGTCTCTATTTAAGGTTTCTGAAAAAGCTCTGAAGTATTATTTACCATAACATCTACATTATTTATTAATGGGAGCATAAAATA
>JBBITW010000165.1:0-7720 GCA_037440525.1 Deltaproteobacteria bacterium
AGGCGTATCCGATTCTATCGGAGAATCCTTTTTAATAACTATATTGGAGAAGAACCAAAAAATTTAAATCGTCCGCTTGATAAGATTTTCGAGGATATTCCTGCCAGATCTTTTAACTTAGCCCCATTTAAGTGACGGGTTACTTAATTGAAAAGATTTTTCTTGAATTTTTTAATAAATAATAATATCTTTCTTGATGTGGACTTATTTTAGGGGATTTTAATTGAGAGTGAAAGGAGGTGAGAGGGAAGGTTTTCTTGCTTAACGAAAAAGGATTAAAATTTTAGGTCTTAATTATTTTTAAAAGGAGGGAAGGATTATGAGAAGAATAACTTTTATATCATTAATGGCGACGGTAATACTTTTTACATGCTTGTTGACATGGAGCTGGTCTCAACCTGTTAAGATAGGTGCGGTAATCAACCTAACAGGGCCAGCCTCGACATGGGGACAGTACCATGCAAAAGGCCATAGGGATTATATAAACTATGTAAATGATGTAAAAGGAGGAGTTGCAGGTCGAAAGATTGATCTCGAAATTGTAGATCATGCCTATAAAGTTCCAGAAGGTGTTAAGTTTGTGAAGAAGTTTTGTGAGGAAAAGAAGGATATGATCGCTACATGGGATGCAGGGACAGGTATCCAGATAAAACCAATTATTCAAGAGCACAAGATTCCAACAATTAATTACTCCACATTTCAAGGTATTCTCAAACCTCCAATCGACTATATGTACCTGCCCTTTGGAAGCTATATCCTCGATTCCTATGCAGTACTGGAATATATCAGAAGTATCCATAAAGGGAAAGATGCCCCTAAGGTAGGCCTACTCACTTATAATAATGTTTATGGAAGATCTATTCACGATCCGAGCAAGGAGTATGCATTAAAGAATAATATTAACATTGTTACTATTGAAGAATTTCCTCCAGCTACAGTTGATCTCACAACAGAGATGCTTCGTATGAAAGGAAAGGGAGCAGAGTATGTCTTTGTCCAGATTCTGCCTGCTGCCGTTATCACTGCCCTAAAGGCAGCAGATAAGGTGGGTTACAATGTGCCATTCTTCGGGACATGGACAGCTACTGACCCTGATTTCTTCAAGCTCGGCCAGGGATTGATCCGAGATCGCCTCTTTATGCAATTCTGTGGGGCACTACCCCAGGATAAGACTCCTGGAATCGAGCTACTACAGAAATTGTGGGCAAGGTATAAAACCGTTGATAAGTTTGAGACCTCTTACTGGGAGGGTGTTGTTGTTGCTGCAATCCAGGAGAGGGCTATCCAGAAGGCAGGTGAATTGTTTAAGACAATAAACTCTGAAACTATCAACAAGGCAATGGAGGCATTCAATAATGAGGATTTTGGAGGCCTTGTCCCATATGTGACTTACACAAAAGATAACCATGAAGGCTCTTTTAAAGGAAGGATCGTTCAGATTCACGAAGATGCAACCTATTCGCCTGTAACAGAGTTCTATACCCCAGGGAAGGAAAAGGTAAAGGTATTAAAAGCCCCAAAGATGTAGCTTGCCGATAACTTAAAAGGAATAGAAATGAAGGCATTTCGAGGAAGACCAAGCATCTTTAACTCTGCTCAGCCCGAGGAACGTCGGGCTGAGCTCGAAGTCAAACAGATATCCCTTAACTTTGGAGGGGTGATGGCCCTTCATGATGTGGATCTAACAGTACACACTGGGGAGTTTGTAAGTATCATCGGGCCAAATGGTGCTGGAAAGACGAGTCTTCTGAATTGCATTACAGGTTATTACCATCCCCAGAAGGGTCAGATATTTTTCAATGGCGAGGAGATCACAGGACTTCGCCCCCATGCAATAACCAAGAAAGGAATCGGGAGAACTTACCAGAATATTGAACTATTTCCCGGGATTACGGTGCTTGCAAACATGCTTTTGGCAAGGCATCTTTACTGTGACTACGGTATTGGCAGGGCCTCTATCTTTTCATCATCCGTTCGCAAAGAGGAGGTTCGACACCGTCAGGTTCTGGAGGAACTGATCGACTTTCTCGAGATGCAACCCATCAGAAAAAAGCCGGTTGGTTCCCTGCCTTATGGTTTGAGAAAAAGGGTTGAATTGGGGCGTGCCCTTGCCTTAGAGCCAAAACTTCTGGTCTTGGATGAACCATTTGCCGGTATGACACTTGAGGAAAAAGAGGATATGGTTCGTTTCTTACTGGAATTAAATTCGGCATGGAGACAGACCACAATCCTTGTTGAGCATGATATGTCGGTTGTGATGAGTATCTCACAGAGAATCATGGTTTTGAATTTTGGAGAGAAGATTGCGGAGGGACCTCCAGAGGTGATTCAGAATCATCCCGAGGTGATCAAGGCATATTTGGGTGAGACCACAAAATTTTAATATTTGCTAATCTGAGTGATTTTTTATAGAATGCCTTTCTACCAAAGGCGGATCCGCTTTGAGCGGATAATTATTAGTCATTGCGAGCACACATTGGGTCCGTGGCAATCCGACGAAGTCATTGCGAGCCCGAAGGGCGTGCAATCTCATAGATTCCTCGCTCCGCTCGGAATGACAATTTTGGAGAGATTGCCTCGGCTTCACCTCGCAATGACTCTGGAGAATCACTCAATTTAGATATTTGCTAATTGCATTATTAAATAACCACAGTATTCTATTTTAGTCGAGGTCATATTTAGGTGATAAAAACAGAACGATTTGATCAGGAGACCCTGTCTTCTTTAATGAAATATACCATTCCCCAGATCTTATTCAAACAGTCAAAAGATCTTGGACGCAATATGATTGCTATAAGGGAAAAGATGTATGGTATATGGCTGGCCTACACCTGGGAGGATTATTTTCGATATGTAAAGAATGTTGCTTTGGGTTTAATAAGTCTTGGTCTCAAAAGGGGTGAAAATATCGGTATTATCACCGACAACCATCCGGAGTGGCTATTTACAGAATTGGGAGCTCAAGCCATTGGGGCAATCACTCTCAATCTATTTACATCCTCCATTGCCAAAGAACTGGCGATGATGCTCCAGAGGATTCAGGCTGTCTTTGTGATTGCCCAGGACCAGGAACAGGTAGATAAACTCCTTGAGATGAAGGATGAGCTTTCTCATGTTCGGAAGGTGATATATATTGATCAAACAGGAATGAGAACCTATACCAGTAATCCCTGGCTTATAAGTTTTGAGGAACTCCTAAATTTAGGGGAGAGATTGGATAAGGAGAATCCCGATCTTTTTGAAAAGGAGCTATGGAAGGGGAAGTCTGATGAGGTTGCCTTGATGATCATGACTTCAGGAACAACAGGTGTTCCTAAGCTTGCAATGCTTACGCACCAGAGCTTTACAGAGATTGCAAGAAAATGGGTTGAGAGTGCTCCCATTGGTCCAGGGGATAACTGGATTTCCATCACCCCTACTGCCTGGATTGTAGATCAGATGTGGGGAATGGGGGTCTCTCCCCTCACAGGGATGACCATGAACTTCCCTGAAACCCCTGAGACCCAGTCAGAGGATTTCCGTGAGATTGGACCAGTGGTAGTAATCACCTCTTCAAGATTCTGGGAAGAGCTTGCCTCGAAAATCAGAGTAAAGATCGCAGATTCGGGATGGATTAAACGAAAACTCTTTTACCTTGGCGAAAAGATTGGAGGTGCAGTGGTGGATCGCGAATCTAAGAAGGAACCTGTTCCAGTATCATTAAAGCTCCTCCATAAAATCTTTTCATTAATTGTCTATCGTCCCCTTCTTGATCGGGTGGGCTGTCTGCAGATCAGAGCAGCAATCACAGGAGGCCATCCCATCAGTCCAGATGTTATAAGATTCTTCCGTGCAAAGGGACTCAATCTCAAACACGCATATGGCCTTACAGAAGGTGGAGGGGTATTTCAGGTACAGCCTGATAAAGAGGTCAAACCAGAGTCTGTTGGGAAACCACTTCCAAGGACTGAGATAAAGATCGCAGAAGATCAGGAGGTACTTGTCAAGACACCCTCATGCTTCGCAGGTTATTATAAAGATCCTGAAGCTACGAATAAGGCCCTCAGGGATGGTTGGCTCCATACAGGGGATGCAGGCTATATTGACGACGATGGACACCTCCTCATAATCGGCAGAAAGGAAGAGATTATGCGCACAAGGGGAGGGGAGGCCATCTCATCAGACTTTATTGAGACGAGATTAAAATTCAGTCCTTATATTAAAGAGGCTGTTGTCTGGGGAGAAGGAAGGGACTACATTACAGGATTCATCAACATCGATTTCGGAAATGTTGGAAGTTGGGCAGAAGACAGAATGATTCCATACACAACATACACAGACCTTTCGCAAAGACCCGAGGTCGAGGAGCTGATTCTCGGTGAAGTCCGTCATGTAAACACCCAGCTACCAAAACCGATGAGGCTTAAAAAGATTATTTTACTTTATAAACTTCTCGATGCCGATGATGAAGAATTGACCCGGACAGGAAAGGTGCGAAGAAAATTTGTTTATGAACAGTATATAAATCTGATTGAGGCAATGTATAGTGATAAAAAGGAATTGGAGGTAACAGGAAAGGTTCACTATCGTGATGGTCATGTTGGGACCATCACTACAAAAGTTAAGATTTTGACGGTTGAATAGGAATGTCTAAATCCAAAACAGATTCAAATTTTCAAAATTCTAAGTCTCCAAACCTTCTTGTTTTAAAGATTTAAGATTTGGTCATTTGAGATTGTTTCGGGTTTCGTGCTTCGCATTTATAAAGGGGGTTTTATTCTATGGAATTTTTTCTTCAACTTCTTATTCAGGGCCTATCTGTGGGTTTTCTTTATGCCCTTGCAGCCCTTGGCTTTGTCATGATTTTTAAGTCATCGAGTGTCCTGAATTTTGCCCACGGTGAATTACTTGCAATAGGGGCATTCATCTTCCTTATCTTCTCTGCCCAGTTAAATCTCTCAATTCCTCTGGCATTCCTATTCACACTGGCAGGAACATTTATGATGGGCTTTGTTATTGAACGTCTCTTTCTCCGTCCTTTGATTGGCGAAGCCCTGATAGAGGTCATCATGTTAACCGTTGGATTGGCTGCCATGTTCAAAGGATTGTTGCTTTTCATCTTTGGCGGAAATTTATTTAATTATCCTGATTTTCTTCCAAAGAATCTTACCATCCAATGGGGTGCTGTCATTATTCAGCCTGTCTATGTAGCTTCTTTTATCATCGGCATCATCTTCCTCTCGATCTTTGGATTTTTTTTCAAGTACTCTTCTCAGGGAATCTATATGAGATCGGTGGCGGATAATCAGCCCGCTGCGCTTTCCCTGGGTGTTCATGTGAGAAGGGTCTTTGCCCTATCCTGGGCAATTGCTGCACTGGTTTGTGCCCTGAGTGGAATCATTCTGGGTATAATGAATGGTATAAATGTTCATGATATAAGCACCATGGGGCTTAAGGTCTTTCCAGTAGTTATCCTTGGAGGGCTCGAGAGTATTGGCGGCGCTATCATTGGAGGCCTCATCATAGGGCTTCTGGAAACCTTTACAGGAGGATATATCTCAACTTCTCTTAAGGAAATTATACCTTATATTGTTCTCGTCTTTATTTTACTGGTAAAGCCCTATGGACTTTTTGGTTTAGTAGAGATTGAGCGAGTGTAAAGGAAAAGTTTTCGAGGTTAGAAGGATGAGAAAGCTGAAATTACATCCCTGTGGAAAATTCAATGAAAGATATGAAGAGGAGCTTGCTATATTCTCAACAGATTTTGGAAGGCTATCGGTCCTGGTCGGACTTCTTATCCTCTTTATAGTTATTCCGTTAATCAGCAGTAATTATATTCTTTATATAGTAAACCATATTGGGATAGCCTCCATTTCTGCAATTGGATTGAATATTCTAATTGGGTATACTGGCCAGATCTCACTTGGTCACGGTGCCTTTTTTGGTGTCGGGGCTTATGGAGCAGCCATTCTTTCAACTGCCGCAGGTTTTCCATTCTGGCTATCTGTGATATGTGCAGGTCTGGTCACAGCCATGGTTGGGATGATCTTTGGGATTCCCTCTGCCCGGCTAAAACATCTCTACCTTACCATCGCTACACTGGCAGGTCAATTTATTCTCCAATATATCTTCGTCCAATGGGAGAGTTTGACAAAAGGACCAATGGGAATTATGTTACCTCGTGCAAACCTCTTTGGATTGGACGTTAAAGGAGACCGAGCCTTCTACTATGTAATATTTTTCTGTTTCGTCATCATGACCTGGATTGCTTCGAACCTGATGCGGACCCGATATGGTCGAGCATTCATTGCCATACGTGACAATGACCGTGCAGCTGAGGGTATGGGGATACCTATTTTTAAATATAAACTCCTATCCTTTGCAATAAGTTCCTTCTATGCAGGTTTTGCAGGAGGCCTCTCAGCATATTATATTGGGAGCATTACTCCTGAGCCATATACGCTATTTCTCTCTATAGAATTTATAGCCATGATCATTATAGGTGGCCTTGGAAGTATACCTGGTTCTGTTTTTGGCGCTGTCTTCATCACCCTATTAAACGAGTTATTGAGCCATACTACAGAGTTCTTCATGAATATCGGTGCACTTACAAAGATTGCCTTAACAATCGCTCCGCTTCGTGAGTTTGTCTTTGGTCTGGCGATTGTCCTATTTATCATTTTTGAACCTAAAGGACTGGCCGAGGTATGGCGTATCATAAAGTCAAGTTTCAAACTCTGGCCATTTTCTTATTAGGAATGATTACACAGAGCCCCCTACCCAGGAAGCGTAGAAGAGGGATGGGGTGAGGGGTGCTGAGGCTGTTATGGAAGACAAAACCCTGCTTCAACTCAATAATATCAGTGTTGTTTACTCGGATGTGATTCAGGTACTGAAAGGGGTTTCACTTATCATTAAAAAAGGCCAGATTATATCACTTCTCGGAAGTAACGGTGCTGGGAAGACGACAACATTGAAAGCCATCTCAGGCCTTCTAAAACCTGAGAATGGAAAGGTGACCGAGGGATCCATCATATTTGAAGGCCATCCAATTCACAATTCAGCACCTGAATATATTACACGTCTTGGAATAATTCAGGTCTTAGAAGGCCGTCAACCCTTTAAATATCTGACTGTTGAAGAAAACCTCAGGGTTGGGACTGCCACAAGATGGGGAAAACCATATAAGAGTGATCTTGAGATGGTCTATCATTACTTTCCACCTCTACTTGCCAGGAAAAATAGACTTGCAGGCTATTGCAGCGGTGGAGAGCTACAGATGCTCGTGATGGGGCGTGCATTGATGGCTCATCCAAAACTTCTCTTACTGGATGAACCCTCATTGGGATTGGCCCCATTTCTTGTAAGAGAGATCTTCGAGATTATAAAGAGAATCAATGAAGAGCAGGGAACAACAATTGCCCTGGTAGAGCAGAATGCAAATATGGCACTCCAGATTGCCCACTTTGGTTATGTGATGGAAAACGGAAAGATTGTTATGGAAGATATGGCCTCAAATTTGAGGGAGAATCCTGATGTGAAGGAATTTTATCTCGGGACTGCATCTTCAGGGGTATTAAAATCCTATAAAGATGTAAAGGCATATAAACGCCGAAAACGCTGGCTCTAATACGAGAGAAAAAGGGTTTCCTAACTGTCATATTATTCCCACCCCTCACCTTAATCCTCTCCCCTTGAGACTATTTCGCAACGAGGTGCATGCCATGTTTGTCATTCCGAG
>JBBITW010000166.1:0-7673 GCA_037440525.1 Deltaproteobacteria bacterium
GAATACATCAATAATTATCTGGAATTTATTATACCACCAAAGGTGGGTTATAATACGAGGAGGTGGTTCTTATGAATTTTTAAAATAAAGTCTTTGAGATCGATTTTTAAAAAATAATAAGAAGGGAGGAAATTACGATGGATAAAAGAAAAAAGAGATTGTTGAAGAGTATTATATGGCTTTTAGTTCCAATTATACTTTTTGCCTGGACTTACCTTGCTCAATCCCAGGCAAAGTATCCGACAAGGGCCATTGACCTTATCTGCCCCTTTGCACCGGGTGGAACTACCGACCTCTGGGCTCGAATAACAGCTGAATTCCTTAAGAAGAAATGGGGAGTCCCTGTAAACGTTATAAATAAAACTGGAGGTGGTGGTGTCCCAGCTAACCTCGAAGTATATAAAGCTGCCCCAGATGGATACGTTATGCTCACCGATAATCAGTCAAGTTGCCCATTTCATATCACCATTAAAGATTTACCATATAATATTATGGATCGAACTTTCATTGCTATTATAGCAGTAACTCCAAGTGTCTTCATTTGTAATCCAAAGTTGCCATGGAAAAATTTGAAGGATATGGAAATGGACATAAAGAGAGACCCCGGGAATTTCACATGGGCAACTACAGGAGGTGGAGCCTCTGACTTTTAACAGAGGCAATTTTTCAAGGCTATTGGAGCTCACTTCGCAAAGACAATACCCGTTATACTAAGGGGGATGGGTGAAGCAAACCCGCTTGTCGCAGGTGGACATGTTAAGATGTGTACTGATGCTGCTCCCACTGCACACCCGCATGTAAAAGGCGGATTGGTTAGAGCAATAGGGATTACGGGTTTCCGAATGCCGGATTTATATCCTGACTTACCAACTACAGCAGAGCAGGGTTATCCAACAGCGAATAATGTCTGGTGGTGGGGAATTTCAGGCCCGCCAAAACTCCCCCAGGATATAATTAAGAAATGGGAAGATACTTTACAGGAATTATTAAAGGATCCTGAGTATGTTGCCAAGATAAAAAATTCAGGAGGAGTTATTGATTACCATAATTCACAACGATTCAGAGAACGGGTAAAGAAAGAGATGGAAGAGGCTTTGGAACTCTGGGGTATGAAATAGAGACTGCTTCAGGAAAGCATAAATGAAAAAAGAAGTAATTATAGAAGGGATATTACTCCTTGTTATAAGTTCTGTGGCTATAGGAGAAGGACTTCGTCTCCTGATCCATAAAGAGCCTTATACACTTTATGATCCATTAGGACCAGGCCTGTATGCCATTGCAATCGGGATAGGCTTAATGGTGTTAGGTCTGGTTCATCTTTTTATTAATTCAAGAAAGCCAGTCTCAATGGGGGGGGTGGCTGGAGATAAGAAAATGAAAATCAAGTTTGTTAGTACAGTTATGGCCTGTGTGATTTATATATTTTTGATGAGTATAACGGGATATCTCATTGCCACCCTCGTATTCTTCCTTATTGAATTAAGGATTGAGGGTTTCAGATCGTGGCTCTTTATTATCATTCTTTCATTGGTCCTCTCAGGATTATACTATTTGATATTCATCCAGATCTGCAATGTAGTGATGCCGAGGGGGATACTTTTTAGATAATTACAATATTATTATTGTTTAGGGTTAAAATGGATTTGATTTATGGAATATTGAATTCCCTTACATTCTCCAATCTTCTTTACTGCTTTACTGGTTGTGCTTTGGGAACGCTTGTAGGGGTATTACCAGGTCTGGGACCAGCTGCTACACTATCTATCTTATTACCTCTAACAATCTATTTGGATCCCACGGGGTCAATTATAATGCTTGCTGGATTGGCTTATGGTTCTCAATATGGGGGATCTACGACGAGCATATTGGTCAATATCCCTGGAGAAGCTGCTTCTGTTGCCACATGTTTTGATGGTTTCCCTATGACCAAGCAGGGCCGTGCAGGAGAGGCTCTATTTATCTCTGCAGTTGGTTCCTTCATTGCAGGCACAATTGGAGTTTTTGGTATCTCTTTTATAGGACCTGGTATAGCAAAATATGCACTTGCCTTCGGTCCTCCCGAATATTTTGGACTTTTTGTTCTGAGCCTGACATTACTCATCAGCCTTTCGGGCACTTCTATTGTTAAAGGATTGGCTGCTGGATTGATAGGAATCCTCCTAACAGGCATAGGAATAGACCCGGTCACTGCAGTAACCCGTTTTGGATTTGGGATTCCAGAATTGATGCGAGGGCTCGATCTGGTTTCCCTGACAATAGGAATTTATGGAATTTCGGAAATAATTGTGAGTGCTGAGGCAGGGATTGCGAAAATTTATGAGGGTAAAATTGGAAAGATGATCCCTGATAGAAAGGACCTTAAAAGAGGCCTATTAGCAATTCTTCGGGGAACAGGAGTCGGTTTTCCACTTGGATTATTACCGGGGCTAAACCCCATCATATCCTCATTTCTGGCTTATGACCTTGAAAAAAAGATTTCCAAGCATCCTGAAAGATTTGGTACAGGGGTTATTGAAGGAGTTGCTGCCCCTGAGGCAGCCAACAATGCAACCGCTCAGACAGGGTTCATCCCTCTCATGTCTCTTGGTATTCCAACAAATCCTGTTAATGCTATAATACTGGCTGCATTGATGTTATATGGCCTTAAACCAGGCCCTGTATTCTTCCTTCAGAATAAAAGTTTTTTCTGGACAGTAGTTGGAAGCATGTATATAGGGAATATAATGTTATTGATATTAAATCTTCCGCTGGTTAGAATCTGGGCGAGGGTCAGCACCATACCATACAAATATTTAGCACCAACAATGCTTGCAATCTGTATGGTTGGAGCCTACTCTTCTCGAAACACCATTTTTGATGTCTGGATTGCAATGGGAGCAGGCCTTCTGGGCTACTTCATGAGAAAACATGGCTGGCCACAGGCTCCCTTTCTTGTGGGATTTATTCTTGGTGATATGATAGAGATTTCGTTAAGACAATCTCTTTCCATGGGAGGCACGTTTATCTTTTTTCAACGCCCCATTACAACTATCTTTCTCCTCTCGGCTTTGATCCTTGTAATAATCTCATTAAAGTTTTTCAGGCCCGTTCGAGAAAAGGTTTCTCAGGAAAAATCTGATGAATAGAAAGGTAACCCGGTCATGATGAATTTAGAGAAACCCTCAGAGATTCAGTCTAAAGAATTTCCAATCATCGTAGTCGGAGCAGGTGGAACAGGACTTGCCTCTGCACTTACCATTGCAGAGAAAGGAATAAAGGTTCTCCTGATAGAAAAGAGGAAGGTAGCAGGAGGAAACACAGCAATGGCAAGAGGGATATTTGCAGTAGAAAGTCCTGTTCAAAAGAGGTTAAAGATTGATGCAAGAAAAGAAGACCTTTTCAAAAAAGCCATGAGTTATGCCCACTGGAAGATTGACCCGAATATCCTGCGTACCTTTATTGAACGTTCTGGTGATACAATTAGATGGCTTGAAGAGAAAGGTTTGAAATTTGAGGATGTTCTCCACTACTATCCAAATCAGATTCCGAGGGTCTTCCATGTCCCAGAGGGACGGGGAGCTGGACTGGTCAAGTTTCTTCTCAAACAATGTCAAAATATGGGAGTTGAAATCCTTTATGAAACCCGGGCAAAAAGGATATTATTAAATGAAAAGGGAGAGGTATGTGGAATTGTGGCAGTATATAAGGATCAAGAAATAAAGATCAGTGCAAAGAGTGTAATTATCGGAACTGGTGGATATGGTGGAAATAGAGAATTATTGAAGAAATATTATCCCGACTATACAGAGGACCTCTGCTTGCACGGAGTTCCCAACATGGGAGATGGATTACTCATGGCAATGGAGATAGGAGCTGCCACAGAAGGGTTGGGAATCCTCCATTTACGTGGCCCCAGATTTCCAACATCTTCATATCTCAGCGTTGTTATAGAGGAACCAAATACGCTCTGGTTAAATAAGAAGGGAGAGAGATTCGTCGATGAGGCCATTTCCTTTAACTGGCCGGAAGCTGGCAATGCCTTAAACCAGCAACCCGATAAGATTTCCTATACACTGTTTGATGAAAAGATTAAAACCTTCTTCATTGAGAAGGGTTTGATCAAGGGAACTGCTCAGTTCCCATCCGGGACCAGGATGAAAGAATTGGAAAAGGAACTCCTCTATAATGAAAAAAATGATAGTATGAAAATCTCAATGTCATGGGAAGAAATGTCAAGGTGGATGGGTATTCCTTTTGAAGTTCTTCAAAAGAGCATAAAAGAATACAATAATTTTTGTGATCAGGGATTTGATGAAAGATTTGGAAAGGATCGAAGATATCTCATGCCAATTCGCACACTTCCATTTTATGGATTCAGGTGTGTTCAATCCTTTCATGGAACTATTGGAGGAATCAAAATCAATCACCGCATGGAGGTTTTGAACCAAGAACACAGACCTATTGCAGGGCTATATGCAGGTGGTATTGATACAGGAGGATGGGAATCAGAAACCTACTGCCTCACACTTTCGGGCAGTGCATTTGGGTTCGCAATCAATTCAGGCCGTATCGCTGGAGAGAATGCTGTAAATTATATCTTAAATTTACACTAAACTCTTTTACTTCTTATTATGGCGAAAGAGTTTTAAATGTAGCAGTAGGGAAAATACTTCTTATCAGGAGGAAGGGAATATGGGAGAAGGAAATTGGCCCAATAGCCTTTCGAACATCGATTCACTGGAGACCGAGGTGGTAATTGCAGGAGCCGGGGTTTCAGGGCTCATAGCAGGCTTAGCATCTGCTGAATCTGGATTAAGAACAATTCTTTTTGAAAAAGGTAAAGAACCTGGAGGGACACTGAGTATTCCTGGTGGTTCTGCAGGATTCTTTGCGGTTGAAAGCCGAATGCAAAGGCAGAGATATATGACCCTTACGAGGGATGAGGCATTCAAGATGATAATGGAGTACAGTCACTGGAAGGCAAATGCCCCTCTGGCGAGGGTCTTTGTGGATAAGTCAGCAAATACCATAGAGTGGTTAGAACATCATGGAGTTGAATTTACCGATTACTCTCCAATGGGAATGTTTCCGGGTAGTCAATATACTCAACATTATGTAAAGGGAGGAGGGGCTAAGTTTCGGCAAATACTTTTAGAAAAAATTAGAGAGATGGGGGCAAATATCTTTCTCGAGACTCCTGTGAAGAAGATCCTAATGGATGAAGATCGGGTTACTGGAGTCATTGTAGAAGATAAATCAGGGAAGAAACTGGAGGTAAAAAGCAAGGCTGTGATTATTGCGACAGGAGGTTATGCAAATAATAAAGAGATGATAAAGAAATATACGGGTTTTGACCTCGGAAGAGATTTATTTGTTGTAAGGGAGGCAGGTTTAACAGGTGATGGACTCCAGATTGCCTGGGAGGCAGGTGCTTCTCAAGAAGGGTTGGGTGTTTTGATACTCAACTTTACAATCCAGGGGCCAGGAATTTCAGGTACACCACTCGATATAATCAAACGCCAACCATATCTTTTAATTAATATTCATGGAAAACGCTTCTGTGACGAGACTGTTTTAACCAACTGGCCCTTTGGAGGAAATGCCATTTCCAGGCAGAAAGATCGAACAGTCTTTCTAATATTTGATGAAAATACAAAGAAATATATGGAAGAGGAAGGGTTAGATCACGGCACTGTGACAACTCTTCTGCCGTCCACAAAACTTGTTAATTTTGATACATATGTAAGGAATGCCATTGATAAAGGAAATAAAAATGTTTTTATTGCTTACTCTCTCGTGGAGCTGGCAAATAAGATAGGGGTCAACCCCTCTACCCTTCAGGATACCGTAAACCAATATAATAAATTCTGCGAAAAGGGGCATGATGATCTTTTTGCAAAAAATCCTAAGTTTCTTCATCCTGTAAGGGAACCTAAATTCTATGCCTTTCGTATGGTTCCCTTCTTTCTGGCAACGGTTGGAGGAATTAAGATCAATGAAAAGACAGAGGTCTTAACAAAAGATGAAAGGGTTATTCCAGGACTCTATGCCATAGGAAATGATTCGGTTGCACTATATGGAGATACTTATGATCTTTGGCTACCTGCAACAGCACTCGGTTTTGCAATAAACTCTGGAAGGATTGCCGTAGAAAATGCCCTGAAATATATTAAGCAATTCAATCATAAAGGAAAATAAATAATATGACTTCAAAGAAAAAAAGATTTCAGAGGCTGATGGAGCCAGGTTACATCGGCCGGTTAAAGACAAGAAATCGGATTATCAAAACTGCTTCAGGCACAGGTTATGCTGAAGATGGACTTCCTTCTGAACGGATGAATGAATTTTATGCATCACTTGCAAGGGGTGGAGTTGGATTGATAATCGTGGAGAATTGCAGTGTTGAGTGGCCAAGGGGTACCCATTTTGTAAAAACGGGATTAAGATTCCATGAGGATAGTTGTATCCCCTACCATCGTAGATTAACCGAGGCAGTTCATAAGTATAACTGTCCCATATTCATTCAGTTCATGCATGCAGGTCCGTGGTTTGCCAAACAGGAAGGAGTGAGTCCGGAAGGGCGTATAGCAGTTTCCTCTTTAAGAGAGGATGAATTGCCATCGGATGCATGGGTCACGGGTAAAGAACTTACCATTGATGAAATAAAGGAATTAATTGATATCTTTGCAAGGGCAGCAGTTAGGGCCCAGAAGGCAGGATACGATGGTGTGGAGATAAATGGTTCATACTATCATCTTATCAATGGATTTCTTTCTCGCTTCTGGAATAGAAGACAGGATTCTTATGGTTGCAGGAGCCTAAAAGACAGGACAAGATTTTATTGCGAAGTTATCAGGGAGGTAAAAAGACGATGTGGAGAAGATTACCCGGTTGCAACCAATATCAATGCGATTGAATTTGGGCTTAAAAATGGGCTTACCCTCGAAGAGTCCAAAGGGATTGCACAATTCCTCGAAAAGGCAGGGGCTGACCTCATCCAGGTAAGAGTCTCGGGGTATGGAGAATATGGTAGTTTACTCCTGCCCGAACATCTTTTATATCCAGAGATCCCAAAAAATCTTGATCTAAATGGATTGGACCTGAGTCATAACGGAAGGGGCATCCTCGTTCCTCTGGCTACAGCCATTAAGAAAATGGTCTCTATTCCAGTTTGTTCTGCTGGAAGGCTTGATCCTGAAATAGGAGAAGAATTGTTAGAACAGGGAAAACTTGATTTTATAGGGATGACAAGAAGATTGATTGCTGATCCTGATCTGCCAAATAAAGTATTTAGCGGAAGGTTAAAAGAGATTGTCCCTTGTGCTGGTTGTGGTTATTGCTCAGAGTCTCGTAAAGGCGATCAACCACTTAAGTGTCGAATGAATCCTGCTGTTGGAAGGGAAAAGGAATATGAAATAAAACCTGCAGAGGAGAAGAAAAAGATTATGATTGTGGGTGGAGGACCTGCAGGGATGGAGGCCGCAAGAGTATCAGCCCTGAGGGGCCATAAAGTAACGCTCTTTGAAAAAGAACCTTATCTTGGGGGATCGGCTCTCACTGCCGCACTCATAAAAGAATTTGAATCCCAAGATATTCTAAAGATGATTGCTTATTTTAAAAATCAATTGTCCCGACTTCAGGTTGGTCTACATTTGAAAAAGGAGGTGGATCTATCAACCATAGAAAAGATCAGG
>JBBITW010000167.1:0-5551 GCA_037440525.1 Deltaproteobacteria bacterium
CCTGATTGGCTCAACTAAATAAATTTTCTAAAATTAAATAGTGTATAAATTCTTTTTTAAATACATTTTAGTGGTCTCATGGGCAATTCAAATTGAAATAGAGCTGTAATAAAGTGAATTTAAAATATATAAAAATTTCCCTCAAGAACTTTAATAATCTCTATTTTTGAGAAAAAATTACACATCTTACGCTTAAAATATTGATATCGCTTCAATCATCACTTAAAAAACATTTAATATTCAATAAGTTAATCACTATGGCATGGCAATTGCTTTTTTAAATACTAAAATATCTATTAGGAGGTTTGTAATGAGAAAGAAGATTGTTGTGGGTTTTATTGCGGTTCTCGTTTTGGCTTTAGCTGGGGGTGTTGCCTTTGCCCATTATACTGGCTTTGGAGGTTATGGAGGCCATATGGTAGGACCGGGGTTTGGTGAACATATAATGGGTCATGGTTATTATGGACATATGTGGGGACAAGGTTATGGAGACCCCATAATAAGCCCTGGATATGAGGAATATTGTGTAGGACATTGGTCAGCCGATCCCCAGCAAAGATCCATAACGGAAAAAGAGGCAGAACTGATTATCAGAGACTATATTTATGGAAACCCTAATCTCAGAGTGGGGGAGATCAAAGACAAGGGAACATACTTTGAAGGTGAAATCGTCACAAAGGATAATTCACCGGTAACAAGATTGAGCATTGACAAGGACACTGGATGGATTCAGCCCCTATTTTAACTATCCATCTCCACGGCCAAGGTTTTACCCCTTGGCCGTATCTGTCTGAGATACCAGTAAAAGGATGAATCATGTTTTTCCGAAAATATCTGAGTAAATCAATGCCCTATTTGATCGGGGTTGGAGTTTCATTTGGACTCATTGGGTTTTATCTGAGTCTTATGACCATTACGAGCAACTGGTTTTATGCAAAGATTCAATTTGAACAATACCGGTGGTGGATTATTGGAATATCAATAGGTTTGGGTATTCAAAGCATTCTCTTCACACTCTTGAGGAGGCATTTTAAAAGAGCAGGGAAAAAGCTTTCTAAGTCCTCACTTACTACCTCGGGTAGTATCTCCATTGGCTCCATGTTGATTTGCTGTCTGCACCACTTGACGGATATAGCGCCTTTACTGGGGATATCTATCGTTGCTGTAACTCTTCAAAAATATCAGACCATTTTCTTTCTAATAGGAATACTCTCAAATCTTTACGGCATCGCTATCATGCTACGAATGATGCTAAAGTTTGGGCTCATTGAGACAAAGATTTTTTCTAAATTTTACCTCAAATTAAGATTTATTTCTGTTGAGAGGAGGTTATAAAAAGGATGAGGAGTTTATCTAAGTCAGATTTTTACAAATTAATTTTCTTCGTTCTCACTTTCGGTCTGGTTCTTATACCAAATTTGGGAGTAAATGCCTTTGAATTAAAAATAAGCGATCAGAATATGGTGAGAATAGATGTGAAACCAATTCAACTGGAATCTGGTAAGAAGGCCATTTTTCAAATTTTTTTAAATACACACTCTTTTGATTTAATATACGATATGAAGGATTTATCCATAATTCAAGATGATGAAGGCAGGCAATATAATGCCTTAGAATGGATAGGATCCCCACCCGGAGGTCATCATAGAAAAGGAATTTTAGAATTCCCTGTTTTAAAAGGAAATCCACGTTCAATTAAACTAATTATAAAGGATATAGCTGGGGTATCTGAAAGAGTTTTTAAATGGGATTTGAAATAAAAATAATAAACCAAAATTTTTTGAGATATAATTATTGCCATTAATAATTTGTTAAAGAATATTTTAACAATCTCTTTTCAATTCCTCCGTGTTATAAAAAACCCATTGAATTAAAAAAGGAATTAATATAATATTTGTTATTATTAACTTTTTCTTTTAATTAACCATATGAAGAAATTTAATAGATTTAAAGGGATTAAAAATAGAAGTCTATATCTCCCAGCTATCACGATTTTAATGGTTATAATTACTCTGGGAGTCCTACATACAGTATCTATGATTAAAACCTTGGATCGTAATAGAGAACAGTTAAGTAGATTTATTAAAAAAGAGGGGGCCGACCTTATTTCTATTCTAAAGGCTGAAGTAATTTTGGAAAAATCTTTTTCAAACAGATTAAGGGAATTTTTAAATGAGGTTATTAAAAATCCTGGTATTGCATATATAGCCTTATATGATGGTAATGATAAAGAATGGAAGGTATGGAGTAAATTATATAAATTCTCTAATATTTTTTCTTCAGAATATATTTCCGAAAAGGAATGGGAAAAGGGGTCTTTCCAAAAAATAAGAAAACTACCTAATGCTCAGAATATTTTCGAAATAGGAGAATATATAGAACATGAAGTTATCAAAGGCATAATTATAGGAACGTATATGACACCTTTAGAAGAGGCTCGAAGACAAGATATTCACCACGCAATTTTAATGGGAGTTATACTTTTAATCCTTGGGTCAGGTGCATTCTATTTTATATTTGTTGTTCAAAACTATTACCTTATAAATAGAACTCTTTCAGAGATGAAAAGCTATACTGAACAGGTTGTCGAAAGTATGGCAAGTGGATTAATAACTGTAGATATGGCGGGTAACATTGTTTCAACTAATAAAAAAGCAGTAGATTTATTAAAATTAAATAAAAAGGCTTTTAGAGAGCCTTTTATTAGCGTGATATCATCTGAGTATCTCGATTTAAATCGGGTTATTCTTTATGGTGAAGAAATAATCGAAAAAGAGATTGATTTCCAAAGGGGAAAAGAGCTCATTCCATTAAGCCTAAGTGCAACTCCTCTTAAAGACCAAGAAGGGGAGAGTATAGGTGCTGTAATAATCATCCGTGACCTAAGTGAGATAAGAGAGTTACAAGAAAAAGTGCGAAGAGCTGAAAGACTTGCCTCCCTCGGAAGACTTGCTTCTGGCGTTGCTCATGAGATTAGAAATCCTCTCAGCTCAATTAAGGGGTTTGCTCAATATTTTAGAGAAAAATTTGACGAGGGAAGTGAGGATAAATCTTATGCAGAGATAATTGTAAAAGAAGTAGAAAGATTAAATCGTGTTATAACTCAGCTTCTTGATTTTGCTCGATCAAAAGAACTTAATATTCAACCATATAAGATTTCTAGTATAATTGAGCATACTTTGAAACTTATCCAAGGAGAGTTTAAGAAGAGAGGGATTAACCTAAAGACTTCGTTATTAAATTATCCAATTGAAGTCGATTGGGATCAAATTACGCAAGCATTATTAAATATGTTTTTAAACTCCATAGAATCAATGAATAGCGGTGGAGAGCTTAATATTAAAACTGTATTAAAACCAGAAAAAAGAGGGGTCGAGATTTGGATAAGTGATACAGGCGTTGGAATTTCCCGTGAAAATCTTACAAAAATTTTTGACCCATTCTTCAGTACTAAAAAGGGTGGCACGGGGTTGGGATTAGCTATAACTGCAAAGATTATTGAGGCCCATAAAGGGGAGATTATAGTTGAAAGTGAGGAGGGTAGAGGAACAAATTTTAAAATATTTCTTCCTCTTAAAAAATCATGAAGATGAGATTGGAGGGAAATTTGAAAGAAAAGATTCTTATAGTTGATGATGAGCAAAGTCATCGTGTTATGCTAAAAGCTATCCTTAGTAAAGAAGGTTATGATGTATCAGAAGCTGATGACGGAACCACTGCTATAAAGGCAGTTGAGAGTGAAACCTTTGACTTGATATTGATGGATATTAGAATGGCAGATATGGATGGTATTGAGGCGATGGGAGAAATTAAGAAAACCAGTCCTTTGATTCCCATTATTATTATGACTGCCTATGCATCTATAAAAACAGCTGTAGATGCCTTAAAGGCAGGGGCTTTTGATTATTTGACTAAACCGCTTGATATTGATGAGCTGAAGATCCATATTAAAAAGGCCATAGAATATTATCGTTTAAAAGAGGAAAATATTTTTCTTAAGGAGCGCTTGTCTGATCGTTTCAATTTTTCACAGATTATTGGGAAGAGTCGAGCAATGAGAGAGCTTTTTGAGACTCTCTCATTAGTTGCACCAAGTGATGCGACAGTTTTAATATATGGGGAAAGTGGAACTGGAAAAGAACTTATTGCAAATGCTATACATCAAAATAGTCCAAGAGCAAGTAAGCCTTTCATTAAGATAAATTGCGCTGCATTACCAGAAACTCTTTTAGAGAGTGAGCTGTTTGGGCATGAAAGAGGTGCTTTTACCGGTGCTATTAATAAAAAACTAGGGAGATTTCAGATGGCAGATGGCGGGAGTCTTTTCCTTGATGAAATAAGTGATATGAGCTTAATGACACAAGTTAAATTATTGCGAGTCCTCCAAGAAAGGGAATTTGAACCTTTAGGAAGCACAAAAACTATTCGTGTTGATATACGTCTTATAGCAGCCACAAATAAAGACCTCGAAGCTGAGGTTAAGGCTGGGAGATTCCGAGAAGATTTATATTACAGACTAAATGTGGTACCAATAAATCTTCCTCCTCTTAGAAATCGAAGAGAAGATATACCTCTTTTGGCAGAGCACTTTCTTAAAGTTTATAGAGAAAAGAATAAAAGCTTTGTGAGAGGATTCTTACCAAAAACAATGGATATTATGATTAGATATGACTGGCCAGGAAATGTAAGGGAATTGGAAAATATCGTTGAAAGATCAATTCTCCTATGTAGAGGTGAGTTTATTTCACCAGAGGATCTACCGGCTTCAGTCCGCGGAGCTGAGGAAAAAGACCAATCGATTTTTTCTATCCCTCCTGATATGACACTAAAAGAGGTAGAAAAGGAAGTAATTATTCAAACCCTTATAGATTTAAAAGGAAGTAGAACTCACGCAGCTCGAAAGCTGGGAATAAGTCGTAAAACCTTACAGAATAAGCTCAAAGAATATGGGATTAAATAGAACCTAATATTTTATTTCTCCTCCAATTTATTTGCTAAAAAGGGTTCAAGTGCTTATTTAATTCCGATAGAATCGGATCTGCTTCTGGCGGAAAAGAATTTATTAGTGCCTTAAGCATCCTTTTAACTTCTCCTAATATCTATTTTTGTAAATATCTAAATATATTTGGCATGATCCCCAAAATCTTTAAAAAGTCCCTTTTCTGATCATATCTTTAAGAGAAAATTTTTTATTTTTACCTAAAATGAAGAAATCTTAGAGGGCATTTCCTCTCGACAGGGTGGACATAAAGTGATCCAGAAATTAAAAAAGACAACCTTTACCTTCATAGAAAGTCATGCTGTTCAGTGCAGGAATTAAGCGAGCTTGGAACACTTCCAACGTCTTTCTTTTTACTGAATGGAAGTAGGGCTGCTCATTATTCATGTGTAAGAATTACTCGATTTTGTCTGGGAGAAAGTAGATAGGCGAAAAATAATTTTACATGAACTGTTATTCTTCAAAAATTTTCTAAACTTGAAAACTCTAATATCTTAATTATTTAGAATATTCCTCTATATTTGATAAAAGTTGGTATGATAGTTGCTTTAT
>JBBITW010000167.1:5651-7637 GCA_037440525.1 Deltaproteobacteria bacterium
GAGTTAAGTCGATTTCAGGCAGAGACTGAGGCGTAACGAGTAGAAAAAAATGATAAGGAGGAAGTGTAAAATGAGAAGGAGAAGAAGCATTCCTTAAGAAGAGGGGCAAATGTCACAGAGCCTTAGATTGAGTATTTTTTTCTTATCAGTCCAATTCCCCCTTAGAGCTTAATTCGATGGAATATATCTAGCTGTATACGAGGAGGGGTTGATTTGAATACCTCAAGGAGAAAGTTTTTTGTAATTTTATGGATCATCACGGGAGCCATGGCAATGGGAGAATTGATTGCTGGTAGTATTGCCTTTTTGTGGCCTCGCATGAAAGAGAAGAAAAATAATCTCTTCGTTGCAGGTAATGCCGATGATTTTAAAGTAAGAACTATTACCTATTTCAGGAAGGAGAGGCTTTATATTAATAGATTGGATGAAGGATTCTTGGCTATGTCATCAATTTGTACTCATTTGCGCTGTATCGTCCCATGGGTTGAGAAGGACAATCTTTTTGAATGTCCATGCCATGCAGGAGTTTTTAATCGGTTCGGAGAGGTCATCAGTGGACCTCCTCCTAGGCCCCTTGACCTTTATGAAGTGAAGATTGTCAAAGGGAAACTTGTTGTGGACCTTGGAAAGGTGATTGAAAGAAAAAAGTTTGATCCTTCACAGATTTTACGTTCATGAGATTCAACACAGTCTTTTATAGTAGAAAGGAGGAAAGGAGGTGAGAGCGATGGCTAAAGATCCAGTTTGTGGTATGGAGGTGGATGAGAAGAAGGCACCGGCCAAGTCCCAATACATGGGGAAGACCTACTACTTTTGTGCTCCGGGGTGCAAGAAGGCCTTTGATGAAAATCCTGTCAAGTATATCGGAGGCGAAGGGACTAAGATGTCTGGACAGGGTGGTCACAAAATGTAACCTGCGCTTTTTGGGTAGCGCTTCCCTTATCGGACATGGGCCTTAAAAAAACACCAAATTTAACCCAATTTTAAAGAAGTATATCATGAAAAAGAATTTCTTTAAAATCCTTGTTTGGCTTTTACTCATCCCTCTGGTTACTGGGATATCGGAAATCCATACCAGAGATGAGGAGCTAAAGAAGGTGTCGATCTCTGTAGATGGCATGGTCTGAGCGGCCTGATCTTCTGTGGTTAAGAAAACCCTGGAAGGGCTTGACGGCATCAAGGAAGTAACAGTTAGTTTCAGACAGAAAAAGGTTGATGTTCTTTATGATCCTGAGAAAGTGATGATTCAGGATATGATCAGCGTAATTGAACGGATTGGTTTTAAAGCCAAAATTAT
Organism: Deltaproteobacteria bacterium; assembly: GCA_037440525.1. Taxonomy (GTDB): domain Bacteria; phylum Desulfobacterota; class BSN033; order BSN033; family UBA1163; genus JBBITW01. The sequence continues at coordinate 6,949 of JBBITW010000167.1, forward strand.
GGAGACAGGTAATGAAGGAGATTGTAAGTGAAACAGGCAGAGTCTATTTTATCTGTAAATTTTGCGGATTTAAGTACGATGAGAGGAAGTGGGCTGAGAAATGCGAGGCCTGGTGCTCAGAGCATCAGAGTTGTAGCTTAGAAATTATCGAGCATTCGGTGTTTGAGGATTGATAAGAGCTCTGAAAAAGTCTCGAAATGACTGGGGAGGTAGAGTCCCAAACCCTTCAAATGCGGACATTAAGAAGTTAAATTATTTACAATGGTTTTAAAGAAAATCAAGCATTTTCAAGGTATTAATCAATGGTGCCAAGCTATTATAGGTATCCGCTCGAAGGCTTTTTCACTCCACCTCCCCAGTTCAAAAATTCATTTTTAATACTTTTTCAGAGGTCTCTTGATTTTCTTTTGACAAACTCTGGCCCAGTATTATCTTATGCCGCTGAATATTCGAAATACTCTATAGGCTTGATTTTGAGTTTAAGTGCAGGGTTTACAATATTTAGAAAAATTGGTGGTCAGGTCTTGTTTCTTGCATTGATTATCTATTCTATTTATTACAGAATAGTATGGGGGTATAGGTTCGGTTATTGATATGGTAAAATTGAAATTAACTGATAGCAAGAGATATTCTTAGTCATCTAAAAAATATTTATAATTTTGGTGTCAGACACCTAATTTTGAACTATA
>JBBITW010000168.1:0-7584 GCA_037440525.1 Deltaproteobacteria bacterium
ATTGTGCCTCGCAGGAGGCAGATTTTGTCTTTGCCAAAAACCCTCTATACAACCAATTAAATAAGAATTGTATCCCATGTCAATATTTCAGTGGATTTGAAGAAATAGTGGCAAGCTGAAAAACAATAATGATATTTTTTAACCAGTAAATAATTTATCTTCATTCCTGAGGGCTGATATTTTCAATTTATTATAAAAGAAGCGGCCTTCCAATCAACCTCTCATATGCCTCAATATATTTTTCCCTTGTCTTTTGAATAACCTCTTCTGGCAATTGAGGGGCTGGAGGTGTCTTATTCCATTTTATTGAGACTAAATAATCTCTTAAAAACTGTTTATCAAAACTCTTTTGAGGGCCTCCAGGTCTGTATTCATCCTTAGGCCAGAATCTCGATGAATCAGGTGTAAGGAGTTCATCGATCAAAAGAAGTTCCCCATCCTTAAGTCCAAATTCCATCTTTGTATCTGCGATAATTATTCCCCTTTCTTCTGCAAAATCCCTTGCCATTTCATAAACAGTTAGAGAAATAGATTTTAATCGTTCAGCCATAACTTTTCCAACCATATTCGAAACCATCTCAAATGTTATATTCTCATCGTGTAAACCAACTTCTGCCTTTGTTGCAGGGGTGAATATAGGTTGCTCTAATTTCGATGACTCAACCAATCCATTGGGAAGCTTTATCCCACATACCTCCCCTTTTCTCTTATACTCCTCCCAGCCCGATCCTGAAAGATAACCCCTTACAACGCACTCAACAGGAATGGGTTCTGCCTTATGAACCAGCATTGAACGGTATTTAAGTATATCTTCATAGAACTCGCACTCTTTGGGAAAATCCTCCATTTCAGTTGAAATAAGATGATTGGGAATAATCTTCTCTGTAAGATTAAACCAGAACTTAGATAACTGTGTAAGGACTCTTCCCTTGTCAGGAATTGGAGCAGGCATAACCACATCAAAGGCAGAGATCCTATCAGTTGCAACAATCAGGAGCCTGTCTCCCAGATCATAGATATCCCTTACCTTTCCCCTTCCCTTCAATCTTAATGATTTTAGTTCTGTTATTGAAACAACATTGGATTGCATATGGACTCCTAAATATTGGAATTTTAGAATCCAAAATAATTGGATGCTCGAAGCGTATTTTAAAATCGATATCTTATTCTGCTACCCATTTCTATCTCATCTAATCCTAAGGGTCCTCATCCGATTTATAGCCCCTGCCACTTCATAAATCCGTGGCATAGCCAGATTGCCTACCTTATAGGGTAGAAGGATATCAAAACCTTTATCACGAATATCCTCCATAACCTTTGCTAAACCATCTCTTAAGTTTAAACCCTTATCCATATAATTTTCACTATAATAATGAACTATGAATCCAATGGCACGGGTCTGACTTGGATCTACAAGTTGCTCCAGATAGGAAAGATCTATTGTTGTTGAACCATAAAGGATTGTCTTTGTTCCCTTTACATCAATCTTCACATTCCTTCGTCCCCGACTCGAATCAAAACTATGCCTAAGTGGGACACGGCTGTTGATGTTTCCAAACCCCGCTCCTCCCTCGTTTTTCCTCTTACTTGCATGTCTTGAGGCAATCTCTTTTGCCTTATTCGTAACACATATGGGTTGATAATTATCCATCATAATTACTGTATCAGCAACATCAAAATAATCTCCTGAACCTCCCATGACAAGTATCGTTGATACGCCAAGATCATTATAAACCTGCCTGACCTTATCTACAAAGGGTGTTATCGGCTCCTTATCCTTCGCTACAAGCTCCTGCATTCTCTCATCCCTTAGCATAAAATTCGTGGCTGAGGTATCCTCATCAATAAGGAGAAGCCTTGCACCCATCTCAAGTGCCTCAATGATATTGGCGGCCTGGGAAGTTGAGCCACTTGCATTTTCCGTTGAGAATCTCACCGTATCCTTTCCCTGGGGAAGATTGTTTATGAATGGACTTATATCCACCTTCTCAATACTTCTTCCATCCTCCGCCCTAATCTTAACTGCAGAGGGAATGGTCACTACATATTCCCTACCATCTCCCGGAATATGAGGATAGACTCCTCGTTCAATAGCCTTCAGCAAGGTTGTCTTTCCGTGGAATCCCCCTCCAACTATGAGAGTAATACCTCTGGGAATCCCCATTCCCTTTATACTCCCTCTATTGGGGAGAATAATCTCCACCTCTAATTCTTGGGGATAGTAAAAAGGGGTAACACCCTCTATTAATGGACGGTCATCAACTCCACTTCGCCGTGGAAGTATGGACATATCACCTATAAACGAAACCAATCCTTTATCTTCCAATTGCTTAAGTATAGCCTCATAGTCTTCTGCTACCTCAACATGGAGCTTCACATCATGTGGGTCATAATGTGTATAGAATAGAGAATGTTCCACCATAAGAGGGATCTCATCGAGGAGAATAGAAATGGCTTCATTCCCAAGTATTCTTCTACCCTCAGCAGGCAAGCCAACAGTAAACCTTATCTCTACACCCTGACCATCTATAACCACTGAACTTCTCTCTATGATCTCTTGACCTCCAGAATCAATATTTATTAGACCACTTCTCCCAGTGCCTCGATGTCTTTTCCCAAATCTCTTCTTAAGATTTTCAAATCGTCTCGCTATAAAATCCTGAAAGGCGATTCTTTTTATTGGGCGGTCATAGAGATCTCTGGGGAATCCTGTCCATGAAAGCGAAACATTTGCCCTCAGACGTGATGGAGAAGCAAATGGGTCTCCCTGGACATGATCAATATGGAGAATGAAACGTCCGTAATCGAAGCTTCCTTCGATATCCTTATAAGCAGTATATCCCTTTCCATCAATCCTTAATAAGATATTTCTCAATTCCTCTTTTGTTGCCATATCCTTCTTCCGAACTGATTTAGGAAATTATTACTCCGAGCAATTAAATCTTTATAATTTTCCCCCTCACACTCTCCCCAATGAGGCTGTGTCGCAATGAGGTATATGCTATGTTTGTCATTCCAATCGAAACACGGCTTTCAGAATATGAATTGTCCGTATTAATTCCTTTCACCTGCTCGAATCTCTATATCGAGAATATTTTCTTTTGGTGGGAGCACACAGATAAACTTATCATTATATGCACATGAAGGATTGTAGGCCATATTGAAATCCAATATCATCTCATAACCAGGAAGAATCTCCGCATCAATATATCTACCACCATCATATGTTCCATTCCCATTTGTCCTGTCCTTAAAAGGAATAAAAAGATAATCACTCAGTATGGATTTATAGATTTCGAGAGAATACTTCTTTCCATCCATGGAAAAATAAAATTTCCCGTAACGAATATATCGCTTCTTTGTTCCCTTATTCGTTAAAAAGGTGGCATAATAATCCGGATTATTTATATTTAAGACGAAACGCTCAATCTTGCCTGAAAAGATGTATTTTGGATCAAATTTAAAATATCTAAGCCCTCTGAAGCTCTTTTTCTGTTGGGGGGTTAAGGGAGATCTCTGATGGTTCTTAAAAAAGTCATCCCTCTCTTTTCTCCATTCCAATACATGGTTTTCCTGATTGGATATAAGGCCACTATCTCTTTCCACAGCTACTGAAATGTCTTGGCCCAATAACAAAATAACAATTATTATGATAATTATTGATATTCGCTTATTCATCATCCATCAGAATTATCAATTCTGATTTCAATCCTTTTTGGATTTTCACATCCTTTGAGAGAACTTATCATACCTCTGATCGACCTCGAAAGGAAATCCTTAATGAATGGTTTGAGAGAAATCTCTTTCCCATCTATCTTCAGTATCATATCCTCCTTGTCCTTTGATTTGAGAAACCTCTCTTCAATAAAACTAACAAGGCCATTAATATCCGAAAGATCAAATTGAGGGATATCTATATTAAAATCCTTATCAGTAACAATTGCAATCAGATTGTCTTCCTTCCCGCAGAGAAGCTCATCATGCTTCTCCCTTCTGAATATCTCTATCTTTGGCTGAACGTCTCTCTTATATCCCTCTGAAATTATGATATCCACATCCTGAATAAATCTTTCTCTTATTTCCTCAAGTTTTAAATCCTCTTCTACATCTCTAATGAGAGCAACCTTTTGAGAAGAGGATATTACAACAGTATGAGCCCCTGCCTTTTTGTGTCTCCAGCTATCCTTTCCTTCACGATCAACCTCGAATCCATGGGTATCGTGTTTTACAGTAGCAACTCTATATCCCCTGCGAACCATTTCAGGGACAAGTCTCTCAATCAATGTTGTCTTCCCACTATCCGACTTTCCAACAATAGATATGATTGGTATCATTTCCCAAACCTTCCTCTTTGAATTTATCTTATCAGAAATTTCTTTCTAATAATTGGACTTTTACTTTCTCTCCCTGTCTTACCAATTCTTTATCTTCTGGTATTATGATTAAACCATTCGCCCTTACCATTGATCTCAGTATCCCTGAACCCTGAGATCCTGTCGTTCTAACAAAATAATTTCCACCTTCGAATGACAAAATACCACGAATGAAATGGCGCCTACCTGGTTCCTTCTTGATATCCTCACTGAGAATTGCCTCTATCAGTGGTCTAAAAATCTGTCTGTGACCCATCATCTTCAGAAGCGTCGGCCTTACGAATTGTTCAAATGAGACCATGGAGGAGACAGGATTCCCAGGAAGACCAAATACAGGTTTATCATTGAGCATGCCAAAGGTCAATGGACTTCCCGGTCTCATCGCAACTCTCCAGAAAACCATCTCCATACCGAGCTCTATAAGTGCATCTTTAACAAAATCATAATCACCTACAGAAACCCCGGCAGAAGAGAGGATCACATCAGCCCTGAGACCCTGATGAAGTTTAGCCATAATCTCATCTTTTCGATCTTTAACAATACCCAATTGAATGGCAATTGCACCACAATCCCTGACCTGTGCAGTCAATGTATAGGAATTGCCCGAAATGATTTTACCTTCATCCAGCCTTTCATCTATATCAACAAGCTCTTCCCCCGTGCAGAGGACAGAAACCAATGGTCTCTGATAGACATTGACAAATGAGCGACCCATTGAGGCAAGCATACCAACCTCTTGAGGCCTGATTAAATCACCTCTTGAAATCACTCGATCACCTTTTTTTACATCCTCTCCTGCCCTCCTTATATATTGTCCCCTGTGTGAGGATTTTAGAATAAAAACGAATCTATCCTCCTGCCTGGTGTCTTCAACAGGGATTATTGTATCAGCTTGATTTGGAATTTTTGCACCTGTCATTATCCTTATGGCCTGCCCTTTTTCAAGGATTCTCTTTGATATAAAACCTGCAGGTAAATCCTCAACAACTTCCAATTTTATAGGACTTTGTGGTGTTGCATTTTTAACATCTTCCCATTTCACTGCATATCCATCCATCCCTGAATTGTCAAATGGAGGAATATCCCTCGGCGCAAAGATATCCTCTCCTATTACCCTTCCCATAGTATCAAGGATGGAAACCTTCTCAAGTCCTAAGGGTTTAATCTTAGAAAGAATCCTATCCAGTGCTTCGTCCACAGTTATCATGATTCATCCCAACCCATTTAAATTCTTAAATCATGAACCCAAGAATTTCAACTATTTTCATCTAAATTGAGCGATTCAAGATTGTCAGATTGCCACGTCCCCCGCATCAAGTGCGGGGTCCTCAGTCTGGAAAAGACTATTTGACTTTTCCTGTAAAAATGTTATCTTCATTGCCAAAATCATCCTTATGAGGATAATAGATTCAAATGCTTAGTGAAAAACTTGGCCACAGACTCGACCCATTTCTTAAATCAATCTTTAAAATCTTTTTTGGTGAAAAGGGGAATCCCAATCTATTCACCATACTCGGTTTCTTTGCCACTATTATAGCCTCCTTGCTCCTATTAAGAGATCTATGGTTCTTTGCTGGAATCTTTTTTGTCATTTCAGGACTTTTCGACCTATTTGATGGGATGCTTGCAAGAACAAAGGGAAAGGTCACCCTCTTTGGTAGTTTCTTAGACTCTGTCCTCGACCGATATTCAGATCTCCTCTTTCTCCTTGCCCTTCTGATTTACTACCTTAAAAAAGGAACCTCAGACCTCGCAATTTTGACTTCCTTTGTCAGTATAGGCACAGCACTCATACCCTATGTCAGGGCAAAGGCTGAGGCTCTTCAAATCTCATGCCACATCGGTTTAATGGAGAGGGCTGAAAGAATCATCCTTCTCTCTATTGGAATGCTTCTTGACTTAATGGCACCCATCCTCTGGATTATGGCTATTCTCACCCATATTACAGTGCTTCAGCGAATCTATCATGTCTCAAAAAGGCTACGCAATAATGATAAACATAGGTATTAAACTCTTAAGATCGAATCTCTTTACCTGCTATTGCCTCTATCTCTTTTAACAAAACTGATATAAAATCATTCTCCTTCACCTTTCTTATCACCTCTCCTTTTCTAAACAGAACTCCAAAACCCTTTCCCCCTGCAATTCCAATATCTGCCTCTTTTGCCTCTCCTGGACCATTGACAACACATCCCATAATGGCAACCCTCATCGGAGTCTTGAGTTTCTGGACCCTCTTTTCTACCTCTTTTACAACATGTGTAAGATTTACCTCACAGCGGCCACAGGTTGGGCATGAGATGACTTCTACGCCTCTTTCCCTAATATTCAAGCTTCTCAAAATCTCATAACCAACTACAACCTCCTCTGCTGGATCACCAGTTAGGGAGACACGAATCGTATCTCCAATCCCCTCGCTCAGCAATATACCAATCCCGATGGAGGATTTTATAATACCGCTTCTCCCTGAACCAGCCTCGGTAATTCCGAGATGGAGTGGATAGTCAGATCTCTTTGAAAACTCTCTGTAAGCCTCTATTGTTTTAATGACATCAGAGGCCTTAAGCGAAACCTTTATTAACTGAAAATTCAGATCTTCCATCAATCCTATCGTTTTGAGAGAGCTTTCAACCATTGCTTCAGGTGTAGCCCCTTCAAAACGCCTTAAAAGTTCTCTTTCTAAGGAACCTGCATTAACTCCAATACGAATTGGAATGGAGCGTTCTTTTGCTTCAAGAATAATCTCTTTCAATCGCCCTCTCCCTCCAATATTACCAGGATTTATCCTCAATCCATCCGCTCCTGCCTTCATAGCCGAAAGGGCCAATCTATGGTTGAAATGAATATCAGCAATTAGTGGAATCTTAATCCCCTTTTTTATATCCTTTATTGCACAAGCAGCCTCCTCATCCACTACAGCAACCCTTACAATCTCACATCCTACCTCCTCAAGTTGTTTAATCTGTCTTATTGTTGCTTTGATATCCCTTGTATCGGTTTTTGTCATAGATTGTATGGAAATAGATGCATCCCCTCCAATTTTTACAGATCCAACAGAAATTTGACGAGTCTTTCTTCTTATAATCATAAATCCCGGATTTACATTTTTGAAGCTTATGGATGGGCTAACGTCTGTCTTCTTTTCAATCTAAATCTCTCTAAAACAAAGTATAAGGTTGGAACAAATATAAGAGTTAGAATGGTTGAAACG
>JBBITW010000169.1:0-7498 GCA_037440525.1 Deltaproteobacteria bacterium
ATGATTTTATAAGATTTTCTCAGACATCCCTGCCAGATCACTAAATTCCCCGCTTAAGTGATGCATTATATCTTTTAGATTTATCATGGCTTTTTTAGATCCCTAAGATACCTTTTGGAAGTCGTGCCTTAAGGCAGAGCTCAAAAAGGACATAAGAGAGAAGAGATGACAAAATGGATACAAAGATTACTACGTACCACTTTTTCGATTCAATAGAGAATAATAGAAAGGCCATTAAAAAGATCGTGGATAAAAGAAACCCGAGCCACTCCAGTATTAGTCCGTAGATAATGAGCGATAGTATTACAGATAAAACTTTTATCCATTTTACATTCTCAAATATATTTTTTTGACCTTCAATTAAAATCTTCTTTTTTATATTTCTGAGGAAGATTATTATGGAAAGAGTTCCTAAGACTGACCCGCTCCAGAAGAAAAGAAAACCTGGTCCTGGACTTTGAAAACTTCCCAATCCCAATTGATATGAGTGTATGCATGTGATAATAGAGATAATTAACCAAAAGAGACTGCTTAGGCGGTCAAATCTTTCCAATGATTCCTCCCATTACTCTTCTTCCAATCCTTCCCCGAGACGCCTTTTTGTAATAAATGGAAGAATTATCATAAAGGCAGATACTATTAGAAAAATGGCTGATAAAGGACGCTCAAAAAAGATCATAAAACTTCCTTCGGATAGTATAAGTGATCTTCTGAGAGAGGTTTCAAGCATTGGTCCCAGAACAAAGGCAAGAACAAAAGGGGCCGCTTCATAACCGAATTTTTTTAGAAAAAATCCAATTATTCCAAAGGCTATGGCCACAAAGATATCTATTACGTTATTTTTTAGACTATATGCACCTATGCAGACAAAGAGGAGGATAAATGAGAATAGATAGGAATAAGGAATCTTTAATACTTGAATCCAGAGAGGGATAAGGGGAAGATTCAATATAAGGAGCATAATATTTCCTATATACATGCTTGCAATGACTCCCCAAAATAGATCTGGCGAATTTTTTATCAGAAGAGGCCCTGGTTGGAGCCCAAATATCATCAGAGCCCCAAGCAGGATTGCTGTCATCGCATTGGCAGGGATACCAAGGCTCAATAATGGAATAAATGTTCCTCCAACGGCAGCATTATTACAGGCCTCGGGTGAAGCAACCCCTTCTATCATTCCTGTGCCAAAGCGGTCAGGGTCTTTTGATAATTTCTTCTCAAGTGTGTAACTTAAAAAGGTTGGAATGATGTTTCCTATTCCAGGGATGATGCCCATAAAAAAACCGAGGATTGTCCCACGGGCGATCGGCTTGGTAGACCTCTTCCAATCCTCCTTACTTGGATATAAACCGATTAACCTACCGGAGAAGACTTCCTTTTTTATCACAGTCCCGATATTTTCCAGTACCTCCGCAATACCAAAGAGACCCATGATTACAGGTGGAAGGCCTATACCATCATAGAATTCGGGAATCCCGAAGCTGAATCTTGGTCTTGCTGCAACAGGATCCATTCCAATAATTCCCACCATGACCCCGAATGCCGCCATCATGAGAGCCTTTAACATTGAACCTCGTGCAAGATAGGTGACCACTATCATCCCCATAATCATCATTGAAAAATATTCTGGTGGACCAAATCTCAATGCAAACCTTGCAAGGGATGGGGCAAGAAAGACCAGACCAATGATACTAAAGGTTCCTGCTATAAAGGACCCAAAGGCAGATATTCCGAGGGCCGGTCCAGCCATTCCCTTCTTAGCCATCATATATCCATCCAGACAGGTGATCACCGATGCCGCCTCTCCAGGGATATTTAACATTATTGAAGTTATTGACCCCCCATACATCGCTCCATAGCATATCCCGGCTAACATGATCATTGCTGAAACCGGGCTGATATAAAAGGTTACAGGAAGGAGGAGTGCTATAGTAGCAACCGGTCCAAGACCCGGTAGCACTCCCACGAGTGTTCCCATCAATGCACCCATGAAACAGTAAAATAGATTATTAGGCTGAAGTGCTATGCTGAAACCATAAAAAAGACTGCTGATTGTATCCATCTTTTAAGATCTTCTCTCTTTCCATCTTTTATAATCTTCTCGAGTCCTTAGTATCTTTGGAGGTTTCTCTACTTCTATGGTCTTAGTAATCTTTCCTTCCTTTTCACCTCTGATTTCAGAAACGATAAAGAACAGGGTTTCGTAAACCCTGAAAATCACTATAAATCCTTCACAGAAAAGTCTCCATATCAGGTGTGCAAAGAAGAAAAGAGCGATCCATATTGCTGGATTGAATCTATATCTCTCGAGAATTTCTATTTTTGGGATGGCTATCTGGGTTAAAAGAAATGGATATAATAAAATTAGCAAGAGACTTAGATTAATTACTATAAACCCCACAATGTAAATTAATTTTATAAAAGGAACAGTGATCATTTTCTCAAAAGAAAAGAAGCCTCTTTTATTTTTCCCCATCTGTTGATTTCCCAGGAATTTATACGAATAAAAGCATAATAATAGTTGAAAGGATATTACAAAACATTATATGTGTCAAGGAAGGCATTAAATCTAAATCTAAGAAAAATTAGACAGGGGTTTTATTTTTACTGATACGCTTCAGTAACTCCTTCTCAACGAGAGGAAGATCAGTCCAGGGGGTTGGTTTTATCTTCAACCTTCTCAATAGAATTGTCTGCATATGGGGAACAAGAAAATTCTGCCACTTAAAAGCGAGATTGTTAGAGTCTCTCAGTAGATTGAGGAGTTTCTGAGCACGCTCAAGAGAGAGCGGATGACGCTCATCTTGGAAAATCTTTTCCATCGATTCACAAATGGATGGGTTTTTGACTAAGTGCTCTCCAATCTCAATCACCCTTTCCTTCTGATTAAACATGACCATCAGGACAGTGGCTAATTCATCAGCCACTTCTTCTATATCGGAAGAAGGATGATCCCATCTGGTGAGAAGGATTCTGGCTGCCTCATGGAATATGGAGAAGGAAAGCATATCTTTAGTTCTTCCAAGATCCCTTAGAATCTCGTAAAGATGATGTACATATTCAGTACAGAGAAAGATTCCTGACTCATCCAAAAAGGCCTTTGTCTCTCCACACTGCTTTATACCAATGGGAAAGGGATCAAATATAAAGATTTGGTGAAGCTGGGATTCAAATCTCCTGAGGACCTCTTCTGCACTTTTTATCCGGTCTGCACTCCCCTTAGCAGCAAGAACCGTAAGACCTACTTTCCTTGGTTCTCTTCCTGATCGGTTATCCAGTACTATAAAATAGTCACCTTTTGAGGGAATTACTATTGAAAAAGAGAATCTCTCTTTAACTATCCCCTGGAATAATGGACGAGAAGTTGCAGAAAAACTTTGATAATTTATATAGTCTAAGAAATAAACCACTATCTCCCCATTGGTTTCAACCTTCACTGCCAGAACAGTGTCTTTTGGGAGATTCCTGAGCCTTACAGATTTCCATTTTCCTCCCTGTATATCACCACTAAGTTTTGCAATACTCCCTGCCAAAACCGGGGAGATTAAATATATCAAAAATAAGATTATTAAAAAGGGTTTAAAAATGAAGGATTTCATAAAAGATGTTTATCATGGAATTCTTTTTTAGTCAAGTTATCTTCGCAATTTAGCGTAAAATAAAAAGGCGAGGACAAACCCTCGCCTTTTTATATCTCATATGGATACAGATTATTTTTTATCTTTTACATCCTCATAATCGGCATCTACAACATCTTCTTGAGCCCTTGCCCTTGGGCCCTCAGAAGCTCCTGCCCCAGGGCCTCCGCCTGCGGCTCCTTTCTGAGAAGCCTTTGCGTACATTGCCTCTGCTAATTTATGAGATGTTCTGGTGAGATCCTCCTGAGCTGATTTTATGGTTCCAATGTCATTTGATTCCATTGCCTTCTTTGCCCTCGACATTGCATCCTCAATGGCCTGTTTGTCGCTGGGATCAATCTTATCACCAAACTCCTTAAGAGATTTTTCAGTTGTATAGATAAGGGTATCAAGGTGATTTCTTGCTTCAGCCAATTCGCGTCTCTTTTTGTCCTCTTCGGCATGTGCCTCAGCATCTTTAACCATCCTCTTTATCTCTTCTTCGGATAGACCACTTGAAGCTGTAATGCGAATTGATTGTTCTTTACCAGTCCCAAGGTCTTTTGCTGAGACATGGACGATTCCATTTGCATCAATATCAAAAGTCACCTCAATTTGTGGGACACCCCTTGGTGCAGGTGGTATTCCAACCAATTCGAATTGCCCGAGGGTCTTGTTGTCGGCTGCCATCTCCCTCTCTCCCTGGAGGACATGTATTGTTACAGCAGGTTGATTGTCCGTTGCTGTAGAGAAGATCTGGCTCTTCCTTGTTGGAATCGTTGTATTTCGTTCGATCAGTTTCGTGAAAACGCCACCAAGTGTCTCTATACCAAGAGATAGAGGTGTGACGTCAAGGAGAAGTACATCCTTTACCTCACCCTTCAAGACACCAGCCTGAATTGCAGCCCCTATTGCTACAGCCTCATCAGGGTTTACACTCTTATTTGGTTCTCTTCCAAAGATCTCTCTCACCTTCTCCTGAACCTTGGGCATTCTGGTCATTCCCCCTACGAGTATTACCTCATCAATGTCACGGGGGGAGAGCCCAGCGTCAGTAAGGGCCTGACGGCAAGGACCTTCGGTCATCTCAATAAGATCCTCAGTGAGTTTTTCTAATTTGGCCCTGGTCAATTTCATATTCAGATGCTTGGGACCTGATGCGTCGGCAGTGATAAAAGGTAGATTGATATCGGTTTCCATCATGGATGAAAGTTCAATCTTGGCCTTTTCCGCAGCCTCTTTCAATCTCTGCAGAGCCATCCTATCTTTCCTTAGATCAATTCCCTGATCCTTCTTAAATTCGTCTGCTAAATAGTCTATCACTCTCTGGTCAAAGTCATCTCCACCGAGATGGGTATTCCCGTTAGTTGATTTAACCTCAAAGACACCGTCACCCAATTCAAGGATAGATATATCAAATGTACCTCCACCGAGGTCAAAGACAGCAATCTTTTCGTCCTTTTTCTTATCCAAGCCATAGGCAAGGGAAGCAGCAGTAGGCTCATTAATGATTCTTATTACATTTAGACCTGCTATCTTGCCTGCATCCTTTGTAGCTTGACGTTGACTATCATTGAAATATGCTGGGACAGTGATTACTGCATCGGTTACCTTTTCGCCAAGGTATGCCTCAGCTGTTTCCTTCATCTTCTGGAGAATGAAGGCAGAGATTTCAGGAGGGCTGTAATCCTTATCCCTAACCCTAACCCATGCATCCCCATTTTTATTTTCGATAATTTTGTATGGAAGGATTTTTAAATCTTTTTGAACCTCCGGATCACGATATCTCCTCCCCATCAAGCGTTTGATTGAGAAGATTGTATTTTCAGAGTTGGTAATCGCCTGACGTTTGGCAATCTGACCAACTACCCTTTCTCCTTTATCAGTAAAGGCAACAACAGAAGGAGTTATCCGGCTCCCTTCTGGGTTTGCAATTACCACAGGATCTCCTCCCTCCATTATTGCCACTACGGAGTTTGTTGTCCCTAAATCAATACCTATTGTCTTAGCCATTGTAATTCCCCCTTTAAATAAATTTTTTATATTTTGTTTTTATTCTGGCCCTTGGCCCCATTTTTTGGAAGCTTTGATACAGAAACCGTTGCCGGCCTTAAAAGACGATCATTCAGGAGATAACCCCTCTGGAATTCCTCCAGAATCATATTGGGTTCATGTTGGTCGGTTTCAACAACCACCATGGCCTCATGGAATTCAGGATCAAAGGGTTTTCCCAGGGAGTCAAAAGGTTTTAGACCAAATCTATTGAGGGTCTGCAGTAGCTGTTGAATAGTCAATTTAATCCCTTCAATCAAAACCCCTGTGTCCACTACCTTCTCAGCATGATTAACAGCCCTTTCGAGATTATCAATAAATGGGAGAATCGATTTAATTAGATCCTCATTAGCAAACTTGGTCCAATCATCTTTCTCTCTTGAAGCCCGCTTTTTATAATTATCAAAGTCCGCAGCAACCCTCAAAAGACGATCATAATTTTCCCTTGCCTCTTTCTCCTTTTCTTCAAGTTTCCTCTTCAATTCTTCAATCTCATGGTCTTTATCATCCTTTTTTTCATCAATACTTTCAGGTTTTAAGACAATCTCTGAGAGATTTTCCCTTATCTCTTTCTGCTCCGATGCCGGAGGGATCTCAGTTTTTCCAGTTTCGTTCATTTTTCTTCACTCCTGATCAGTAATAATTTTCTAATATTTCTGTAAGAAGCCTTGCTGAATAATCAACAAGGGGTATGATCTTTGAATAATTCATCCTTCGTGGGCCTATGACACCCAAGGCACCCAGGATATTTCCTTCGTAACCGTAGGTTGATGTTACCAGACTACAGGTCTCCATCTCCTGAATCTCACTCTCCGAGCCAATCGCTATCTGAACCCCTTTTGGGGCCATACATTTATCAAGGAGTTTAACCATGATGGCCTTCTCCTCAAAGGCACGAAAGAGATTTGTCATGATCGAGATATTCCCAAATTCTGGTTCCTGAAGAATATTTGTTCTTCCTTCGATAAAGATGTCAGTTTCATCAAAGGAAGAAAGGGCCTTTTCTCCCAGTTTTATCGCCTGCATCAGAAGCCTGTCATATATATTCTTCTCTAACTTCATCTGTTCGAGGAGTTTCTCCTTCACCTGATAAAGGGTAAGACCGGTAAGCAGGCTGTTCATATAATTGGAAAGTCGTTCCAATTCTGATTGGGAAATATCTTCATCAATTTCGATAATTCGATTCTGCACAATTCCTGTTGTGCTTATAAGGATGGCAAGAACCAGATTTTTCTTTAACTTCACAAACTCTATATGTTTCAGGACAAGCATCTTCATTCTTGGAGCCCATACCACAGCTAAATAATGAGAGGATGATGAAAGGATATGGCATGTCTGCCTGAATATTTCTTTCCCCTCAAGCTGAGATATTGAATATCTTGAGCGAATTTCTTGCTGTTCCTTACTGCTTAATTCATGAACATCAAGGATATAATCTATATAGAAACGAAATCCCTTCTCAGTTGGGACCCTTCCTGCAGATGTGTGGGGTTGATAGAGTAAGCCCATCTCCTCAAGATCTGCCATGATATACCTTATAGTGGCAGGACTCAGGTTGAGATTAGACTTTTTCGATATTGTCCTTGAACCAACCGGTTCTGCAGTTAATATATAATCCTCAATTACAATCTTAAGTATATCTCTCATCCTTGGGGTAATTAATGGGGTCATTCCCATCTCCTTACCATATGTTTGTTAACTATTCTAAATAAAATTCTTTTTTGAGAAAAAGATAATAATGGAAATTAGGTTTGTCAAGAAGAATTAAAGAAAGCCTTTGAAAAAGTCCTGGAATGACTGGGGAGGTAAGGTTCCAAACCCTTCGAATG
>JBBITW010000170.1:0-7479 GCA_037440525.1 Deltaproteobacteria bacterium
GAAGGGTTTGGAACCCTACCTCCCCAGTCATTCTAGGACTTTTTCAGAGCTCTCTTTCTTATTATTGGGCAAAATAGAAACAGGAGAAAGAAGAAAAGTCCTCTGTCAGGATGAAAATGGTAAACAATTTTTTATATCCCCAAGTAGGCCTTCTTCAGATATTCATTCTGTAGAAGTTCACTGCCCTTCCCTTCGAGGATAATATGTCCGTTTTCAAGGACAAAACCCTGATGTGCCATCTCTAATGCCCATTGGACATTCTGCTCTACGAGGAGAACTGTGGTCCCCTCTTTGTTGATGTTTTGAATGGTTTCAAACATCTCCTGGACAATGATAGGAGCGAGGCCCAAGGAAGGCTCATCCAGCATGAGAAGTTTTGGCATGGCCATTAATCCCCGACCTATAGCACACATCTGCTGCTCACCTCCACTCAGAGAGCCAGCCCTCTGTTTCCTTCTCTCTTTTAATAAAGGTAGAATATCATAAACCCTTTCCAGATTCTTTTTCCTCAATATCCTTGCATTTGGAGTAAAGGCCCCGAGTTCAAGATTTTCTTCAACTGTCATCCAGGGAAATAGAAGCCTGCCTTCAGGAATCTGAATAATTCCAATCTCCACTCTTCGATGTGGAGGGAGACCCTCAATATTCTGGCCATTGAACTTTATAGAACCTGACCTTTGTCTTATGATCCCTGAGATTGTATTGAGAAGGGTGGACTTTCCGGCTGCATTTGCTCCTACAATGGTTGTCAATCTCCCCTCTTCTATATCCATTTCGATATTGAAGAGTGCCTGGAGATCACCGTAATAAAAATTAAGATCTTGAACCCTGAGCAAGGACATATTCCTTCCCTAAATAGGCCTTGATTACCTGAGGATCTGAACCTACCTCATGAGGTTTTCCCTCAGCAATCTTTTGTCCATGATGGAGGACAATGATTCGATCGCAGATACTCATAATGGCTGCCATCACATGTTCAATAATAAAGAGTGTCTTTTCTGACTTTCTTATCTTCTCAATCAATTGAATCATCTCTCGTATCTCAAAAGGGTTCAATCCACCCATTACCTCATCTAAAAGCAGGAGCCTGGGGAATGTGCTAAGGGCACGGGCTATCTCAAGGCGTTTTCTCTGGCTTATGGTCAAAGCACTTGCCAATATGGAACGTTTTTCATAGAGACCAACAAAATGGAGTTGTTCGAGTGCTATCTCTCTGGCCTTCCTAACATCATTGGTTCGGGAAAGGGCACCTACTACTGTATTCTGCAAAGCAGTCATTTTACCAAAGGGTTTTACTAACTGGAATGTCCTTGCAATTCCCATCCGAGAGATTGTAAAGGGTTTTAGTCCGGTCGTTTCTTTACCTTCAAAACTTATTGAACCCCTTTCAGGGGTCAGAAAACCTGTAATGACATTAAAAAGGGTAGTCTTGCCTGCACCATTTGGACCTATCAGGCCTAATATCTCACCTGATCTGATCTCAAATGAGACGCTGTCGAGAGCAAGAAGACCTCCAAATCTTTTAGTCACATCCCTTGCTTGAAGAATCACTCTCCTATCTCCTCAGTTTTCAAATATCTCCTGAAAGCCCCTTTACCGGTATTGACGATTCCTTCCGGGAGAAAGAGGACAACAATGATCAGGAGTGTTCCATAAATAACTAAGTGAAGTCCAACCAGGCCTCCTCCGAGATAGGCTCGAAGAAGCATGCTCAGAGGAGTTAAGATAAATGACCCGATTATTGGCCCGAATGGAGTACCCATACCTCCAATAATAGTGATTAAGGCC
This sequence comes from Deltaproteobacteria bacterium, assembly GCA_037440525.1. Lineage (GTDB taxonomy): Bacteria > Desulfobacterota > BSN033 > BSN033 > UBA1163 > JBBITW01. The sequence goes on from JBBITW010000170.1 coordinate 1,789, forward strand.
ACCTGTACCGAAAAGGCAAAGGAGAGAACAGTATCGGGTTCAATGAAAAGTATGTATTGTGCGTATAGAGTCCCTCCAATTGCAGCGAAAAAACCACTCATTCCAATGGCAATCATTTTGATCATGATTGTATTGATCCCGAGGGATTTTGCTGCATCCTCATCCTCTCTCATAGCAACAAGATAGTAGCCAAGTTTTGATCTTTCAATGGCAATACTCAGAAAATATATTCCTGCCATAAAGAAAAGATTGATGTAGGCGTATGTGACCTTATCTTGAAACATGAAATTGGCCCATCCTGGATGAAAGGGAATGCTAAGCCCTTCGGATCCACGTGTCAACTCCTTTAACTGAACTCCTGAAATATTCATCAATTCACCAAAGGCAATCGTTGCCAGTGCAAAATAGTGTCCTTTGATTCGACCACATATGAATCCAAGAAGTGAAGCAATAATACCTGCACATATTGCCCCTGCGAGCATACCTAACCAGGGTGATATTTTAAAGTGGATAAAGAGCATGGAGGACATATAAGCTCCAATTCCTATAAAAGCTCCGTGTCCGAGGGAGAACATCCCGGCATAGCCGCCTGCGATGTTCCATGAAGAGGATAGTATCCCCCATAAAAGAATCATAATGAGAATATCGAGATAGAATGGGTTTCGGATAAATCCAATTATGGTGATTAAAGAGACCAATCCCAGTAGAGAAAAAGATAGTTCAATATCTTGACGGATGAGTTTCATAAACTACTTCTGTGCAAATATCCCCTGAGGTCTAAAAATCAGAACCAGGATGAAAACAGCATAGTAAATGGCTTGTCTCCACCCTGGGGCGATGAAAAAACCACTAAGGGTCTCTGTAATCCCTATAATCAATGACCCAATAATTGCTCCGGGTACACTACCCAATCCACCCAGCACAACTGCCACATAAGCGACAAGGACGAAGTGACTTCCTATGGAGGGAAAGATTGAATAGATCGGGGCAAGTAGTGCGGAGGCAATACCAACCAGACCAATTCCAATTCCAAAAGTCAGGATATAAATTTTCTGAATATCGATTCCCATCAACATGGCTGCCCTGCGATCTTGAGCAGTAGCCCTGATTGCCTTTCCAGTATATGTGTATTTTAAAAAGGGGAAAAGCATGGCAGAAAATATCATGGCACCGAGAAAGGACATCAATTGAGGATATCCTATATAAATGGGGCCTAGGATAATGTTTTCTGATCCATAACTTGTGGCAATGGAGCGAAAATCAGCTTTCCAGAGAACCAGTGCTCCGTTCATGATAATCAGGCTCACCCCAACTGTTGCAAATATCTGGATTGCAGAAGGTGCTCCGATTGTAGATTTAATAACCGTTCGCCCAACAAAAATACCTATGAGAAATAGTATAGGAGAAACAATGAGGAGTGATATATATGGATCGAGATGTAAGAGTGTGAAGAGCCAGAATGTAATATACATCCCGAGCATCAAGAATTCACCGTGCGCGAAATTGACCACATCCAGAACGCCAAATATTAAGGTCAAACCGATGGAGATAAGTGCATATACCCCTCCGAGTAAGATACCTGAAACCAATAGCTGGACCAACATCGGAGCCATGTCTTTTCCCCTCGAAAACCCTTACTTCCATGGCGGAAGCGGGATATGCTTCCACTGCGCAGTAGCTAAATTTTTTGGCCAGACCTGGTAGATCTTTCCACCCTGCCATTGCTGTACTCCAGCCAATCTCCTTGCATTGAGACCTGCATTAGGATCCTCTGGAGGGAGATACTTTACACCTAAACCATTCACAAGGCTCCCGAAAGGCAAATCGACCTGTAAAAAGGCCTGGCGAATCTTTTCTGTATCTAAACTGCCAGCTCTTGGAAGGACCTCTGTTAATAGGACCCATGTCCCTGTAAATGCCCTGTATGCATGACCTGCTGGAAGTCGGCCTTTTTTTGCCATCCAGCGCTCTCTGAATTCCTTATCCAGTGCCCTTGCCTTTTCACTAAGACCATTGGGATTGACCAGTGCAGGAGCCTCAGAGGCAAAGACACCCTCACTATCTGCCCCGAGGATTCTTGCAAAGTCAGGAAGGCCATGCCCAGCACTTGTCCCTATAAAGGCCTTTGGCCTCAATCCAAGTTGTTTACAGGTCTTCCAGAGAAGTACGGCATCATTAATATAAGATGTGGCAATTATCACATCTGGATTCAGTGCTTTGAGCCTGAGCACCAGGGAGGAAAGATCGACGGATGTTGCTTTATAATTATCAAAGGTCAATACATTTAAGCCCAAACTATCGGCTGTCCTTTTTACACCCTTACCAACGGATGTACCGAAGGCAGAATCTTCATGGATGATGGCAACCTTTAATTTTTTTGGCTCTAAGCCTAATTCCGTAGCCACCACTTCGCCTGCAAATCTTGCCGCAGCTCCTCCCAGATCGGATGCGTTCTCATTGGTTCGGAAGGTATATCTGTGGCCTCGCTGATTGATCTCATCGGATGCAGCGATTACCTCGAGATAGATAACCTTATTCCTTTCCGCTACTGCACTTGCTGCCAATGAAATACTACTGGCATAGGTTCCTATAAGAATCTTCAGATTCTCCTGTGTGATGAGTCGGTTAGCCTCATTTGTGCCGGAGGTTGGGTCTGGAGCATCTGCCTTAACAAATACAACCTTCTTCCCCCAGACACCTCCAAATTTTTCATTAACCATTTCCCTTGCCAGATCAGAAGCCTCAAAAGACTCATTCCCTAACAATGCAAGTGGTCCGGTCAGAGGAAATATTGTACCAATTCTTACCTCATTTTGTGCCTTAACCTCATTCCAGCTTACCATTGACATAAAAATGATTAATACAGAAACACATATCAAAATCTTCTTTAACATATCCCATCCCTCCTCTAATAATTTTTGAGGACAATTTATAACAGTTATGATTTCTTTAGTCAAGTCTTTTATAAAAACTTGGGGTGAGGTCTTGCAATATCACTTTTCTTGCTTAGCCTCTACCCTTTTAACAGCTCTGCTAATTGTAGTATAATGCACTCCAAGGAATTCTGTTATCTCTTTTAAAGTACATCCATATTGAACATGTGCTTCATAAATAACATCTTCTACCTTTTTTTGTCTTTATCTCTAAATATATCTTCAAGTGATGGCTTTGTTATATAGCGCTGTAGTCCTGGTACTTCCTTTAGGGTCTATTTGCCTCTTATCAATCTTTTAATTCGGTCAATAAATTTTTCATCTACAAGGTATATCTGCCCCTTTATTTCTTACCACGGGCTTCCACCTTTAGCCCTGCTCGCACAAACTCCCTATATCGTTTCTGTGCTTTTATTCTTTCTTACAACAATAATAGTTTGAGGTTTCTGAAAAAGTATTTTAAGAAGGATTTTTAGACTGGGGAGGTGGGGTGGAAAAGCCTTCGAACGGATACCTCTAACCTCTAATAGTATAGCACTAATGATTAATACACTGAAAATGCATGTTTTTCTCTTAAACGATTATTAGCAATTTAACTTCTTAATGTCCGCATTCGAAGGTTTTGGAACCCTACCTCCCCAGTCAATCCAGGACTTTTTCAGAGCTCTCACTTTTTTCTCTTGGCAGGTGCCTTTTAAATGGGTGACCCTTTTTACCAGATATTATCAAACTAAACCATAGCTCACGAGTAGACCTATGGCTTTTCAATTTTGATATCTCTCGACCGAGGATAGATTATGGAAATTGGCATGAGGTTTGTTTTAGATAACCGGTATTAAATAGTAAAGAGTTATCTAAGAAAAAAACTTTGGTATGAGGGCAATCCTACCGTATATTGTTTTAATGTGTCCCTACAAACGTTCGCTACATATTGAGCTGCTTCTCTCACTCTGTTAAAAGGACCAGCTATCCTATATGGACGTGTAGGATCAGCTATTATAAAAACTTCTTTTCTTCTGTTCTTCCTCTGAATTTTGAATCTGGTATTTTAACAAGACAAACACAATGTACGAGAGAACCAGAGCTACTATTTCACCAAACTTTTTTGAGGGACTTAAGTCCCTCAAAATAATCTTCATACTCGATATTCGCTGTTACATTATGTTCTTTTAATATATCCATCATTTTTGATATGGAGACTCCCGCTATATGAGCAGCCTTCTCGAGAGAAGCCTCTGATTTCTTATACTTTTCTATTGCAAGCATTGTTCTTCCGAGGTCAACAAGCTCTCTTACTTTCTTTGAAACATCCTCTCTTTCTTCTTTCGCAAGAGTTTCCAGGAATTGGTAGTCTCTATCATCCATTCTTATGCTTAATGTTTTTTTTGTCATCTCATTTACCTTCCCTTATTCTTTTTTCTGCATCTTCAATAATTTTTTTACTATATCTCCCCACCGAGATTAGTTTATCAAGTTTTGATAAGGCATCGCCCTGATCAATTAATTTTTTTTCAAAGGCCCGTATTAAAAAAGCAATCGCTGTAGTAAAATCCAACTTTAATAATTTACATGCCTTAATTGCGTTACCGTCATCTGTGGCCACCATTATAGCTTTTTCTTGAATAGCCAATATTAATGCCTCAGCCTCGCCTTCATCAAGACTAAAGTCTTCCTTAAGTTTCATAACAGCTTTAGCATTTTTTACTTTCAATACATGGATTTTCTTATCATTAACCAATTTATTGAATAACGGAACATCTTCCTTTGATACAAACAGAAACTCTTCCCTAACTTTTTCAGGGATTATAACCTTACCTTTAAAATCTGAAATAAATACATCAAGTAACTCTGCCTTAGAAAGTAATATTAATGTAGAGGTATCAAATACAACCATGTAATACAAAAATATGATATTTGTAAGACAATGTCAAGTACGAATTGCCTCAAATTAAATGTAGCCCGTCTCTTTTAACAGCTCTACTAATTGTAGTATAATTCAGTCCAGGGTATTCCGCTATCTCTTTTAAAGTACATTTTCAATTAACTTATCAATCCAATATAACTAACAATTTTCAGTTCAGGCCCTTCGGTTGCGATTGTTGGTTTTTCTACAGGAGTTATGGGATGATTATCCTTAAAATCTCTTAATCTGGTAATTAAGGCCTCCTCAGAAAGCACCCTATTGCTCCATAGCTTTCTTAAGTCTCTTAGATATATATCAGGAAGTGGTATTGAAAAATATTCCAGAAGGTCTGAAACTTTACTTCCTAAAACCTGAAGCCAATTTACAATCTGGTTCTGAGGGCTCTTAAGTTTTGGAGGTTTCAATGTTGCTGTCCTCAGGCGGGAAAGGATATGTTCCTTTATTCTATTAATAATCTCATAAGGATCAAAATCGAGCTCAACTCGGGGTTCCTCTTTTTTACATTTTATAAGACGTATAACCTCTAATTTGTTTTCAGAAATCTTATTGCTGTTTAAGTCATAATAGCACCAATTATCCTTCCTTTCTGCTCTATCTGCTTCAGTTAAAAGCCACTCTTTATTCCGTCCAAGGTATCTATAGAGGTATCGCATTGTATCTTTAAAATATCCAAAAATTATAACTTTCCTCCCCTTTAATTTTTTCAATTCCCCAATTAATGCCTGCAATTTAGCGTCCTGCCTTGGCTCGATGCTCTCAACTTTCTTATAAATACCCTTGAGCACCTCTATATCTTTTTTAACACAGGAACGAATTTTATCTACTTCATAATCC
>JBBITW010000171.1:0-5275 GCA_037440525.1 Deltaproteobacteria bacterium
TGTCATTCCGAGCGAAGCGAGGAATCTATAGAATGACATTACGACACAGCCTCTTCGGAGAGAGGGCGAGGGGGATTTAAGTAAATGGGAGGGCAAAATTAAACGAAGAAATATTGTTCAAAATAAATTAGTAATATCAGTGGATTACAAATTTCATTTAAACCAAAATATATTGAATAAGGAGGGCGATATGAAGAGAGATATTTTTAAAATAGGAGTCATAATGGTTTTAATTATGTTTATGTCCATTACTCATGTATATTCACAAGCAGATGTGGAAAAGGAAAAAGAGATTCTTTTAAAGAAACAGGCTCAGGCAGAAATACCAGCCGAAACTCAAAATTATATAATTGGTCCAGAAGATGTTCTATATATTCATATATGGAGGGAGGAAAATCTCTCTAAAACTGTTATGGTGAGAATAGATGGAAAGATATCCCTTCCCTTGATAGATGAGATTCAGGCATCAGGATTAACACCCCTTCAATTAAAAGATATCGTAAGAGAAAAATATAAGGATTTTATTGATGATCCAATGATAACAGTTATTGTCATGGAAGCAAACAGTTCAAAGGTTTACATTTCAGGGAAGATCAAGAATCCAGGGGTATATCGTTTGAGAAGTGAAACTACAATTGCTCAGATCATTTCGATAGCAGGGGGATTTACAGAATGGGCAGATCAAAGCAAGATCATCCTCCTTAGAAAAGAAGATGGTAAGGAAAAAAGGATGACCGTTAATTATAAGAAGATTATAAGGGGAGATGATCTCGAATCAAATATAGTCCTGAAGCCAGGAGATACTATAATAGTTCCTTAGAAATTTTGAAAGGGAAAAGAATGAAAAAAATAATTTTAATCTCTATACTAACAATTTTATCTATCCCAGAAATCTGTCTATCAGATATTAGGGAAATAATGAGAGAGCTTCATCCTTCCGTTACCATTCAGGAAGAGTATAATGACAATATAAACCTCACACACAGAAATAGAAAAGAGGATTTTATTACAACCCTCTCCCCGGGTTTAAAGTATTCGACATCAAGGGTTACTTACGGAATCGATCTCGATTATAGAGCTGGTTTTGTATTTTATGCAAAAGAGGATGAGAATAATTATATAAGTCATAATGGTAATCTCAATTTATGGATTAAAACAAGTCCAGAGCTCACCTTCAGGGTAAGAGACTATCTGATACGCTCAGATGAGATAAGAGAGAGAGAGTATGTCCCCGGAGCAATAGAGGGGCAATATATCCTCGGAAGGACAACGAGGAGAGTTCCTTATATAAGGAATATATTTGAGCCGTCGATGGAATATAAATTTGGAGAGGAAAATTTGGTATCACTTCTATATCGAAATAATATCTACGATATCGAAAGCAAACAATTTCGAGATAGTCGTGAGGATTCGATAAATCCTGCTCTATCTTACTGGTTCAACGTAAAGAATGGAATTTTATTAGAATATCAATTCACTTTGGGTCAATTCCAGCGATCACCAGATCTTTTAGGACACATGGCATCTGGCCGCTATATATACAGATTTGATCCACGGACATCCATGTTTGTGGAACATACCTTCTTTTCTCGAAATTTTGAATCTCCAAATACTGATTATTTAATCCATAGACCAACGATTGGGATAGACCATGCCTTTACGCCAACGATGAGGGGCAGGGGACAGATAGGTTATTTCTTTTATGATCCAGAAAGGGGTTCGAAAAAAGAGGGATTATTCTATAACATCAATTTTTCCAAGACTGCTGAAAAAACAGTTTATTCCATATCTTTCAATGGGGGCTATACAGAGGATTATTTTTCTGCTGAGAATATTGGGTTTACCAGATATCATAGAATCTTAGGAAATATTACCCAAATGGTATGGGAGAATTTTAAGGTTGAATTATTAGGTTCTGCTGAAAGGGCAAAATATATGGGCAATAGGGTTGATAACATATGGAGCGTTAAGGCAATTGGTTCTTATATCCTCTTAAAATGGTTAACAGTATCTCTTGAATTTTCTCATAGGGAGAACCATTCAAAAATTGATCAATACGATTACAGTGAATACAGGGGATTGTTTAAGATTTCTGCAACATTTTAGTTATATAGGATTTCGCAAAAATAATTTTGAATATTTCCCTACTCGTCGGGGAGAGGGTTAGAAGAATGAGGGGGAAAGGAGATAAAAATGATTAATCCTAAAAAGTCTTTTAATATTTATGACTATATTGAAATTGCATATAGACGCATATGGTATATCATAATTCCTTTCATAATCATTATTATGGGCACAATAGTATATCTTCTTATTGTACCTAAACTATATCGTGCATCAACACTGATCCTTGTTACTCCACAAAAAGTTCCTGAGGCATTTATTAAGGCTACAGTGAGTTCAAAGATAGAGGACCGTCTCCAGTCAATTGCTCAGGAGATAATGAGTCGAACAAGGATTGAAAATATAATCACCGAGTTCAATCTCTACTCAGAAGATAGGAAGTCAAGAAATCTTGAAGAATTGGTTGAGCGCGTAAGGAATAATATAAAGGTAGATATAAAAGGTAAAGAAGGATACTTTACGATTTCTTATACAGGAAGGGAGCCAAAGATTGTGGCCGCTGTGACAAACAAGCTTGCCTCTATGTTTATAGAGGAAAATTTAAAACTTAGAGAGCTTCAGGCTCAGGGGACATCAGAATTCCTCTCCTCGGAGCTTAAAACGACAAAGGAGAGGCTTGAAAATCAGGAAAGGTCTATTACCGAATTTAAAAGAAGATATATGGGAGAACTACCCGAACAGAGGGATGCAAATCTTAAGGTTCTTGAACAGCTTCAACTTAATTACCAGAGAATTGGTGAAAGCATCAGGGCAGCACAGGATCGAAAGGTTATTCTCCAGAAACAGCTTTCAGACATTGAGCTAATAATCACTGCATCTGCAAAAAAAGATGAATTTGGTGAATCGCAGATCTTTCCTCTTCAAATGGGTTTGCCTGTGAGGAATCAGACAAAGAGCCAAAGCGAGGTAAAACTTGAGCAATTAAAGAGGGAACTTTTAGAGTTACAATCCAAGTATAAGGAGAAACATCCTGATATTATCCTGACAAAAAAGAAGATAAAGGAACTTGAGGCTAAGATAGGGACCTCCGGTTCTGAAAAGGTCGATTCAGAAGAGTTAAAGGACGAAGTTTTATCTTCTAAATCAGGGACAAAAATGATTGATGAAACAGATGTAAAGTTAAATCCCCGTTACAAAGAGATAGAGAGCCAGATTGTTGCAACTCAACTCGAGATAGAGAGATTGAGGGAGGAGGAATCAAAGGTTAAGGCACAGATCAATAAATATCGTGAGCGTATTGAGACCACCCCTTTAAGAGAACTTACCCTTGCACAGCTTACAAGGGATTATCAAAATACGAAGGAAATTTATGAATCCCTTCTTAAAAAGAATGAAGAGGCACAGCAGGCAGAAAACCTTGAGCGCCGTCAGAAGGGAGAGCAGTTTAAAGTTGTAGATCCAGCAAGGGTTCCTGAAAGACCTTTTAAACCTGATGTGCCTAAGGTTCTACTGATGGGGTTTATTCTTGCATGTGGCGGAGGTTTTGCTCTGGCATTCATTCGTGAACAGATGGATCGATCATTCAGGGATGCAGAGGACCTGGAGGCAACCTTTGGTATAAAAGTCCTTGCGAATATACCAAGAATAGAGAAGAAGGCAGCCTGAATGAGGTGAATATATGTATACACAATTTTATCGATTAAAAGAGAAGCCTTTTGAGATAACACCTGACCCGAGATTTCTCTATCTCAGTGAGAATCATCGGGAGGCCTTAGCCCATCTCACATATGCTGTAAAAGAAAAGAAGGGATTCACTGTAATTACAGGGGAGGTTGGAACAGGGAAGACAACCCTCGTCCAGTCACTCCTTTCACAGCTTGATGGGAATACGAGGACTGCCTATATCTTTAATCCAACACTTGGCCCAACAGATTTTCTCCACTATATCTGTGAGGACCTCGGGATTAAAGGTCAGAGGAGATCAAAACGCCAGGACCTTATTGATTTACAAAATTTCCTCCTCAACTCTTATTCCCATAATGAAAATGTTGTGTTGATTATTGACGAGGCACAGGGTCTCGATCCAAAAGTCCTTGAAGAGGTGAGGCTTCTGACAAACCTCGAGACACCAAAGGCAAAACTTCTCCAGGTTATCCTGATGGGACAGCCCGAACTTAATAATATATTGAATCAAAACCAATTTCGACAATTAAAGCAGAGGATAACACTCCGTTATCATATTAATCCTTTGAGTAAGGAAGAGACAAAGAAATATATCTATCTCCGTTTAACCAGGGCAGGGGCAGTTGATCCAAATATATTTACAGAGAAGGCGATAAGAGAAATATACAGATATACAAAGGGCATTCCGAGGATGATAAATATTGTTTGCGATAATGCACTTATTACAGGCTATGCAACAGACAAAAAGATAATTGATAAAAAGATAATTAGCGAAGTTATAAGAAACCTCGAAGGAAAGGATTTTAAGAAAAAAAGTAAAAAGGCCATCTTAATACTGGTGGTTATTTTATTAACAATTTTTCTAATAATAAGTAATCCTTTATGGGAAAACCATATGGAATCCATTTTTGATGATATTTTTAAAATTGCTTTAAGATCAATCGATCTCATTTACAAAAGTATCCAGAATCTTTTTAACAGGATTTAGATAAGAAGGGAGGTTTCATGAGCAAGATTTATAAAGCCCTTGAAAAGGCTGAGAAAGAAAGAGGCATGGTAAAGGACCTTTCACCTGTTGCTGGAGAGGCTGAGAGGGAGATTAAGAAAAAGGATAAGGAAATTTTATTCTCCCAGGTGGAGACAGAAAATATTTATGATGAGAGGCTTGTAGCCTTATCTCAAAGATCCTCCCTTCCTTCAGAACAGTTCAGAAAATTGAGGACTCAGATATTAAAAATGAGAATCCCCGATCCTCCAAGGACAATAATGGTAACGAGTTCAACAAATAATGAAGGTAAGACCTTGATTGCCGCAAACCTTGCAATAGGAATAGCCCATCATTTTAATATCCATGCACTTCTTGTAGATTGTGACCTAAGGAATCCTCAGATTGAAAAACTATTTGGTTTAGAAAGCAGAAAAGGGCTTTCTGATTATCTGCTCGGAGATGGTGATCTTTCGCAATATTTTTTAAAAACCTCAATTGAAAAGCTTCTAATACTACCTGGTGGATCGGCTCAAGAAAACC
>JBBITW010000171.1:5285-7429 GCA_037440525.1 Deltaproteobacteria bacterium
CCCGGCCGAGATTCTGGACTCTAAGAAAATGGAGCTTTTAGTAGAAGAGTTGAAGTCCCGTTACAATGATAGATTTATAATCTTTGATACCACGCCCATTCTCGCAACATCTGAACCAGGGATTCTATCAAAGATTGTGGATGGAGTTCTTCTGGTTGTAAGAGGGGGGGTAACGCCGAGGGAGACTGTTGAGCAGGCTATCTCAAATATCGAAAATAATAAGATACTCGGGTTTGTTCTTAACGATGTAAAATTCAGGTCTTCTTCACTATTTTCACGTTATTTTGGATCTGATGGTTATTATTACAGATATGGTTATGGATATGGTTATAGGCATAAAAAAGGTAAGGAAGAAGATAAGGGTTTTTTAAATAATATAAAGAGGTTTAAAAAAATTTTCGATAGAACTAAAAATTCTAAATCAACCTTTTAATTATGGAATGGTATGTGATTCAAACCAAGGTCCGGAAAGAAGAGGAGGCAAGTTCTTACCTCTCAAATAAGGGAATTGAGATCTTCAATCCCTGGATAGAATCATTTTTGTCGAGAAACGGGCGAACCATCAAGGAATTGAAGCCCCTATTTCCGGGTTATATCTTTGGAAAATTCGATATCGAGATAAATTATCCTTTAGTGAGATGGGGGAGAGGAGTAAAGTGTGTCCTTGGTTTTGGTGGCTATCCAGTTCCCGTTGCAGAAGAGGTGATAACAATTATAAAAGAAAGAACCGATGAGAGAAATATTGTAAAGATCAAGAAGGATTTCAAACCCAATGATGTAGTGAGGATAAAGAGTGGACACTTCAGAGACCTGATTGGAATATTTGAAAGATGGGTTTCAGATAGTGACAGGGTAAGGATCCTTTTGAATTTGATCGGGTATCAGCCTTCTGTGGAATTACATTATTCAATGATAGAAAAGGTAGCCTAAATTAAGGATTCAAGTGATTAGGATCCAAGGGTTCAAGTTTTGAAGAGAAAGTAAAATTGTTTAAGAGTTTTAAAGAATTAAAAGTTTGGCAGAAAGCATATAGATTATCTATTCCATTGTCAAGAGATTTAGGATTTTTAAAAGATGAAGAGTCAAAATTACTCCAGAAAGAAGTTGGAGATGTTGAAAGGATGCTCAAGGGTTTAATTAAATCATTAAATAAAAAATCGTGAACCCTTGAATCCTTGAACCCTTGAACCCCTAATATGGCAGGGGAAAAGAAAAAAATAAAAAAATTATTTCGAATTGGCCTCCAATTCGAATCGGCGGTAGCCTATTTTTTGAAAGAATTTTTACTGTAAGGTGTAAGTAGTAAGGCGGAAAAAAATAATATGGGTATGGAAAAGCCCCATAAGAAATTGGAAGTTTGGCAACAGGCTTTAAAAGTAGCACAGGAGGTTTACAATTTAACAAGCACATTCCCTGCAAATGAGAAATTTGGACTTGTCTCACAAATGCGAAGGGCAGCAGTTAGTATACCTTGTAATATAGCAGAGGGGGCAGCAAGGCAAGGAAAGAAAGAGTTTAGAAATTTTCTAAGTATGGCTCAAGGTTCCTTAAGCGAACTGGATACCCAATTAGAACTTGCTTTAATGCTAAATTATATTAGTAAAGAGGATATTCATGAGATTCTAAATCAATTATTAAGGGTGGATAAGATGCTTACAGGATTGATTCGAAGTCTTAAGAAATAAGCTAACTAAAATAGATTAAATATGATCTAACCCCTTGCTTTTTACACCTTACAATTAAAAAGAGGATAACATATGCTCATTAAATACTGTTTTTCATGTAAATATCATGAGATAGTCCATGAGGAGGGAAATGAGATAAGCCGTTGCACAAGGGAGAACTGTTACTCCAGATTTACAAAATGTATATCCAATAAGGCTCTTGAAAAGTTCCTCGAAGAGCAATCTAAGAGGACTGCCCGTCCCTTCTCCGCCACTGAACGCTTCTACCCAATGGAATAAGGGGGAAAGGATAATGAAAGAGATTCTCGATCAGATGGAAGAGCACATAGCTGCGATAAGAAATCTCCAGAGAAATTTTGACTTTCACTCCATGAAACTCGAAAAGCTAATGAAGACCCTACATGATAGGCATCTAAACCCCTCTCCCCAATGCAACAGTGTCGCAATGAGGTGTATGCC
>JBBITW010000172.1:0-7422 GCA_037440525.1 Deltaproteobacteria bacterium
GAAAGATTTCTCGGCTAACGCCTCGAAATGACGATAGAGTGGTGTCATCCCGAGCGAAGCGAGGAATCCCCTCACCCTGTCATTCCGAGCAAAGCGAGGAATCTATGTTTTTTTACTTGACAGATTGGAGCGTTTTTTCTATAGATTAAGATTATTCTAAAATAAAAATTTTACTTTCAGGAGAGAATAATGAAGATCAGGGTTCTTGGTTCTTCAGGGTCAGAGTTTCCAGGGCATCGCCCTCCAAGCTATTTATTGAACGGGAGGATCTTATTTGATACAGGGAGTCTAACAAACGTGCTTAATATAAAGGCTCAGATGAGGATTGAACATATATTTATTACCCATTCCCATCTGGATCATATTATGGGAATTCCATTTCTTGCTGATAATCTTATTTTTAGGGAAAAGTGGCACAGGATAAACATCATGAGCATACCTCCAGTGATAAGAGCCATTAAAAAGAGCCTTTTGGATGGGTGGATTTGGCCAGATTTTACTATGATACCAAATACCTATAGGGGAATTTTGACTCTCAAAGAACTTAATCCCTATTCACCACTAAAGATTGGTCATTACACCATTACACCATATCCTGTGAATCATTCTGTCCCTGCTACAGGTTATCTTGTAGAAGATGAAAGAAGGAAGAGCTTTTTCTATACAGGGGATACAGGGCCAACTGATAAAACATGGGAAAAGATTGGAGATAAGGTTATTCACTCCCTTATTATAGATGTCTCTTTTCCCGATCGGATGGAAGATATTGCTATTAAGACAGGTCATCTAACTCCAAAATTATTAAAGAAGGAGCTTTTAAAAATAAAGAATCCTCCTGAAAAGGTCTATATAACCCATATAAAAAGCCAGTATATGAGGAGTATAGAACTTGACATACAGAGGCTTGGGATTGAAAACCTTGTACTATTGAAGGGTGGAGAAATTATTACGATCTAAATTAAACGATGAAGAAGACAAAAACTGTATTTTTATTAGGGATTCTTATCACCTTTTTCTTTTCCTTTTCTGCAATTAATAAATTGTTGCCACTGGAGCGGTTTGAACTCCTCCTCTACGATTTGAGATTCCAGTTAAGGGGCAAATCCACCCCTCCTAAGGAGGTTGTTATTGCGGCCATAGATGATAAAAGCATTGAAAGGATGGGACGATGGCCATGGGAGAGGAGAAAGATTGCCTCCCTGATAAATCATCTCCATGGGATGGGTGCAAAGGTCATCTTTATTGATGTGATATATTCGGAGTCTTCGAAGGATGATAAAATCCTTGGCGATGCAATTAAAAAGGCAGGAAACGTGCTCATTCCTGTAGTTTTTGACTTTGAAGGTGAAAAAAGGGATGTTCAAGATGGGATTCTATTCCGTAATTCCTACTCATCAGTTGCTCAAATCGAGAACTTTAATATATTTATTCCCATAAGGGCAAATAATGTGCTATTACCTGTAAAGGCGATTTCTTCCCATGCAGCCTCCCTCGGTCATATAAATATGATTGCAGATAAGGATGGAGTGCTTCGATGGGAGGTACTGGCAATAGAATATAATGGAGACTATTTTCCCTCTCTTGATTTGCAGGCCGTAAGAGTTTTTCTTAATATCCCTGCTGAATCAATGACACTTATTGCCTCAACAGGTATTCAACTTGGTGAGAATATCATCCCAACAGATTTCTGGAATAGGATGCTCATCCATTATTATGGTCCTGAAAAGACATTCCCCCATATCTCTGTGGTGGATATATTAGAGAACAGGATTGATCCATCTCAGATAAGGGATAAGATTGTTGTTGTTGGAGCTACTGCTGTTGGGATGTACGACCTGAGGGTAACGCCTTCCTCCCCAGCAATGCCAGGGGTTGAGAAACATGCCAATGTTATTGCTTCCATTCTTCATGGCAATTATTTAAGAAAGACAACTACCCTCTCAAATATAGTCCTCATCTTTTTCTCAGGTCTTTTACTCTCATTTTTAATGATCAGGGTAAGGGCAATTCTGGGTGCCATTTTATCCCTTATACTTATTTTTTTGATTTACTTTATTGGCTATTTCCTCTTTTTTAAAAAGGGTCTCTGGATAGATATGAGTTACTCGAGTATCAATATCCTTTCGATCTTCTTTGTCACAACTACATTCAGGTATGCTACAGAAGAGCGTTATGCAAAAAGGATAAGGGCTATGTTTTCAAGTTATGTTACCGAGAAAGTCGTCAATGAATTGATAAAAAATCCTAACCTTGCAAAATTAGGGGGTGAGCGAAGGGAAGTGACTGTTCTCTTTTCAGATATAAGGGGGTTTACAACATTTTCAGAAAAGAATCTTCCTGAAGAGGTTGTGACCATGTTAAATGAGTATCTTGGAGAGATGACGCAGGTAATTTTTCAATGGGATGGAACACTCGATAAATTTGTTGGAGATGAGATTGTGGCCTTCTGGGGTGCCCCATTACCCCAGAAGGATCATGCCGAGCTTGCTGTGAAGTGTGCTTTGCATATGGTGAAAAGGCTTCAGCATCTTCAGAGAAAGTGGCAGTCTGAAGGAAAGATGCCTCTCGATTCAGGGATTGGCATCAATACAGGTGAGGTCCTCGTGGGGAATATTGGTGCTGAGGGGAAAAAGATGGACTATACAGTAATTGGAGACCATGTAAATTTAGGGGCGAGGGTGGAAGGACTGACAAGGAAATATAATACACATATACTCATTACTGAATTTACTTTATCAAAGATAAGAGATGCAATTTTAAGGGGTGATCTTTATAGATTAAAGGTTCAGGGGCTTGAGAAGGTTATTGTTAAAGGAAGGGAGAAACCAGTAACGATCTATGAGATATCTACATTGGAAGAAGGAGCCGAATCAATCATCATTGAGTGCGAAGAAGAGGGGATTGTCTGTATGGAGGAGAAATAAATTATCCTGTCATTTCTTTTCGTCGTATGCCTCAATAATCTTTTTCGTAATATCAAAGGAATCTTCGCTGTAAGCGATTCCAGCCTGAAGCCTTTCAAAAACTATTGAAAGCCTATCTTTCTCGGCAATGCTTTTAACTATTTCCCTTACCTCCCGAACAACCTTCTGATAAAGCTCCCTATCAATCCTTCGCAATTCCATATCAAAATCTTCTTTTAAACGTTGAAATTCTTTTATATCCCGATCCCGTCTATCTTCTAATCTCCTTCTTTCTTCAAGAGAGATTGTTTTCCCTTCATTTTTTAGCCTTTCTTCAATTAATCTAATGGAATCCTGTTTTTCCTGAAGAGGTTTTCGCTTTATCTCAATTTCAGTTAAAAAATTCTTTTTATACTCCTGTACTACCTTGGATTCCTTGATGATTTTTTGGAGGTCAAAGACCCCAATCTTGAAAGTAGTTTCAGCGTAGGATAAAGGAATCAAAGAAGAGATTAAAAAAAGTGCAATTGAGATTATTGAAAATCTTTTCATTTAAACCTTTTTGTGCTAATACAAACGCATTTAATTTTTCATACTGTCATTGCGTGACAATCTCATAGATTCCTCGCTTCGCTCGGAATGACAATTTAGTAAAAATTGCTTCGGAATAACAATTTAATAAAGATTGCTTCGCAATGACAATTTAGAATCGCTCAAATTTAAGTTATATTATTCAGCAACTCCCGAGGCTGTTCCGGTGATAGAACCTGACCCAGATGTTGCACCAGTTCCTGCTGAAGCACCCCAGAAGCTCGTAGATCCATTAAATCCGCCTGTTCCACCATCAACAGTAGCAATCCATTTGCCATTTGAAGTATTCCAGCCCCAGAACTTAAAATCTGCTGAAAATCCTCCTGCGGATAGATTTATAGCAGTTCCAATTGTTGGAGGTGCATCATAGGTTCCCGTAACACTTCCTGTTGCCCAGATGGTTGGTTTAGCAAGGGCGTTTGAGGCAAAGAAAATCACATCATTCATACTCAGGGTTGTAAAATTATTGCCATTTCCTGAAAGTGTTGTTCTTCCAACCTCAACACAGGGAATATTCATCGCCTGAAGGGCAGATATATTTGGAGTTCCAGGAATCTTTCCTGCCATCTCAAGGAATTTTCTTGTCTCAAGATTTAGCCCTATCTGAACTGCCTGCCAGAGATTTGAGTTTTCATAAGTGCCAAGGATTTCTCCAATGCTAATCCATGTCTTTGCCGTGGATATGTCAGCTCCATAGCCATAAGTGGTCCCGATGATTTGATTGCTCACGCTCCAGGACCCTGTAGATAACGTTCCAGAATAATAACTACCCCAGTCGTTAGCACCTGTTGAAAGCGTCCAGTTACCAGTAGGTGATGAATAACTTCCAAATAAAAGGTTTTTCCAGATTGCAACTTCACGATTTGGGGTATAGAGACTATAATGTTCCGAAACATAATTATCAACTGTTATATTTCCTCCTTCCTCAAAACTTCCTCCTCCCCCAACCGATAATGGAGTCAGGGTTTGAATACTGGAATGAAGGTTAGAAGGACTGATACCTATACTATCGTAGATTTGAACAGGAAACATGCTTCCCTCTGCAGCGAATAGATTTGTAGGGGAAGGAATTGCCTCTCCTGTGAAATTTCCTTTTAAGAAACCGGCACGACCCTCCGGGTCTATATAGATTCCTATGAACCTCGCTTCGAGAGCGTAGCTGGGGTCTACAAAGCCTACGAGATAACCCTCATATGCTCCACCATCATATGTGGTGAAGGTTTCGTTTAGATAGTTATAGCTAAAAACTTCAGTAGCCCAGATATGACCTTCTGGAATAGTTCCCTCAACGTAATCTCCAAAGAGAACAGAAGGGATTGGGTTTGCCTGTGTAGCTGTCCAGAGTGTTCCTATTCCCATCATCATCCCGTCAAGAGATCCATCATCCGTCAAAGAACCATCGTAATAGATTAGATTGGTATTGAATTCACTCAGGAAGAATGCTTCGGTTGTGGTTTCTTGAGGTGTTTCCTGAGGTGTTTGCTGCCAGATATTCTCTGTTTGCTCAGATGCCTGGACTACCCAGGGAATAAGAATGGTTTCAAAGAAGCTCTTTCCAAGGCTTGCTGGCTGTGTTGGTGATTCATCTCCAGTTACATTTGAGACAAAATTTGCTGGAACGACGATAAGAACAGTTGGTTTGGCAGGATTAAAGACATAGACTTTACCTTCCAGACAGAAGACCCATGTGATACCCCCCTCATAAAAAACAGCAAAGATTGTTCCCCTTACACCTGCAACAGCATTTGGTGTATGAATCTCAAGTTTATTGCCTTCTGCAAAGGCAGCGGCCCTCCTTAGAAAATCTTTCCCTACTGAAGCCTGAACCCTACCACGGTAAAGCCTTATCACCCCTGAACTTGGCTCTGCCTCAACTTCGTATTCCTTAATCTCAATTCTTGTATTTTGCAAAATTCTTAAAATATTATTGTTCACGAAAGTGATCTCTGCACGACTATTGCTCTTTGCCCTGTAGATATCACCTACATCAACTGCATCTCCTATTTTTACAGGGGTAGCAACAGTTTTACCAGGTTTTAATACATCAACCCTTCCCTCTAAAAGTGTCACTTTTCCTACAGGGGAAGCCAGGACAGCATTTCCTGTAAAGATAATAATGATCCAGGAGAAAATAAAGAGTCTTTTCATGGATAACCCTCCCTTAATATCTAAGTTCCAGACCTAAAGAGAATATGCTTCTCTTATAATTATATATCTCGATGGTCGAGATGTCTCTGGTATAAGAGTAGCTGGCTATGGCATCTAAATTTTTAAAGATACTATAAATTAGACCAATGGAACCAGAATATGTGTCATCGGTCCTCTTTTCAAGGAAGAACGTATTCTCATTTACATATTTTGTGAATGTTGCATCTCCTGATAGCTGAAGTTTAAGAGACCTGATAAGGGGATAAATCAGGTTGGCACTAAATTTGTGCTGTTTGTATTCCCAATTCCTTCCATCTGTATCCTCTCTGGATGGAGAATATCTGATGTTTAGAAGGCCTTCGCCCTCTTTGAAGAAATAGGTCCAGCCAAATGTCAAACTTGTATTGTCTCCATCCCGGTCCTCATCAGGATGGACAGCCCTACGGAGATATCCTTTCCTGTAATATCCAAGAGAGACCTCTCCAATACTATCGTCAGTTACCATAAATCTCATTGTTGGTTCTACACCTTTGATGACATTATAGCTTCGCCGCTTTAACCAGTTATAACCATAGACCAGCGGCATATTAACAGAGACCTTACCGAAATTATATCCAGGGATTGCACTTATTGAAGAACTTATCCATTGATAAGGTGTCAAATCTTCATAAATATCAGTGTAAAATGAATACTGAAATGATAGACTGTAGGGAGTCCTAAAGGAGAATGGTGCAGTATAGCCAACCCTAAGCGTTCCATTAAGGACATGATCTTCTTCATCTGATATGAGGTGAGCAAGTGGCCCTGAAAGAGGTTTTAAAACCACATTGGAATCATATTTATAAGCCAGACCAGCGCTCAATCTCCATGGTTTTTCCCTTTCAATCTTTGCTGTCAGGAACTTTTCATAATCCCTTGCAAAGAGTCCCATCTCTGTTGTGGGATCGATTGTCAGGGCAAACCTGAATCGTTCTTTTGCTTCCTTTAGCTTACCTTCTTTTAAGTAAATATTTGCGATATGAAATTCCACGGCCTGGGCAAAGTTCCGATCGAGCTCCTTTGCCTTTTCAAAGGCTGAAATAGCTTCCTTTCCTTTACCTTCTTTAGCAAGAACAAGACCTTTTAAGAATTGAATTCTCGCTGGTGCTATCTCCTCCCTTTCACCAATTTCAATCCATTTTTTTGCTTCCTCAAGGTTATTGGTTAGATAAAGGACATCTATCAATTCTACAAGGGCTTCCTTGATTTTAGGTGTAAGGGTAACTGCATCTCTGAGATGAGGAATTGCCTCTTTATAATTTTGAATATACTTATAGGTAAGGCCTAAGAAAAAGGCAGCAGAAGAGGAACTTGGATCTATTTTTCTTGCTTCCAGGAAATATTCAAGTGCCTCTTCAAAATTTTCCTCCTTAAACTCCTTTAAACCTTTTTCATAAGGGGTTTGTCCATATACAACCCCCGAACTCCATAACAAAAGAGAAAAGATCAACATAACCCATCGTTTCTTAGCCATTATATTCTCCAATCTTTGGAATAGGTATAAAAAACTTTACATTTTGACAATTTACAAGAATAAAGCTAAAATGTCAATAAAAATTTTTATGAGTCTGAAAAAGTCCTTGATTAATTAACCCCTCCATACCTCCCCTAAAGAGACTGTGTCGCAATGAAGTGTATGCCATGTTTGTCATTCCGAGCCTCCTTTTTCTGTCATTCCGAGTCTCCTTTTTCTGTCATTCCGAGCTTCCTTTCTTTGTCGTTCCGAGCGAAGCGAGGAACC
>JBBITW010000173.1:0-7410 GCA_037440525.1 Deltaproteobacteria bacterium
CATGATAAGGTTACCGCTATAAGATTTTCTCAGACATCCCTGCCAGATCACTAAACTCCCCGCTTCAGTGATGCATTATCATTTCCTAAACTCCCTAAATCCCGGCAAAGACATAAAAAACACATTACTTAAAAGCTGCCCAGGCCATTGTTCAATTGAAAAGATATGAATGATGGATATTTTTAATTATAATTTTAAATCTTTTACATCTTATAAGTAAAGTGTTGACTTTTTAAAGTCTATCGATTAATTTTTATAAAAGTATTTGAGAGGAAGAGATGAAGAACATTTCTTATAAGGATGCAGGGGTAGATATAGAAAAGGGAGATTCATTCGTTCAGGCAATAAAGCCATTAGTTGAATCCACATTTCGTCCTGAAGTATTGACAAAGATTGGAGGATTCTCTGGTTGTTTTTCACTTAATTTAGAGCGTTATAAAAAGCCTGTTTTGGTCTCTTCTACCGATGGAGTTGGAACGAAACTTAAGATAGCCTTCCTCATGGATCGTCATGATACGGTGGGGATTGATCTGGTGGCCATGTGCGTCAATGATATTGTGGTAAACGGTGCAAGACCTCTTTTTCTTTTAGATTATCTGGCTACTTCGAAGCTGGACCCAGAAAAGGGATTAAAGATAATCAGTGGGATCGTAAAAGGTTGTATGGAAGCTGAATGTTCCTTAATCGGGGGGGAGACAGCTGAGATGCCAGGGTTTTATAATGAAGGTGAATATGACCTTGCTGGTTTTGCTGTAGGGATTGTTGAGAATCAACAGTTAATAGACGGTTCTGGAGTTACTGTTGGGGACCGATTGATCGGAATCTCCTCAAGCGGGCTTCATAGCAATGGATACTCCCTGGTTAGAAAAGTCCTTCTCGAATACAATAAGATGAATCTAAATGAGAAGGTGGAGGAGCTTGGGGAGACTTTAGGTGAAGAACTTCTTAAACCAACAAAGATTTATGTGAAGACGGTTCTGAACCTTGTAAGAGATTTTAATATTGGAGGAATTTCCCATATCACAGGTGGTGGAATTACAGGGAATCTTCCAAGGGTTATCCCGAAAGGTTGTAAGGCAATAATTCATCGGGGATCATGGGAAATCCCACCAATCTTCTCCCTGATACAGAAAAAGGGGAATATAACAGAAGAGGAGATGCTAAGAACATTTAACAATGGAATCGGGATGATACTGATAGTAAAGGCAAAAGAGGCTGATGATATATTGGGAAGGCTTCTTTCTATGGGTGAAAAGGTTTATATGATAGGTGAGATTGAAAGGGCAGAAAAAGAGCAAGAGAAGATTGAATTCGTTTAGTCCGATTGTATAAAACAATCCCCACTCCTCCTTATTGAATCTTTTCGAAATGGAAAAATGATTATTAGTATTACTCTCGATAGAGAAGAAAAATTTTTTATATACCTCCACGTTCAAAGAAAAGATTTTAAATATTTTGGTTAGAAATTAGATATTTATGAGACATAATAGAAATGAGTATGAAGTCCTCATAATAGGGTCAGGTTTGGCAGGATTAATTGCCGCAGTATTATTAGCAAAAGAGAATCTTAGCGTCTTAATTTTGAGGGAAGAAGGTTACAGTTCCTCTTATCAAAAAGGTGGCTATAGATTTCAATCTTTTTCTAACTTTTCAGAAAAGAGAATAGGATTAAATCTTTTAAAGAGACTTTCTCAAAGATTAGATATCTCCTTTTTAGAAAACCAAAGAAAGTCTTTAGATGATGTAGAGGTTAGTATAAAAAATCAGGCGCAAGAGTTGGACCTGCAGGTCATTTTGCCGAATGGAAGGATTGATATTTCGGGTGAGCGTTTTCTTTTCGAGAGGGAATGGGAAAGAGAATTCCCAAAAGATGTTGAAAATATAAGGGTCTTTTATGATAGGATAGAAAATTTTTGTAAAAAATTGGATAGTTTTGAAAAGAAGGCAACCCTTGACCCTCTGTTTCCTTTCCATTCTCATTCCTGGTGGAGATGGGCTTCGTTTGATTCTTTCCCAAAAGGAAATATCAATAAAAAACTCCTCTCATTTTCAAAAGAATTTAGGGAATTCTTAAAGCTTCAAATCATTTCTTTGGGGAATCTTCTTCCAGATAGATTACCCATTGCTTCGGTTTATTATCTTCTCTCCAAAAGTATGAAAGATAGGTATGCAATAGATATTGACTTAGAAGATCTTAATAAGAATATATTGAAGAAATTTTTAAAATTAGGGGGGGAAATTGAAGAAATAAAAGGGATAGAAAGATTAGACTTAAATGGCGAGAGAGGCCTTAAAACAATTTCTACAAGTGAGGGGATAAGATTCAGAAGCAGATACCTCATCTTAAATTTACCCATCTCTGGCCTGCAGAAACTCTTAGGGGAAAGGCCAAAATCTTTATCAAAATTAGGAAAAAGAACCCATCCAGTATATACCATTATCCCAGCTTTTATTGGAATAAAGGAAGATGTGGTTCCAGTTGGAATGCAACGCCTCATTACCTCCCTCAGTAATTTAGAGGGAGATTATGGAAAAGGAAATCTTCTTTTTATATATTTAAGTCCAAAAAATGATGAGACATATGCTCCAGAGGGGAGAAGGGCACTAATTGCCCAGAGTTTAATCTCTCAGGGAAGATGGGATCAGGATTCTATAATCGAGCAAAGAAAAGGAGTGATGAAGCATTTAGGGTACCTTTTCCCATTTATTGAAGAATTTATCGAGTTTATTGATTGGAGTTGGGTTGAGGCTCATTACTCATGCTGGTCTTATCCTCATTTCCTCTATGGAACAGAGCGGGATTTTAGATGGAGGGAAGGGATAATTCCAACAAGGATATCAGATGGAATCTACTTCCTGGGGAAAGAAAATTTTCCATACATTGGGTTAGAAGGAGAGGTAATAGGTGGTTTCATGGTAGGGAAAGAAATAATAGAGAGGCATCGTTAATCATTTGAAAGATTTAGTTTTATTTTTCTTAGGGGTTGGAGGTTCCTCTTCATCGTAATCATCACAGAACATTTCATATAGTCTCTTAAGTATATTGTTTCGGTCCTCATTATAAAGAAAGATCTCTTTTGACATTGCCTCCTTCCATTTCTCAAATGTTATTGAGTTTTTCCCCCGTTTCACCATTTTTATTACTCCAAATTCAGATTAATCTGCAAATTTTTTGCCAAAATAAGATAAATTTTTAGATTGCTCTTAATTTATTGAAATATAAATGAAATTGCTTCGATCAATGAAAATACGATTTAAAGAAGAATATTAAAATTTACACAAATTGTCACTAAATGGACAATATAGTTACACCATTCTTCTTAAGTCTTTCAAGGGACTTTTCAGCCCCCCCTTAATTTACTTGACTTGGATAAAAATATTGAATATTAAGAAATGTAGTAAAAATAATATTAAAAATGAGGAGTAATGACCATGGATAAACCTAAATCTAAGAGATCAAGAGGAGTTTCTTCAAAGAAAAAATATCAAAAGGGGTCTCTTAGTGAAACGAGGACAGGTCTTACAAAGGAGGCTATCAAGCATTCGATACAGCAGAGTCTATTCTTTCTCCAGGGTAAATTCCCCGAAGTGGCGACCCGTAATGATTATTATTTGGCACTTGCATATGCTGTGCGCGATAGATTAATGCATAGATGGTTACGGGCTGCGGAGACCTATTATAAAAAGGCAAGTAGAACGGTTTGCTATCTTTCCTCTGAATTCTTACTCGGACCGAGTCTTGGCAATAACCTGATAAGCCTTGGTATCTTCGATGAGGTAAGGCAGGCCTTAGAAGAGATGGGGCTGGATCTCGAAATGCTCTTAGATCAGGAGGAGGAGCCTGGTCTTGGACACGGAGGCCTGGGTCGGCTTTCAGCATGCTATATGGATTCATTGGCCACCTTAGAGATTCCAACCATTGGTTACGGAATTAGATATGAGTTCGGAATATTCGATCAAGAGATTCGGGAAGGGTGGCAAGTTGAAGTGACCGATAAATGGTTGCAGTTAGGGAACCCCTGGGAATTACCACGGCCTGAAATCGCATTTAATGTAAAGTTTGGTGGTCATACCGAACACTATTATGATGAAAATGGAAATTTTCGTGTTCGCTGGATTCCCAATCGGGAGGTAAAAGGGATTGCCTATGATATTCCATTGCTGGGTTACAGAGTTAATACTGCCAATCTACTACGTCTCTGGAAGGCAGAGGCTTGTGAATCATTTGATTTACAGGCCTTCAATATAGGTGACTACTATGGTGCAGTTGATGAGAAGGTCTTCTCAGAAAATATAACAAAGGTGCTTTATCCAAATGACGAGCCTCTTGAAGGGAAACAGTTGCGTCTGGAACAGCAGTATTTTTTCGTTTCATGTTCGATGCAGGATATGATCCGTATCTACTTTCAACGGGAGAAGAATTTAGAGAATTTCCATATGAAATATGCAGTGCAACTAAATGATACCCATCCCTCCCTTGCAATAGTGGAATTGATGAGGTTGCTCGTTGATGAATATATAATGGATTGGGATAAGGCATGGGAGATCACATGTAAGACATTCTCCTATACAAACCACACCTTATTACCAGAGGCATTGGAGAAATGGCCAATTGAGTTATTTAGAAGATTACTCCCGCGACACCTTGAAATCATTTATGAAATCAATAGGCGCTTTCTTGATGAGGTGAGGCTTAAATATCCCGGGGATGAAGGAAAGGCTATCCGCTTATCACTGATTGATGAAACAGGAGAACGCTATGTTCGTATGGCGCACCTGGCTTCTGTCGGGAGCCATTCTATAAATGGTGTGGCAAAATTACATACAGAACTTTTAAAGAGGAATGTCCTGAGTGATTTTAGTGATTTTTACCCAGAAAAATTTCATAACGTCACCAATGGCATAACTCCACGCCGTTTTCTCCTGCTAAGCAATCCTCGCTTGGCAGAATTAATCACTGAAAGGATTGGAAGTGGATGGGTTAAGAATCTCGATGAGCTGAGAAACCTTGAAACATTAGCGGAAGATGCCGATTTTAGGGCAAAATGGCGAAAGATAAAATATGAAGTTAAGTGTGATCTCGCTAAAACTGTTATGGAACGAACAGGCCTTTTGATAAACCCCGATTCGATTTTTGACATCCAGGTAAAAAGAATACATGAATATAAGCGTCAGCATCTTAATGTTTTACATATCATCACACTTTTCAATCGTATCAAAAAGAATCCGAATATCCAGATAATCCCAAGAACCTTTATATTCGGGGGAAAGGCTGCCCCAAACTATTTCATGGCCAAATTAATAATAAAGTTGATCAATTCCGTAGCTGATGTGGTGAACAATGATCCAGATGTTGGCAATAGACTGAAGGTTATTTTCTTCCCAGATTTTAATGTTAAAAATGGACAGAGAATCTATCCGGCTGCAGATCTATCAGAGCAGATTTCAACTGCAGGGAAAGAGGCCTCGGGTACTGGTAATATGAAATTTGCTCTCAATGGGGCTTTGACGATTGGAACCCTTGATGGAGCAAATATCGAGATTCGGGAAGAGGTTGGTGAGGAACAATTCTTCATTTTTGGGTTGACTGCCCAGGAGGTATTCGAACTTAAATCCAAAGGCTATAACCCAATGGAATATTATAACTCTAATCCTTCACTCAGAGAGGCTATTGATCTCATTCGTTTTGGTTTTTTTTCTAATGGTGATAATAAACTCTTCGAACCTCTGGTCAATTCCCTTTTATTTAGAGATGAATATATGCTTTTTGCTGATTACCAATCGTATATAGACACTCAGGAAAAAGTGAATTGCACCTACAGAGATCAAGAAAATTGGTCAAGGAAATCTATTCTCACTGTGGCCCGAATGGGCAGATTCTCATCAGACCGCTCCATTCGTGAATATTGTGAAAAGATCTGGCACATAAATCCTGTTCACATCACCTTGAAGGATTAATTCTATTACTTGGGTGAAAGGCCAAGTCTATCAACAATTGCTTTTGCAGTCGCAGTATCCCTTTTGACCAGTTCTTTAAATTCCACAGGGCCATTATAGTCTACTATTGAGGCAATCTTCTCAACCTTGGCTATAAATTCTTTTGATCTGCTTACCTTTTCAGAGGCAGAGATGATTTCATCCATCACAGATTTTGAAATGCCTGATGGTGCAAAGAGCCCAACCCAGTTACTCAAGTAGTTCTGTTTAAATCCCCTTTCAAAATAGGTAGGTATTTCAGGTGAGGCTGATATTCTGTTCTTCCCTGTTATTGCAAGGATACGGATTTCTCCTGCCTTGTGAAGTGATATCAAAGAGGTAACTACTGTAGAAGCAAAATCTACGTGACCACCCAGAACAGCAGCAGGAAGTTCTCCTCCTCCCTTAAAAGGAACATGTTTCAATTTAATTTTTGCTTCGTCTTGAAAGATTTCTAAGTTAAAATGGCTGTCGCTTCCGGTTCCTGCAGTTCCATAAGAAATCTTTCCAGGATTTTTCCTCGCAAACTCTACTATATCCTCAATCCTTTTTATAGGGGAATCCGCCTTTACAAAGGGACCACTTGGGGCATCGATAATCTTGCATAAAGAGGTTAAGTCTTTTTCAGTATCATAAGGTATACCTTTAAGGATAAGAGGAGCCAGCACGATTGTGCTCAAGGTGGTTACCATAAGTGTATATCCATCCTTTTTTGCCCTCACGAGGTAGGCTGCTCCAACTGTTCCACTTGCCCCAGGTTTATTTGTTGGAACAACCGGCGTCTTAAGGACCTTTGAGAGTTCATCAGCAAAGAGTCGGCCTGCAATATCTGTAAATCCACCTGCAGCCCATGGAATAACGAGTTCAATCTGGCCAGTGGGATAGCGTTCCTGGGCATTGAGATAGACTGCACTCGAAAGAGAAATCATAAAAAGACTAAAGATGATAACGAGTGACTTTATCTTAGACATCTGTTGAAACATTTTTATACCTCCTTCAATACTTTATTTTTTTCAAAAACGTTGAATTAAAGATTACAATTTTTCTCTTTTAGTGTCAACATAACTTTACGAGATTTCTGAAAAAGTATTTAAATCGAATCTTATAGACTGGGGAGGTGGGGTGGAAAAGCCTTCGCCTGCCTGAGGCAGGCAAGAGCAAATACCGATAATAATATGGCACCATTGATTAATACCTTGAAAATGCTTGATTTTCTCTAAAGCGATTGTAAACAATTTAACTTCTTAATGTCCGCATTCGAAGGGTTTGGAACCCTACCTCCCCAGTCAATTCAGGACTTTTTCAGAGGTCTCTTTACAATTTAGTGTAACTCATCACTTAAATAAGGATAAGTTAAAAGATCTGGCAGGAATATCCTTGAAAATCTTATCAAGCGGACGATTTAAATTTTTAGTTCTTCTCCAATATAGTTAT
>JBBITW010000174.1:0-7397 GCA_037440525.1 Deltaproteobacteria bacterium
TTTCGATGCTGGTATCGATGCTCGATTGTCAAAACTGGAGGCTCGCTTTTATTTTTATCAAGCTTCGAACATCGAGCATCTTGCTTCGAACCGAGCATCGTCACCATTAGCCCAACATCTTGTATCGGTAATCGGTTATCGTTGTCGAAACTCGTATTGAGGCTTGATAATCGAAACTGGAGGTTCGATTCTTTTTATAATCCTCTTCTTTTAAATAGGTTTCAGATATCTCCGAGCCATTTTACCCAATCCAGATCTTTTTTAACAGCATTGTATAATTCTGAATCGGAGGTAATCATCATTATCCCCTCAGTATCGGCTACGGCTAAGTAACTGGCATCATAGACCGATCGCTGAAAAACTTTGCAATAATACATTATCTTTGAATAAAAATGTAAAATGTTCTTTAACTTAATTTCTAAATCAATAAATCCTTCTATGGCTGTAAGAAGTTTTTCCTCTTTAATTCTCCCTCTTTTTTGTGCAATAAACAATCCATTTACCACTTCATATTCTAATAAAGATGGAGCGAGTATCTCCAATTCGTTAGATACATATTGGAACAACAAATCCAGAGCATTCTGGCCATGTTCCTCATCAGCAAGATACCACTTTAGAATCACACTTGAATCTAAAACAACTCGCCTCAAGATCTTCTCTCCAACTGTTTTTTGGATTCTTTAAAAACCTCATCTGCCAAAATATTTGTCTTTAAAAATGCCTCCCTAACCCTCATAATCTTTTTATAACCCTCAATCTTTTTAGAATTTTGATATTCATCGTAAGGAAGGATCACAGCTACAGGTTTCCCCCTTTTGGTTATGACAAATTCCCCTTTTTTCTCAATCGTCTCCTTTATCAAACGGCTGAACCCTTTTTTCCCTTCAGCAACACTAATATTTGTACTTTTCATATAACCCCCAATATAGACATTATTATTGACTAATTATATGACTATAAAAAATGGTTGTCAATAAAAACAAAAAAAGCAAGATAAATCATTATCTTGCTTTTTTTTAACCCTATGACCTCTGTCCTCTGCTCTCTGCTCTATGCTCTATTCGCTATGCCCTATGCCCTTAATTACTTAGCCCATTTTTCGGCTGGCCATTTCTCACCTAAATTATTGATGAAAAGTTCTTCATCGGCTGGTTGGGGAGCAATCGGAACAGCTCGGGCAGTGAACGAATTATCACTTAATGCAATAAATTCCCAATCGTAATATTTACTGATAGATGTAGCTGGAGCTCCAGCAGTATTTTGAAGTTCTGCCAAATCTGTTGAATAAGAACCATGTTCTGCCCGCCACATTTCCTGAGCTGCCCTCACCTGCTCCAGTGCTGTCTTAGCATCAGCCCGCCGTGCCCTCACCATGTAATTAGTATAAACAGGAACAGCTATTGCGGCAAGAATGCCTACAATTACAACTACTATTAATAATTCAATTAATGTAATTCCTTTTTTCGTTTTTATTTCATAAATCATATTTACCTCAAGCAAAATATTTTAAATTATTTATATTTGTTAATTAATAGAATTATTCTAATGCTTCAATAATAAAATTATCCTTTTGAGAACAGGGAGGGAAAGTGACTCGATAAAATTCTATTTTCCTTTTTAGAGGGATTATAGAATATATCCATATCTTTATTTGGATGACTAATAAGCTATTTAGATTTTATATGGGTTAATAATATCATAATATATATAGTATAAGAGAATATAGTGAGGAAAGGAATAAACATCTTTCCTCACTATACTGCGCAAATATTATATCTTCTTTTATCTCTTTGGTATATAAGCTGGTGGAACAGTAGAAGAATTCCAATTCCACGCTATGGAGCCATCAGCTTGAACATTTCCCGTTAAAATTAAGAATAAATTATCAACTGGGTTTCCACAGTTTTGCAATTGTGCTGATATTGAAACATCTCCAGCTGCCCCCCCTCCTACACCTGCTGGAATAGTTACAGACCACGCTTGTACTCTTCCAATACTAGTAAGAGCAACACCCAATGTATTTTGAATCGCAGTAGCAGTTGTAAGGTTTAAATCATTTGTAGGCCAAGTTGTATCTTCCTGGACAGCCGCACCAATTGCAGAAGCAATATTACTCATTGAAATTGAAACTTCTGTCATTCTTGCCTTTACCGTCTGTGCCTGATACATCGGGATGGCAATGGCGGCCAAGATGCCGATGATCGCAATGACGATTAGCAACTCAATCAATGTAAAACCTTTCTGTCCTTTCTTCTTTCTTAACATATTGTTCCTCCTTTTTTAGTTTGTCTGGTTTTTCTGGTTTATCTCGTTTCTCTGGTTTATCTGGTCTCTCTTGTTCCTCTTGTTTTTTTGGTTTTTAAATTTTGTTATTTTTAAAAGCCTCAGCCAATGTTTAATTAAAATCTTCTCTAATCCTTATTCTTCACTCACCTCCTTCTTTCATTTTTTGGGGATTTAAAAAGCATAATTTATGCCAATGAAGAAGAATATCTTTCAATTTTATTTTGGGAGATAACTAATTGATATTTTAGATATAATTATGTTTGTTTAAATTGAATTGATTAATTAATAATTTTTGTAAATGATGTTATCTTCCCTAAAAAATCACAATTTATGTTCATTCGGTGACAAATTTTGTTATAATGAATCGCACGAAGCCAATGGGAATAAAATTCTTATGGAAGTGATCCAATGAATTAAAGGCGAAGAAAATGACAAAAGGAATTTCTTGCAGAAAAAATTTAATGGGTAAGCATATAATTCTATTTTCTTATTGATTCCTGGTTTCCTTCTCCAGATATTGAATGATATATCTTGCAAAATCTTCAAAATCACTTAAACGATTCTTGATCAGATCGTATATTTCCTCGTCATCTAAATTCCAGTAGACGTGAATAATTGCATTCCTCATCCCGGCCATCCCTCTAATCTTTTGCGAAAATTCAAAAGGGATCACTCCATTTTTACAAAGAATATCAATGAGATTTTCTGTTGCTAAATCTGCAATCCCAAACCCTTTGACTGCGATGATGTGTCTTGAAATATCTAAGATCGATTCTAAGGCAATTCTTAAATGATGAATCGAAAGATTACGGATATCTCTCTTTTCAGAGGAGATAAATTCATCAAGACTTTTAATCGGTCTGATGAGCCTTTGAATCTCTAAAAGGGATTCGTTTAAAATCTTTAAAAAATTGTCCACCCTTTGAATGTTGATTTTTCGTTCTTTCATTAATCCCTCCTTAGTAGAGACTATTGATTCATAATGAGATTCTTTCCTGAACCGATTAGTATCCTCATATTGAAACAAAGTAGTTTCGTAAAATGAAGTGAGTTCTTCAGGGTCAATATAATATATCAGAATTCCTGTTGAAATAACCTCAAATCGAAATGCTGGACCCGTGTCATTGAGGATCACGACATCAATATTATCAGCTTTAAAGAGTGAACAGAGGTTAAAATAGATGTCTGAATATAAATCTATGCTTGACTTTTTCTTATCGAAGAAGAAAACACCGATATCCAGATCATTTGAACTCAATCCATAACTAATACTTCCAAAAAGGAAAGCAATGTTTACCTCACTTTTTCGAAATATTTCAGATAATTTATCTAAATTTTGATACACCTCATCAATAATAAATGAGCGAGGATGAATACATAAATCAAGTTTCATGTTTGCTTTGACCTCAAATTTCTTTTTTAAGATTTTTCAATTATAATGATAAATTATGTATTAAGTCAAACAATCTCACACCCTCTCAACGTGAGAGGATTGGGTGATTTACTTCTCAGATAAATTATGGTACTTTAAAAATAAATATGAATAGAGAACATCTCATCAATAAATTAAAAGAGGTATTTGAAAAAGAGGAGGAGATCCTTTTTGCCTATCTTTGTAGACTTTGACTCAGGGGTGATGATCAGATTTGTCACCAATGAATGTAAATAAATCTGATGATTTAATCGATGAGTTCAAACGCTATTGAAAAAACTATAAAGATCACCATTGCCACTACCATGATTGTTACAACCTCATTGCTGGTATTTGGCTATGTGTCCTATTTATATTTTACCCGTGATCTTCCAAGTATTGAGACACTCAAGAATTATAAACCTCCCACCATTACCAAGATATTTTCTGAAGAAGGTGAGATTATTGGAGAATTTTGTAATGAAAGGAGAAAGGTGGTCTCATTAGATAGAATTCCAGGACATTTGATTCAGGCCTTTGTCGCTGGAGAGGATGCGAGGTTCTTTCAACATAAAGGATTAGACTACCTGGCTATTTCAAGAGCCTTTTTAAAGAATATCTTTTCAGGTGAGATTGTTCAAGGGGGAAGCACCATCACCCAGCAGGTGGTAAAATCCCTACTGCTTACCCCTGAAAAAAGTTTAAAAAGAAAAATACGAGAAGCAATCCTTGCCTATCGAATCGAAAGAAATTTAACAAAAGATGAGATTCTTTATCTCTATCTGAACCAGATCTATTTAGGCCACGGAGCTTATGGAGTCTCATCGGCTGCAGAAATCTATTTTGGAAAGCCGGTTGAGGAGCTTACTCTTGCTGAATCCGCTCTCCTCGCAGGTCTTCCCCAGGCACCCAGCAAATATTCTCCATACCACAATCTTCAACAGTCTAAGAAAAGACAGCAGTATGTTCTTAGTCGAATGGTTGAAGAGGGTTTTATTTCGTCAGAAGAGGCAATGAAAGCCCTCCAAACTTCATTTGTCCTCAGAAAAGAAGCGGGGACCAATCATTCCCTCCAGCAGAAAGCACCTCATTTTGTGGAATATGTAAGACGCTATCTTGAGGAAAGATATGGAAAGGATGCCCTTTATAAAAACGGCCTTCAGGTATTTACAACCGTTGATCTCTATTTCCAAAAAACCGCTCAAGAGGCCATAGAATCGGGATTAAAAGAGATAGAAAAACGCCAAAAATTTTCATCGGCTACCCCCCCTCTAACTCCAGAGGGTGCATTGATATGTTTTGACTTAGAAACAGGATA
Source organism: Deltaproteobacteria bacterium (assembly GCA_037440525.1). Classification (GTDB taxonomy): domain Bacteria; phylum Desulfobacterota; class BSN033; order BSN033; family UBA1163; genus JBBITW01. The sequence continues at coordinate 5,016 of JBBITW010000174.1, forward strand.
TATCAAGGCAATGGTTGGAGGAAGAGATTTTAATAAAAGCCAGTTCAATCGGGCAATGCAGGCCAGAAGGCAGACAGGATCTGCTTTTAAACCGATTGTTTATGCCTCTGCCCTTGATAAAGGTTTTAATCCAACTTCCATCATTATGGATTCACCAATCGTTTTTGAGTGGGGAGGAAAGAAATGGGAACCCAAAAATTTTGAAGGAAAATATCTTGGTCCCACTACGTTAAGGAATGCCTTGGCTCAATCCCTCAATACAGTCACTGTAAGGGTTGCCCATGAGCTCGGTATTGATTATATCACAGAGTTTGCCCACCGACTTGGAATCTCAACTCCCATTCATCATGATCTTTCAATGGCTCTTGGATCTTCAAGCATTTCACTCTATGACCTTACGAAGGCCTATGCAGTCTTTGCCAATCAAGGGAAATTATTCAAACCCATCTTTATTAAAAAGATCCTCGATCGAGATGGAAATCTAATAGAAGAAAATCTTCCACTCTATTATACTAAGGAATCTCCTATTGATGAGCAAGTTCTCAAACCTCAGACCGCTTATCAGATCACTTATCTCATGGAAGGCGTTGTTCAGCATGGAACAGGGTGGAGGGCAAAGACTCTCGATCGACCAGTCGCTGCTAAAACAGGAACGACTGACCAATTTATGGATGCCTGGTTTATCGGATTTACGCCGGAATTCGTTACCGGGGTTTGGGTGGGTTTTGATGAAGAAAGACCCTTAGGAGAAAATGAAACAGGGGCTCGAGCCGCCTCTCCCATATGGGTCTCTTTTATGTCAAAAATATTGAAAGATAAACCTGTAAAGGATTTTCCTGTTCCAGAAGGAGTAGAATTTATAAAGATCAATCCCAAAACCGGACAACCCAGTATTGAGAAAGAGGGACTTCTTGAATGTTTTATCGAAGGGAAGGATTTCCCTCAAAAATCCCCTTTGACTTTAAAACCAACCATAGACTTCTTCAAATTTGATCTTAACCTTTCGTCAGAAAACACAAACCCTCAAGCAAGCTTCGAACCCAATCAAAGAGGAGAGCTGGTGCCGAAGAGGGGATTTGAACCCCTACGGGAGCAATTTCCCACTAGACCCTGAATCTAGCGCGTCTACCAATTCCGCCACTTCGGCCACTTCATTATGAATGATTGAAAATGATATATTATTATTTTATATTAATAATGTTAAAGTCAAGTGATAGACTAAATAATACTAAAAATTCCTTAATTCCTCTCCTATCGCAAATCCATGGAAATCATCAAGGGTATTGAAAATATTAAAAGACCCTTCAGAAATCTCATCGTGACCTTGGGTAATTTTGACGGCGTCCACTTAGGCCATCAGAAGATCTTTAAAAGGGTTATAGAGGAAGCATCAAGAATTCAAGGAGAAGGAATGGTCATTACTTTTGATCCTCACCCTTTAAAAGTTCTTTTTCCTGATAGATTTTTCCCCCTCCTTACCCCTTTTAAAGAAAAGATGCGACTCATTGAAAAGTCAGGGATTGAAATTGTTCTCTGTATTGAATTTTCTCTCTCCTTTTCAGAAATCTCCCCTTTTGAATTTATTAAAGAGGTCTTAATCGAAAAAATAAGGGTTAAAAAAGTAATTGTTGGGTATAATTATCATTTCGGGAAAGGTCAAAAAGGTGATACCCAAACTTTAAAGGATTCAGGGAAAGATTATGGTTTTGAAGTGGAAGTGGTGGATCCATTAAGGGTTGGGCATACCATTGTGAGCAGCTCGAAAATTAGGGAGCTCATTCAAAATGGTGAGGTTGAAGAGGCATCGAAATTATTAGGAAGGGATTACTCTATTACCGGTAAAGTGATCGAAGGAGCCAAGAGAGGAAAAACGCTTGGTTTTCCAACTGCGAATATAGCCATGACAGATGAATTAAATCCAAAGAAAGGGGTTTATGCGGTTAATGTGGAGCTGAATTCTCAGTTCTTTTTAGGTGTGGCCAATATTGGTCTCAATCCCACCTTTCTATCAGAGCCATCTAAAACAGGCTCCCCTCTTTCACTGGAAGTCCATTTCTTGGATTTTGACCGAGAGATTTACGGCCAAGAGATTCGAGTCAATTTTAAGAGAAGGATTCGAGAGGAGATTCGTTTTGATTCTCCCTCCCAACTTATCCAACAGATTCAGAAAGATATTGAATGGGCCAAAGATCATGTTTTTTCTAAAACAAGATAATTCATTAGTGAATCAACTTTCCTAATCTGGCCCATCTCACTTTATGAAGAAGGCTCTGGGCATACCAATCCCAGGAAAAATAGATCAGAAAGGCTTTGCCTTTAACCTCGTTGATATTCACATATCCCCAAAAACGACTGTCCTGACTATTGTCCCGATTATCCCCT
>JBBITW010000175.1:0-7379 GCA_037440525.1 Deltaproteobacteria bacterium
AATCAAGCATTTTCAGGGTATTAATCATTATTGCTAAACTATTAGAGGTATCCGCCCGAAGGCTTTTCCACCCCACCTCCCCAGTCTATAAGATTAGTTTTAAATACTTTTTCAGGAGTCTCTTTTTAAATCCTGGATAAGAGAAATGACTCCAATTATCATCCCCATATTCCTTCCGCATATAGGTTGTCCCAATCAATGTATCTTCTGTAATCAGAGGACAACAGTTAAAGATATTCCATCACCTTCTTATGTAGAAAGGTTTATTGAGAGTTCAATCAAAACCCTGCCTTCAGCTCCTGATAGAAAAAGAGAGATTGCCTTTTATGGAGGAAGTTTCACTGCTATGAGAAGGGATGAGCAGATTTCTTATCTTGAAAAGGCTCGAACCTTTCTTCTCTCGGGTCTGATTGATTCTCTTCGCATTTCAACAAGGCCCGATGCAATAGATGAAGAGAAATTAATACTGCTTAAGAATTATGGGGTAGGTACTGTAGAGATCGGAACCCAATCACTAATCGATGAGGTCCTTCAGCTTTCAAATAGAGGCCATGATTCAAAGGACACTATTAACTCTATAAATCTTTTAAAAAGTTTTGGGTTTGAGGTGGGTGTTCACCTCATGATAGGTCTTCCAGGCGATAATTTTGATTATTTTCTCAAATCCGTTGAGAAGCTCATTGACCTTAGAGTCAACTTCCTCAGAATTCACCCGACCCTTGTTCTTAAAGGGGCCCCTCTTGAAAACCTTTGGAGAGCTAAAAAATATACTCCCCTCTCCCTGAATGAAGCTATTAAATGGCTTAAAGCTGGGGTCTTAAAATTGGAGAATGAATCCATCCCAATAGTGAGAATAGGTTTACAACCTACAAAAGAAATGGAAGACCATCTTATCGCAGGGCCTTACCATCCTGCAATTCACCAAATGGTTCGTTCGGCAATCTATCTTGATAGGGTAGAATCTTTGCTTGAAAGATATCAGGATCTCAGTAGTGTGATTTTATTATGCAATCCAAGGGAGGTCTCCAATCTAAGGGGTCAGAAGAATCAGAATCTTCTCAAGCTTAAAGAGAAATATGGGATTAAAGAGATCCTTATTGAGGTAAGCGAAGCCATAGAAAGCGGGTCAATAAGACTTAAAATTCTATAAGAATTTATCTCTTAAGAACTTCTATTACTTCAAAGCGACTGAAGAGCCAGGATTTCTCCATCTTTTTAAGTTCACAGAAAAGTTCTCGCACTTCATCCACCTTTTCCCCAGATGATGATCTCCCGCTCAATCTCCCTGTTAGCTTAACATGTGCTGTGAATTTATCTAAAAATTCTATTCTGTAGTCATCGAACCGGAGCGATAAATCTGAAAAGTACGAGCGTCCCCTCAATGCATAGCCTCCAATCTCTTCCCTTGTGTAACTCCCTGTAAAAGAATAAAGGGGATCGTCTTCGATCTTAAATTCGCATGGATCCGTAAATAATCGACTGATCTTTTTTATCCTGTTTACCACTGAAATGAGGTCTTCATCAGAACTCTTCTCAATATATTGTGATAATAGTTTAAATTGCCTTATCACCCTTTTTTCCTCTCCTGAGAAGCGATGGCTCCAGAAGATGATCCCTATTAACAAAATCACAAATCCAACGAGAAGGTAACGAAGCCTTACCATAATGGTGATCCAATTACCCTTTCAATTCTGGCCTGGCCGAATACATGTTCTTCAATGGGCATTGATCTATTATCCCCTACAACATAGATATGACCCCTTTCAACAGGCCGAGGTGGGAGATTCCAGTTGCAAGGATATCGAACATATGATTCTTCGATAAATTTTCCATTTACAAAAAGTTTTCCTTTACGGAACTCGACCCTTTCTCCTTCAAGGGCAACCACCCTTTTGAGAAGCATCCATCTATTTCCTGCAAAACGTATTGTAACCACATCAAACCTTTTTGGCTTCGAAAATAGGTAACGCAATTTCAAACAGAAATTTATACTTCCATTTCGATAGGTAGGTTCCATACTTGATCCACGAATGAGAAAAGGAGTTAAGATGTGGCCAAAAAAAATGTAAGTTATTAGGGCTATAAGGGAAGCTCGAAGAAAGAATCTTAGATTAAATGATGGAAGGAGAAATTGTCTTAATCTTCGATCCATGAAAACTCCTGACCCCCTTTACCTTCTTGGTTGAAACTTCTCTTCAAATTAAATATAATCGAGAAAATTCGATTTGCCAATATATATTTAAATCTTCATCCTTTGTTTGCTCCCTACTGATTTGCCTATTATAATTATTGGGGTCTCTGAAAAGTATTTAAAAAGATTCTTTTTTATAGACTGGGGAGGTGGGGTGAAAAAAGGATCATTTATTTTCTGAATAAAAAGGAGAGGAGTAGATGGCCGAATCAATCATTCGGGTCTTTGATTTATGGAAGAATTACGATGTGAATGGATCAGAGATCCCTGCCCTACGGGGGACAAATCTCGAAATCAAAAAAGGGGAGAGAGTTGTCCTTTTAGGAAAGAGTGGATCTGGAAAGAGCACACTTTTCAATTTGATTGCCGGGCTTGATCGCCCTACAAAAGGTCGTATCGAAGTTGAGGGTAAGGACTTAGAGGTATTGGGAGAAAAAGGACGAACCACATTACGACGTAAAAAGATTGGCTTCATTTTCCAATTTTTCAATCTTCTTCCAACCCTCACTGCCTTTGAAAATGTCTTTCTATCCCTTGAACTTGCGAACATAGCGAAGCCTGAATTAGCCCTTCATGCCTTAAAAGAGGTTGGTCTTGAGGGTAAAGAGAAAAGGTTCCCAAATGAACTCTCAGGGGGAGAGCAACAGCGAGTTGCCATAGCAAGGGCCATTGTGAAAGCCCCCTCCATCATCCTTGCCGATGAACCAACAGGAAATCTCGATACAAATACGGGAAATCAAATTCTCGAATTGTTGACTCGAAGTTGCCATGAATCAGGCACAACCCTTATCATAGCAACCCATTCACAGTTAACATGCCACTATGCTTCAAGAATCCTTCGAATGGTTGATGGGACAATCTCTGAGGAGATGATTCATTGAAGATTGTTATAAAATCCTTTCTTCGATACCTTCCGAGACGCTTGAGTCTCAGCCTCCTTCAGCTGATCGGAGTCGCATGTGGTGTTTCAGCAGTGGTGGGGATGACCCTTTCTTCTCGCTCGGCCTTGATGAGTTTTAACAACACAATAGAATTCCTCAGAGGCAAGGCAACTCACTCCATCCAGAGACCTGCAGGAGCTATGGAAGAGAAGTTCCTCTCTAAGTTGGCAAATGATCCTGCAGTGAAATGGCTTTCTCCTGTCATTGACCGTCGTCTCCATTTGGAAAGTGGCGAAACTGTTCACCTCCTTGGGATTGATCCTTTCCTGGATAGAAAGGTTCGCGCAGAAATTTCTAATGTAGAATTCCTAAAAAAGAGAGAAAATGAATCAGAAAATCTCCTCTCCTTCCTGAACGATGAGAGGACTGTCCTGGTAGATCGTCATCTTATTAAAAAAATTGAAAAGAATTCTTCTGAAATCCTTAAAACGGAGAGAGGTCCTCTTCGTATCATAGGAAGTTTTCCAAATCCTTCGGGTGAACCACTTATCCTCATGGATATTGGCCATGCACAAAAACTATATCAGCTTCAAGGCTATTTTGATCGCGTTGACATGATCTTATCTGATGAATCGGATTTCATCTCTCGATGGGGAAAAGGCTTCCTGGTACAATCATCCCGCCAGAGAAGAGAGACCTTCTCTGGAATGCTTAGGGCCTTTCGTCTTAATCTTGAGGCCCTCTCGCTTTTAGCCCTCTTTGTTGGTGTCTTTTTAATCTATAATACAGCGATGTTTACTGTAGTAAGCCGTCGTCGTGATACAGGGATCTTAAGAAGCCTCGGTGCAAAGCGCATAGAGATCATATCAGCCTTTCTCTCGGAGATCTTTATCCTCGGTCTTCTGGGAGGGGCTTTGGGCAGTATCTTAGGTTATCTTCTTACCCGTTTTCTTACGAATCTCCTCGGAAGTAGCATCAGCAATCTCTACTTCTTTCTCAGACCTGAACCTGTTGGGTGGTCTATATGGATTCCTTTGATAGGAATGGCTTTTGGATGTGCTGCAAGCCTTCTTGGAGGAGCTCTTCCACTTGGAGAACTCATTCGAACAGATCCTGTAAATGCCTTAAGCGGGAGAATTGCAACATCTGAGAGCACTCGAAGAGCCAAAAGGGCAGCCTTTGGAGGTCTTTTCATCCTCCTTATAAGTTTTCTCCTTTTTCTTCTCCCCGAAGGAAATGTCTATCTTGGTTTTACAGGGGTTTTTGGATTCATCCTCGGAGTTAGCCTGCTTACTGGTTTCATCCTCTTGATACTCAATCCCGTGATAAGAAGGATTTTTGGAATATTAGGTGGCCTTCCAGGGAAAATAGCTTCAGGCAATATTCAGAGGAATTTGGGACGAACAGGGGTAGCTATGGCTGCATTTATGGTCTCACTCTCGATGTCAATTGCCCTCAGCGAGATGATCTGGAGTTTTAGAGAATCACTTATCTGGTGGATGGATACTCAGATTCGCGGTGATCTATATATCGGGAAGATTGACGAAACTGAAGTCCCTGAAGATCTTTTTGAAGAGATCAAAAAGATTGAAGGAATCGGTGGAGTGCATCCTTATCGAAATGTTCAAACCCTTTATCGCAATACCTCGATCAATGTGAGTGCAGTGGATTCTTCGGTTTTGCGAAGGTATGCCCGATTCGGTTGGCTTAATGGTGGAGATGAGAACTGGGAGAAGGTGAAGAGAGGAGGTGTGATCGTATCTGAAAGTTTTTCACGTCGTTTTGGAGTAAAAAGAGGAGAGATGATTGTCCTTGAGGGTATGAATGGTCCTTTGGAGTTCAAGGTAGAGGCCATCTTTTATGATTATACCACTGAGCATGGTCTTGTGATGATGGACAGAACGACCTATATAAAAACATTTGGAGACCGCAGGCTCAACAATATAGGAATCTTTATTGATCCAGATCATCCCCGCAGGGCAGAACTTCTCGATGAAGTAGCAAGAAGGGCCAAGGCAAGAGGTCTTCCTGTTTTTAAAGGATCAGAGTTTCACCAGAATATTCTCGAAGTTTTCGATAACACATTTGCCATAACCCGTTCGATGCGCGTTATAGCTATTATTGTTGCATTCTTCGGGATTGCAGGTGCACTGCTTACGCTCTTCATTGAACGAAGCCGTGAATTTGGCATCTACAGGGCCATAGGTTTTTCCACCGATCAGGTGGCAAGGATGACCTTGCTTGAAGGGCTTGAAATGGGACTTGTAAGCTTTATCTTGAGCACTGCTGTTGGAACGGTCCTTGCTGTTCTCCTTATCAAGGTGATCAATCTAAGGAGCTTTAACTGGACGATCTTCTATTTTCCTGCATGGCAACCTTATCTTTTTACAGGGGTCACAGCGATTCTTGCAAGTCTCGGTGCAGCAGCTTATCCAATCTGGAGGGTCTTCAGGGTCTATCCTCAAATTCAGATCAGAGAGGAGTAGTTTCCACCATTTCTACTCTAAATGGGATTAAAAGGTTAATCAAATGAGGGATTTTCCAAAAAGATATATCTTTAAGCCTCTGGTTTTTTTCCCCGTTATGTGCTGTCTCTTTATGTTATGCACACTTGAGCTTTATGCAAATGACTGGAGGCAGGCGATAAAACCGTGGAAGTGGAGTTTTCCAAGGGATCATGGATCTCATCCTGATTTCAGAACAGAATGGTGGTATTTTACGGGTAATATTAAAGATTCTTTGGAGAGGCGTTTTGGCTATCAGCTTACTTTCTTTCGTCAAGGTGTCTTGCAGAGGGGGGCAGATCCGCAAAATCCATGGAGTGTTCGCGATATCTATCTTGCCCATTTTACACTTACTGATGTCTCCCGGGGTCTATTCTGGTTTTCTGAACGGCTCTCCCGCAAAGGGCCGGGTCTTTCAGGGGCATCTGAAAATGGTATGGATGTATGGGTTCTAAACTGGAGGGCGGAGATGAAAGCAAATAGTATAAGACTTGATGCCCGGAATGAAGAGATGACCATTTCTCTCTATCTTTTTCCACGTAAGCCAATAGTTTTTCATGGTCAAAATGGCCTGAGTCAAAAAGGACCTATGAAAGGTCAAGCCTCTTACTATTATTCTTATACAGATCTTGAAACAAAAGGATTGATTAAAATACCCGGTATTCAGGGGCCTCTTCAAGTAAGTGGAGTAAGCTGGTTTGACCACGAATTTGGTTCAAATCAGCTCACACGAGATCAGGTGGGGTGGGACTGGTTCGCTCTACATCTATCAGATGGTCAGGATTTGATGATATATTTTCTTCGACGAAAAGATGGGACTGTTGAACCATCATCCTCTGGGACTTTGGTAAAACGCTCTGGAGAAGGGATTCACCTGAAACTTTCTGACATCGATTTGAAGGTTCTTGATTACTGGAAAAGCCCTAAAAGCGGAGGAAGGTATCCAAGTCGCTGGAGAATCAAGGTGCCTCCCTTTAGAATAGAGATGGAGATCGCTTCTCTTTTTCATTCTCAGGAACTTCTTACAGAAAATCCATCAGGCATCATCTATTGGGAAGGCGCGGTCGGAGGGGAAGGAATCTCTTCGGGGAGGCAAATAACTTCTGAAGGATATGTTGAACTCACAGGTTATGCGGGAAGCTTAGGTGGACTCCTTTAAGGCTCTTAAATGCAAGAACCAAGACCTAACCCTTTTTATAACATGGCGTGGCAATCCTACGAAGTCGTTGCGAGGAGCGAAGCGACGTGGCAATCTTATAGATTCCTCGCTCCGCTCGGAATGACAATTCGGTAGAGATTGCTTCACAATGAGAATCTGGAATCGCTCAATTTAGATTTTATAATGTAGCCGCACCCTTCAGGGTGCGAGGTTTTCGGCCTCCTGCTATAGGCAAGGCTCGCTAAGGGCGGCTTGATTCTCACTCAATGGGTGTTTTTTTTGACGCAGGCTACAGGTTTCTTTTAAAAGAATCGCTCAATTTAGGTCTTAAATGATAGTCTCAAAAATTTTTCTTGACAAATTCCATAAAAGGAATATTATTATTTAATGAAAATTAATTCCATTTAATGGAATTTTTCTAATTGGGCTTAAAATCTACCAAAAAAAATTTTCAAAATACCTCTTTAGAAAGGGCAATAAAGATCCTCTGTAGTTTTACGTTCGAGAGGAGGGAAATGACCCTGGCAGAGATCTCTAACAATATTCACCTTCCAAAATCCACTACTTATAGACTTGTTTCAACCTTGAGTGATTATGGCTTCTTAAAGAGGAACGATTCAACGAGATGTTTCTCCTTAGGGTTA
>JBBITW010000176.1:0-3857 GCA_037440525.1 Deltaproteobacteria bacterium
AATCTGCCTTTGGCGGAAAGACCAATTGCCTCACCTATCAACAAAACTGGCTTCTTAACCTTAACCTTCAAACCAGCGACTCTTATTTTTTAAGCAATTTATTATATAATTTATCACAAATTAAAAGGTTTGACTATAAGAATAAATGGCGCAGTGAGGAAGGTTTAAAGGAGAAATATCTTAAATTACAAGAAACGATATAGGATTTTCATAAGGGCGGTCATTTCAGATTAGACCGCCCTTATGAAAGATTTAGATTGCATCCCACTTCCGATTCCTAAAAGGAATATAATAGACAGAAGGTCTTGTCTTGAATTCAGGTTTAAGGGGTTTGGCCAATTTTAACTTTTTCTTTACCTCCGGGGCGTTAATATCCCCGAAGGTAAATACGTTGCCAACGCAGTTTACAGTACAGGCAGGCTTTTCACCTGCCTGAATTCTCGGATAGCAGAAATTACATGAATCAGCTTTGTCATTCACTTTATTATCGGTGTTAAGATACCTTACTTTGTAAGGACATGCCTCCACACATGCTCCGCACTGGATACAGAGTTTATCATCCACGATTGTAACTCCTTCGGGAGTTTTCCGAGAAGCCTTGACAGGTTCCACAGGACAGGCCTTAACACATGGGGCATCTGCACAGTGCATACAGGCGGTTCTTCGATAGACGGTTGTAACATTGGGGTACTTTCCACTCTCGATCTCTTTGATCCTTGTCCGAAACTCTCCTGGTGGAATCTTATCTGGCCATTGTTGTTTACATGCAACCGTACAGGCATTACATCCTACACATCTTCTGAGATCAATGATCATTACATAGCGTTTTGCCATCTTTAACCTCCTTGAATTTCAGCTTCAATCATTTTTCTGGAATTCTGTTCCTCAGGAACTCCAAGATAATTCTTTTCGAGATCTATAAATTCCTTGGTTAATTGAGCAAGTGACCGATAAAATAGGGAACGACTTTCATTTATAACTTTACCAAAGAAGGAGTAAACCCAGGGAAGAAGGAATCGAGAGAAGAATTCAACCTGTATCTCCTCAAAACGAACTCGCTCAGCCCCTGAGGCGTCTGATTCTCTGGCTGTAAGGATTGATAAAAATTCAAGCTCATGAGCAATGTGGTCAGGGAGATCTTTTAAATCTTCTTTCAAAGTGAATCCGTTTTGATGATAGAATTGAACGATTTCGGAAGTCGTTTTCCCAAATACAAGTCCATCTTTTTCCATATAGACCGATCCATAAGGGGGAGCCACGACATTGGGAAAGGCATTTATGAATAGTCGCGTATATTCCCGAGCAAGATTTAGAGAGACCTCTTTCTCATCTCCCGAGAGAGAGTCTTGGAAAGGGAGAACAAACTTATCTAAATCCCCTTCGGCCAAAAAAGAGAGATACCTTTTGAGCTCATCAATCCATTCCCCATGGATAATCCATGAGCCAACCCTTTCATCAGGATAGGTAAAACAAAGGGAGAGAATATTGTAAATTAAACTTCTCGCCATTGATCTGTTCATCCTGCTTTCTCTATGCCTTATAAACCCTTACGCAGAGGTCATTCATGTTGGATGACATTGAAGGGTCTTGCTTTTCCAGCATCTCTTGAATATCACGTGCAGGGATGCGATCTCCTTCATTCGATCCTTTCCCATAGGCTTTTGTCATCCCTTTGCTCCAGTGACCAAAGCCATGATCGACACAAACTGTATCAGGTCGTATTCCCTCAGTCACTTTGACTTTCACTTTAATCTTATTAATAGGAGATTCAACAATCACATAATCTCCATTCTTGACACCGATTTTCCTGGCAGTCTCCGTATGGATGTAGCACTGGTTCTCCGGGTAAACCTGAATGTTATATTCAAGGTTTTGAAGGGTCGAGTGGATAAAGACCGGTGGTCGTGTAGTTACAAAGTAAAGGGGAAAGTCTTTTGTTGGCTTAACCGCCTTCTCCTTCCATGAAGGAAGTGGATCGTATCCGTGTTTTTTAAGTATAGATGAATAAAGTTCTATCTTTTTTGAAGGGGTTTCAAACTCTTTTTTTGGGACGAATGGTTTTGGCTCCCCGAGCAATCCGTTTGGGGATTTTTTTAACTCTTCTATTGAATAACCATTTGCTTTCAAACAAGCTTCATCATGTCCTCCTGGTGAGACATCTTTGAAATAATCTCCGAGTCCCATAGCCTTTCCAATATCAATCATAATATTTCTAAATCCCTTTGTATCGTAAAGGGGTTTAATTACTGGTTGCTGAATAGCAATCTGAGGATAAAGCCCAAAGTACTGTCGGCCCACAATAGCGCTTCCCTCAAGATAATGGTGGTCGGGAAGAACTATATCTGCCATCTGAATCATCTCAGAGGGATGAATATCCATAGCAACAATAAATTCGATTTTCTTTAATGCCTCTACCATCTTTGGTGCGTCTGGAAATGCCATGATATTATGCTTTCTCACGATAGCTGCCTTAATAGGGTAAGGTTTCCCTTCGAGGCCAGCATTTGTAAATGTAGAGAAAGAACCTTTACCCGTTTTAAGAAGCAAAGGAAATTTTTCAATCCCATCGATTCTTGGGGCCTTAGGCTTCGGATAAGGTGGGGGTGGATAAACAGAGTCAAGGGATGGGAATTTGGGCATTCTCTCCATGATAGGACCACCACGTCGATCAATACTTCCTACCAGTGCCATTAAGATTACCTGTGCATGAGAAAGACGCCAGGAATTTGCATAGTTAGGACCTCCAGCATCTCTCTTATGGGTAGCGATCACAGAAGGCTTTAGGGTTGCAAATTCTTTTGCTACCTTTTCAATAGTTGCCACAGGAACTTCTGTGATTTTAGATGCCCACTTTGGGGTATAGGGTTTTATAAATTCTTTAAGCTCCTCAAATCCAACGGTATAGTCTTTAACAAAACCTTTATCATAAAGGTTTTGGGTGATGATTACGTTAATCATTGCCAATGCAAATGCGAGGTCTGTTCCTGGTTTAATGGGAATCCAAAGATGTGCCTTTGAAGCTGTGACAGTGTAGCGGGGATCAAGAACGGTGACTTTAGCTCCTCTATCGAGGGCAGAAAGGAAATGCTGGGTCTGCATATTTTTTGCTTTGCCGGGCATATCCCATCCGAATGAGAGAATATATTTTGCATTTGCATAATCCGTTGTCCAGGGCCTTCCTTTGCCTGTTACTGTTGCTCCCCAAATGACTTCATGAGTTGTATAACATGTATTATGATGGGAAATATAATTTGGTGTTCCAATCGCCTTTGCAAGCCTCTGGGCAAATGGATTTGGTCTCATGATGAAGGCAATGGATTCAGGACCAAACTTCTCTTTGTATTCGTTAAATCTCTGAGCAATAATCCCGTAAGCCTCATCCCATGAAATCTTAACAAACTGTGGATCTACCCCGATTCCCTTTTCTGGATTTGTCCGTTTCATAGGGAAATTTAGCCTGTCAGGATCATAGAGCCACTGAATATCTGATATTCCTTTAACACAGAGAATCCCAAGGCTGATCTGATCGGCAGGATTTCCTCTTAACTCCACTACACGGCCATCTTTTACCAAGGCCTTTACAGCACATCCATCGCTACAGACCTGACAGACAGTGTGAACAATTTTTGTATCAAGAAGCTTTTCTTGAGCTAACACCTCAAATGCCCGAAACTGGTTACCGAAAAGCAATGCAATTGTTCCAGCTCCGCTCAATTTCATAAATTCCCTTCTCGAAACTGCCATAATGACCTCCTCTAATGTATTTTTTATCTGAAAATTATAAGATGGTCCCAGAAAATTGAAGGAAGGTGACTTGAAGGAACATTTTCTGAGACCATCATTTAATTAAATAATAG
>JBBITW010000176.1:3957-7353 GCA_037440525.1 Deltaproteobacteria bacterium
AAGGAAGGTGACTTGAAGGAACATTTTCTGAGACCATCATTTAATTAAATAATAGGTAAGATTGTAACTCAAAGGTAACATTTCTTAAGGGAAAGGACTAATTATTTAATTTTAATAAGGAAAATTGATTTTCCCTATTTGTAACATTTATTAACTGTAAAGAAACAAGTTTTATTCTTAAATCTCTATCTCCAGCTCTTTAATCTTTTCTCAGAGGGTTTTCCTCGAAATCCCAAGAAGTTCGGCCGCCTGCCCTTTTTTTCCTTTTGTACTCTCAAGTACATTCTGTATATATTCTTTTTCAAAAATCTTGGTAGCAATAGAGAGAGATTTTGATGGAGAAATCTTTTCACAGATCTGATTAATAAAAGTCTTATCACCTGAGATTTCTTCAGGTAAATCCTTTACCTCTATGAACTTCCCCTTTATAAGAGCCACAGCACGCTCAAGCATATTTTCGAGTTCTCGAATATTGCCAGGAAATTTATATTTCAATAAGAGTGCCTTTGCATCTTCGGAGAGACCATTTACTTCTTTAGACATCTTCTTTGAAAATTTTTTTATGAAATGCTCTGCGAGGAGAAGAATATCCCCACCTCTCTCCCTTAAAGGTGGTAGGTGGATTGGAATGACATTAAGGCGATAATAGAGGTGTTCGCGAAATATATTCTTCTGGATTTCCTCTTTTAGGTCTTTCTGTGTTGCACAGATAAGACGAACATCCACAGTAATAGTTTCGTTCCCTCCTAATCTTTCGAATTGTCTCTCTTGAAGAACACGAAGGAGTTTTACTTGAACAGATGGGGAAATATCTCCTATTTCGTCAAGGAAGATTGTTCATCCATCAGCAATCTCAAACCTTCCCTTTCGCCTCTTAAACGCCCCTGTAAAGGCACCTTTCTCATGACCGAAGAGCTCGCTTTCAAGCAAGGTCTCCGGAAGGGCAGCACAGTTGACTTTGACGAAGGGGTTATTTTTTCTGTGGCTTCGAAGATGGATTGCATTTGCAACAATCTCTTTTCCTGTTCCACTCTCCCCATAGATGATGACGGTTGTATCTGTTGGAGCGACTCACTCAATCAGGTCATAAACCTTCTGCATTTGAGGGCTCTTTCCCACAATTCCTTCAAAACCATAATATTCTTCCACACGCTTGCGTAGAGAGATATTTTCCTCTTCTAATTGTTTCACCCGTAAAGTTCGATTAATAATCAGTAATAGCTCATCCATGGAGAAGGGTTTAGTTAAATAATCAACAGCTCCTTCTTTCATTGCAGTTATAGCAGAATCGATAGAGCCATAGGCTGTTATCATTATCACCTGAGTGTCAGGGCTTATCTTTTTTACCTCTTTGAGAATTCCAATTCCATCTATATCGGGAAGTTTAAGATCGGTGATGATAATGTCCATCCCAGTATCTCTTAGAATAGAGAGCCCATTACCTCCTGTATCAGTGGAAGTGACCTTATAGCCTTCTGCCTCGAGGGCATCTTGAATTGTAATCCTCATAAGAGGTTCATCATCAATCACAAGAATTCTTATCGTTTTGCTCATCTGTTTATTCCTTCCTGAGAATTTGGTAAAAGATTAAGAGATCTCTGAAAAAGTATTTAAAACCAGTCATTTCAAAACTTTTTCATAGCTTTCATTAATCTTCCTTGACATCCTTTCCTACAGAAGCGGAAGGTTAATCTCAACTGTAGTCCCTTTACCTTCGTGGCTGTAAATACGGATCGTTCCTCCATGATGTTCCACGATTCCCTGGGTAATCCAGAGCCCAAGTCCTGTTCCTTTATCATCTCCTTTTGTTGTGAAGAATGGATCAAATACGCTGGAAAGTAGATTTTAGGCGATTCCCTTCCCGTTGTCTGATATTTTTATAAGAATTTTATCCTTTGAGGTTTTGGTATTTATAATCAAAATTCCTTCTTCCTCCATGGCCTGGATCGAATTTAAAAATATATTTACAAAGACCTGGGATATCTGATTCCCATCTATCTTAATAGGAGGAAGTTCATCAGGGATCTCTTTGATGATCTTAATTCGATTTTTTCGGATTTGATAATCGAGGAGAGAGAGGGAACTTTCAATAACCTGGCGAAGATCGTTGTCTTTCTTTTCCAGCTTAGGATTATGAGCATATTCGAGAAGGTTGCTGACTGTCTTCTGAATTCGTTTAATTCCATCTTCCATCAATTGTAGATATTCTTTCTGTCTTTCAGGAGACAATCCTCCTCTTCTAAAGTGGTAGATACAATTTAAGAGTCCAACGAGGGGGTTATTGATTTCATGTGCCACTCCGGCGGTTAGTTTTCCAATGGCAACCATCTTTTCAGTCAAAAGTAAATTGCGCTGTGTTCTTTCTCTCTCAGCCTCAAACTCTTTAATTCTTCTAAGTAACCGATAAAAACTCCGTCGAAGTATACTGATTTCATCGTGATCCCCAGATGATGAGGGAGGGGGTTCATCTCCTGGCTTGGTTTCATCCATTTCCAGTGCAAGCGATTTCAAAGGTTTTGTAATAAATCCAAAGAGAATGGTAATGATGATAGTGGCAAATATGACAAAAATACAGGTGTAGAATATATATCTTAATATCAATGAGGAAATCTCTTTCTTTAGGTTTTCGAGAGAGATGCCTATCCTTAAATTTCCCCAATGTTTGGTAGAGATAGCAGTGGTGTCGAAATATCTACTAAATCACCAGGTTTAAATTGGATTAGAGTGTTTCGTGAATTGAGAATCCTTTCTGTTAATTCGTCTTGATAAGAATTCCCAACTTCAATCATAGAATTGTGAGCGATGACTTTTCCCTTTGGATCAAGAATCATGGCATATATTATCCGAAGATCTTTTCTCTCCATCAGATCAGAGATATAATTATCAAGAAGCCCCCCCTTCTTCAATAAGTCCAATTTCTTCGTAGAGTATTGTATTTGTGCATGAAATAGCAAGTGATTCAACGAGGGCCTTTCCTTCCCTGATGATAGAGTCCTTAAGGAGTCTCTTTTCTCTTGAGATGTTCCAGTAAGATAGAATAGACATCGTGACGATAATAAGAATAGAAAGATAAAGTGTAAATTTCTACTGTAGAGAAGTAAAGGAGAAAAACTTTTTCATTCCCGCAGTTGCCCTTTCATCCCGTGTTCTTTTTCTATTCTATTTAGAATCTTGCGGATCGAATCATAATCGGAATCTGAAGCTATTGTAAATCCATATTTAAATTCTTCATCCCACTCCTTAATCCTTTTTTGTTGATCTGGATTACGAAGATCAATATTCAATAGAGCTGTTTTCACAGATTCAACAAGCTCTTTTGGAACATTTTCCCGAACAACAATTGGAACTGTTGAAATGGGGTCTGTAAAGAAGATAAACCGAAGCCCCTCTTTCTGG
>JBBITW010000177.1:0-7352 GCA_037440525.1 Deltaproteobacteria bacterium
TCCACCCCACCTCCCCAGTCCAAAAAATCGTTTTTAATACTTTTTCAGAGGTCTCGAGATTTTAATTTGACATAGTCTCCATTCTTCGTTATCTTTTTATATTTAGGAGATAAAGATGCTTAAGAAATATCAGTTTGTTGTATTAGTTTATGGTCTTTTAATAGGAGTCCTAATATATTCATGCGCTTTAAATCCTGTAACTGGAAGACATGAGCTAATGCTCCTAAGTGAGAGTGATGAGATCAATTTAGGAAGAAAAACAGATGATCAGATAATTAAGGAATATGGTCTATATGAAGATTCAAGACTTTCTTCCTATATAAACGAGATTGGCCAAAGATTGGCAAGAGTCTCCCATCGACCTCATCTTTCTTATCATTTTAAAATCCTTGATGCCTCTGTAATAAATGCCTTTGCTGTGCCTGGGGGTTATGTATATCTCTCTCGGGGGATTTTAGCTGCACTAAACAGCGAAGCAGAACTTGCAGGGGTTATAGGCCATGAGATTGGTCATATAGCAGCTCGTCACTCTGCAAGACAGTATAGCAAGGCACAGCTTGCACAGTTGGGTTTTGGTGTTGGATCGATATTTACAGAATCGATTCCCATCCTTTCGAGTTTGGCACAGTTAGGGGTTGGGATGCTATTTCTTAAATTTAGCAGGGATAATGAGAGAGAGGCAGATGATTTAGGAGTCGAGTATTCAACAAAGGCAGGTTATGATGCCACACAGATGGCCACTTTTTTTGAGGTACTGGAGAGAATGAACCCTTCTTCAGATAGAAGCGGACTCCCGGGCTGGTTTTCAACTCACCCAAGCCCAGAAGATCGTATCAAAGTAGTAAGGAGAAGAGCAATTGAATGGCAGAATAGATTTGCTTTAAGGGAGATGAGGATAAATCGTGATGGGTATTTAAAAATGATTGATGGTCTTGTATTTGGAGATGACCCTCAGCAGGGGTATATAATGGAGAATGAATTTTACCATCCAATTCTCCGTTTTCACTTCCCAGTTCCTCCGGGATGGAAGGTTAACAATAGACCATCACAGATACAGATTGTAAATGAATCTCAGGATGCAATTATCCTATTCTATTTTATAAAAGAGAATTTTTCAATAAATGCCTCAAGGGATTTCATTTCAAAAACAGGTGCATCTGTGGTTAGATTGGAAAGGATAACAATAGATGGATTGCCATCCCACAGGCTCATTTCAGATCATCGAACCCAGCAGGGAGTATTGAGGGTGATTTCTTATTTTATTGAGAAGGATAGAAGAGTATATGTATTTCATGGATTGAGTTCGATAGGAAGGTTTCAAAATTATTTGAGAGTATTCGATTATACAATGGGTGGGTTTAAAGAACTTAAAGATCCAAGAAAAATTAATGTCCACCCAAATCGTATAAGCATTCGTCCTGCAAGGAGCTCGGACACCCTCGGAAATATTCTTAGATCATTTGGTACTCCGGAGGATAAATTAAAAGAGATGGCCCTTTTAAATGGGGGAGAAATTAACCAATTTATTATAGAGAATACTTTGATAAAGGTGATTGAGAAGGGATATTAATTTTACTCATCTTAGTGAAATCTGGGTATCTATAAGATTGCTTGATCTCAATTCATTACCATATATATATTGGACATAACATTCTAAATTATATATTCCTCCCCTATCTCCTCTAAGCCAGACTGTAAAGCTCCCCCCGGGTTCATGATTTATGTTGGATACTCTATAACAATATGGTCCATCCCCTGACCAGTAGAAACATGCCTTTTGAATATTTGGAGTCTCTTCTGATTGAAATGTGACCTTCACCATGAAAGGTAAATTCGCCCGGGGACTCTCTCCTTCAGGGATCTCTATCCTTATCAATCTTAATTCCCCTTTTGTAAGGGGTTCATCAGGTAATGTAGCGCAAGAGAAAATAGAAAAAAGGATATAATTTATTAAGAGCATTATTAATATTTGCTTCACTAAAAGATACCTCCAATCTGTCCCATATCATTTCTCAAAAATTTAATTTTATAGATTAGTTAAAGGATTCAATTAAAATCTACTAAATATAAAATAGAATGTCAACAGATTAATTATGAGATTTCTGAAAATGTCCTGAATTTACTGGGGAGGTAGTGTTCCAAACCCTTCGAATGCGGACATTAAAAGGGTAGATTGCTTACAATCAATTAATCGGGCTAAGTTAAAATATCTGGCAGGAATATCCTCAAAAATCTTATCAAGCGGAAGATTTAAATTTTCTCAGACATCCCTGCCAGATCACTAAATTCCCCGCTTCAGTGATACATTACTTTGGATTGAAATTTCCTCTGTATGATTCTATTTTTTTATGATATAATTTTTATATAAATTGAGCGATTCCAGATTGTCATTGCGAAGCAATCTAAAACAAACTGTCATTCCGAGCGAAGCGAGGAATCTATGAGATTGCCACGCCCTTCGGGCTCGCAACAACTAATAAATAAAGGCTTTTAGTAAAAAAAGCTCAATTTAGGTTTTATTAAAATTTAGCTAATTTGAATTTTTATTAATTTAAAAGGGATCTTATGAAAATACGTTCATTGGTTTTAAAAGACAGGGAGAAGCTAAGATCCATGCTAATAGATTCTCATGTATTTAATCAGGAAGAGATATGTGTTGCGATGGAATTGATTGATATTGTGCTAAAAGACCCCTGCCAAAAAGACTATACAATCAAATGTATGGTAGATGGGGATGATTCTCCAGTTGGTTATATCTGTTATGGTCCAATCCCAATGACGAGAGGGGCTTTTGATATATACTGGATTGTTGTAAAACCCGATTTTCAGGGGAAGGGCATTGGCTCAAACCTCATGGATGTTTTAGAAAAGGAAGTGAAAGAGAAGAATGGAAGGATGATTCTTGCCGATACCTCCTCGATTAAGGATTATGAAAAGGCACAAAAATTCTATATTAAGAGAGGATTTCAGGAGGAGGCGAGGATTTCAGACTACTACTGGCCAGGAAATGATAGAATCACATTCTGTAAGAGGCTTTGTTAATTATAAGAAAAGCCTTTAGATATTGGAGGCAGAATATGGAGAAGAAAAGGATAGGGGTTCTTACAGGAGGAGGTGATTGTGCTGGATTAAATCCAGCTATCAAATGGGTTGTAAAAACGGCTATGGACGATAGACTCCAGAGGATGAGAAAGATTCGCTACGAAGTTTTGGGAATCCGAGACGGTTGGAAGGGTTTGGTAGAGCCTCAAGGAGACGAGCTAAATCCTGGATCGAGGATATTTACATTAACAGAAGAGATGGTCAGGACATGGGACCGATATGGGGGGACAAACCTCGGGACATCAAGAACCAATCCTTACGACCCTAAGAATGATAGATCAAAGACTGTTCTGGAGAATCTTGAAAGATTTCATATCGATTTTTTAATAGCCATAGGCGGAGAAGATACACTCGGAGTTGCTAACAAACTATATCTTGAAGGGGTAAAGGTTGTTGGAATTCCGAAGACGATTGATAAGGATCTCTCGGGAACAGATTATACCCTTGGATTTGAAACAGCCCTAAATGTTATCACTGAGGAGATTGACAGGTTAAGAACCACTGCAGGTTCTCACAAGCGAATCTTTGTAGTTGAGACAATGGGTAGGCACGCTGGGTGGTTAGCCCTCGAAGGAGGGGAATCAAGTGGTGCATACATAATTCTTATTCCCGAATATGACTTTGATATTGATAAGATTAATGAATTACTCATAGAAGGAAGAAGGAAGGGGGCTCGTTACGAGATTATTGTAGTTGCGGAAGGGGCAAAACCTGTTGGTCATTGTGAAATTGTAAAGGAAGAGGGGGTTGATAGCTTTGGCCATAAAATGTTAGGAGGAATCGGGGAATTTCTGGCCGATCGTATATCCCGACTAACAGGGATGGAGACCCGAAGTATTACACTCAGCCATTTACAGCGAGGGGGAGCTCCCTGTGCTTATGATAGACGAATGGGAAGGTATTTTGGTATAGCAGCGGTAGATTTAATAGTAAAGGAAGATTTTGGGAAGATGGTAAGTTTAAGAAATGGAAGAATTACATCTGTGCCATTTGAAGAGGCTGTAGGCAGATTAAATTTTGTTGATATTGAAACACAGTATGATAAAGAGAGATATAACGGAAGGAGGACTATATTAGGTTATTAAATCCATTTAAAATCCGGCAGTGGATGAATGGGATTCTGTAGAAGAACTTTTTTCTCTCTTAGATCTTTTAAAAATAATTTCCTTATGAGGAGTCCCAATATCGAATGGTATATTGTCTTCCGAAAAGGCCTCCAATATCGTCTCGTCAGAACTTCCATCACTCGGCAGTCCTGTCTGGAGATTGACTTTTATTAACACGATTCCTTCAGGGGGATTGAAGGATTCAATAGGTGTATTTTTCAAGGCTTGATCCATAAAGGATATCCAGATTGGCAGTGCAGCACGCGCCCCTGTTTCGTTCTTTCCTAAAGAGGTTTTATCATCAAATCCTACCCAGACCCCTGCCAGGAGGGAAGGGGTGTAGCCAATAAACCAGGCATCTGTGTAGTCACTCGATGTCCCTGTCTTTCCAGCAACTGGTCTTCCAAGAACCTTTGCCCTCTGGGCAGTTCCGTGCTGAACTACGCCTTCAAGTAGATGGGTTATGATAAATGCATTTTGAGGAGAGATCACGCGCTCCTTTTGTGGTGGTGGAGATGGGGACTGGGGTTCAGGATTTTCCTCTTCATCCTCATCTTCTTCTTCCTTAAGCTCTTCGTAGGGGAAGTTCTCTTCAAGGACCTCCCCTTTCATGGTAACAATCTTTTTTATGAAAATTGGTTTAATCCTTTCACCCCCATTTGCAAAGACACAAAATGCTGATACCATTTCCAACATGGAAATCCCTGATGTCCCGAGAGCGATCGAGAGGTCTCTTTTTATTGGAGATTCTATTCCTAACCTCCGAATAAATTTTAATGTATCCCCAAGACCTATGTCTTCAAGGATTTTTACTGTCACAACATTTCTCGAGTGGGCCAATGCATTACGAAATGTTATTGGTCCCATAAAATTCTTATCATAGTTTTTTGGAGCCCAATAGGTTCCACCATCATGGCCGGGATATTCAACAGGAGAGTCCATAATTTTACTTGATGGATTATAACCCTTCTCTAAGGCTGCTGCGTAAATAATGGGTTTAAATGCAGAACCTGGTTGCCTTCGAGAATATATGGCACGATTAAACTGACTCTCACTAAAATCACGCCCTCCTATCATTGCCTTCACATATCCTGTTCCTGGTTCAATACAGATTAGCGCCCCCTGAACAATAGGTTCCTGATCTAATGTTAGGATAGGGATATTGGACCCTTTTTGTGTTTCTTTTATCCTTACATAAATCACATCTCCAGGCTTTAGAAGTTCACCTGGGGTTTTGACTCCCTTAGGTCTGAATTGGTTTGAAGGTCTTATATTTAAGGCCCATTCCATTTCAGAAAAGGGGAGTATCCCCTTTCTGCCTTCCACAAAGACAGTATAAAATTTTTTTGAACCATCTTTCGACAAAATTACGCCTTCGAGGAGTTCGTTTAGTGGAAGAGGGCGAAGATCGGTCCTCTTTCTATTTTTAAGGGCATTGAGCTCTTCATATGAAAGGGTTCGAATTGGACCTCTAAATCCCTGTCTCTTATCCAATTCTCTTAAACCAGCTTCCAATGCCCTTTGGGCTATTTTCTGGAGAGAGAGATCAAGGGTTGTATAAATTCTTAGGCCTTCTTGATAGAGTTTTTCTTTACCATATTTTTTCTCTATAATCTGGCGAATAAATTCTGTAAAGTATGGCGCTTTGCTGAAGAAGGCACTTTCCCTTGATTGAATCTTAAAGGAAGTGCGAAGTGCCCTTTCTCTTTGGTCCTTTGATATATAACCCAATTCCACCATTCTTGTAAGAACATAAGCCTGCCGCTCCCGTGCCCTCAAGAAATTGCTGATAGGTGAGTAACGGCTTGGTGCCTTTACCAGGCCTGCAAGCATTGCCATCTCTCCTAAGTTAAGTTGCTCGAGACGTTTATTGAAATAACTTTCTGAGGCCGCTTCAACACCATAGGCACCATTCCCCAAATATATGTTGTTTAGATAAAGAGTGATAATTTCCTCTTTAGTTAAATTCTTTTCCAGCGCAAATGCATAGGCTATTTCTTTTAGTTTTCTTAAGAAGCTCTTTTTAGGAGTCAGGAAGAATGTTTTGGTCACTTGTTGGGTAATTGTACTGCCTCCTTGAACAATCCTTCCAGCCATTAGATTTTTGATCATTGCTCGAAATATCCCTTTAAAATCAATACCCTTATGATAGAAAAAATCTGCATCCTCTGCGGCAATAAAAGCTTGAATGAGAGGTTTTGGGATTTTTTCATAGGGAACAGGGATCCTATTTTCCAGCAGAAACTTTCCCACAACTTCGTCATCTTCGGAATAGACAATTGAGTATGAATTAAGATCTCTTTTTCTTAGGGATTTAAAGTCAGGAAGTTGATGTGAGTAGTATAGGAAGAGAAAGATTCCAGGTGAAGGTATAAGTAAAATGAGTAGAATCAAAAAGAAAAATATATAAAATTTCCCCCTTCTTTTAGACTTCTTCCTATAATTTACCTTGGAGTGTCTCTTCTTTTTGTCCATGATATTAATGGATGAATCAAAAAGGGAAACCCTTTTTACGGGTTTCCCCTTCTAAGGAATCGGATTTGAAAAGATTACTTTCTTTTCTTTTTTAATTGTGCCTTCAGGTCTGTTACCTGTTTTTTTAATGCCTCATTTTCAGCTGTTAGAGAACTTATTGTAGCATCTTTCTCAGCAGCCTTTTGGAGTTCTTCCTTCAACTTCTGGATCTCGAGTTTCAATTTGTCATTGTCCGATTTAAGCTCTGAGTTCTCCGCCTTTAACTTTTCATTTTCTGCCTTAATGTCCGCACCACATCCAATCATCGTAAAGGCAAGAACAAATATCAGAGAGATAGACAGGAGAACGTATATTGCATTCTTCATTATTTTATCACCTCCTTAGAAATTATAAGTTTTTTAAAAATTATAAACATTCTTTATCAAAAAATCAATCATCCGAATTTTCTAAAATTTCTGGACTTAATTCCCTAATGGCTTTCAGAAAAGATATCAATAAGGTATAAAGAATTACAGAGTCTGATCTCCTCTCTCCCTGAGGTTGTGTCGCAATGAGGTTTATGCCATGTTTGTCATTCCGAGCGAAGCAAGGAACCCCCACCCTGTCATTCCGAACGAAGCGAGGAATCTTAGGAAAGATTTCTCGGCTAACGCCTCGAAATGACAGCAG
>JBBITW010000178.1:0-7278 GCA_037440525.1 Deltaproteobacteria bacterium
TTTGAGGGATTTGAGAGGGTGTAATTAATTGAAAATAATTTAAAATTCTTATAGGAGGCAATTAAAAAGATATTGCTCAAAATATATTAGTAATATCAAAGGGTTACGAATTTTGTGAAACCCAGTATATACATGATGGGATGGGTGGGAGGATTTTAGGTTTATTTTGGAAATGGGAAGAATACTTGTAATAGGTGCTAAGGGGATGCTCGGAAGGGATTTGATGGAGGTGCTTCGCCTCGATTTTCGCTCTGATGAGATCATAGGGTGGGATATCGATGAGATTGATATAAGTGAAGAGAGCTCGATCGAGAAGATTGTAATGATTAGACCTCAGATACTAATAAACTTAGCCGCCTATACAGATGTAGATGGATGTGAGAAAGGCCGCGAGAGGGCATTTCTTGTAAATACAGAGGGAGTGAAAAATGTTACCATTGCGGCAAGAAGAGCCGGGTCAAAGGTAATTTATATAAGCACTGACTATATTTTCGATGGTAAAAAGAATGAACCTTATCTCGAAGATGACATGCCAAACCCAATAAATGTTTATGGTCAATCGAAACTCGAGGGTGAGAGATATATTCGTGAACTATTAGAGCGGGGTCTTATTATCCGAACACAGTGGCTCTATGGAAGACATGGAAACAATTTCGTCTCATCAATTCTTCGTCAGGCTAAAGAGAAGAAGATACTTTACATTGTCAGTGATCAAATAGGCTCACCCACATACACGCTTGACCTCTCTTGGGCAATTTCTCTTTTAATAAAGAGGAATTCCTGGGGAGTTTTTCATGTGGCCAACAGCGGGAGTTGCTCGTGGTATACGTTTGGAGAAAGAATATTGGAATTTTCTGGCCTCAGGGATGTTAAGGTTGTTCCCATATCAACAGAGCAATCGGGCCGAATCGCATCGAGGCCATCCTATTCTGTTCTGAACACTGAAAAGTTCCAAAGGGAGACAGGGAAGGTTATGCGCCACTGGTCTCAAGCACTCAGGGAATATCTATTCTCAATCACAGAATCGAAAAGGGAGGGGGCTTAGAATGAATATATGTGTTGCAGGCACAGGTTATGTTGGATTGGTCACAGGGGCATGCCTTGCTGAATTTGGAATGAATCTTATCTGTGTAGATAATGATTCTCAGAAGATCGATCTTCTCAAAAGTGGAAAGGTGCCAATCTATGAGCCAGGGCTCGAAAACCTTGTAGCAAAGAATATGAAGGAGGGGAGGCTTCGTTTTTCCTCGAGTATTGAAGAGGGATTGAGACAGAGTCTTGTGATATTCATTGCTGTTGGGACACCACCGCGAGATGATGGTTCTGCGGACCTTCGAGCTGTGGAGGAGGTTGCAAAGGAAATAGCCCTTCATATGGATGGTTATAAGGTTGTTGTGATGAAATCAACTGTTCCTGTAGGGACATCTCGATGGCTCAAAGGATTGATAAAAGAGCATCAGGTCAGGGAAATACCATTTGATATAGTTTCAAATCCTGAATTTCTAAGGGAGGGCTCTGCTATAGAAGATTTTATGAGGCCTGACAGGGTAATAATCGGTGCCGAAAGTGAGCAGGCCATCGCCATAATGAAAGATATTTACAGCGCCCTCTATCTTATAGAGACCCCATTTGTAATTACAACCCTCGAGACATCCGAAATGATAAAATATGCAACAAATGCCTTTTTGGCCACAAAGGTGACCTTCATAAATGAGGTTGCCAATCTCTGTGAAAAGGTTGGTGCTGATGTCCACCATGTGGCCAAGGCAATGGGACTTGATGGCAGGATAGGGAGGAAGTTTCTCCATCCTGGTCCTGGTTATGGTGGCTCATGTTTCCCGAAAGATACGAGGGCCCTCTCCAGGATAGCAAGGGATAAAGGATATAAATTTAGAGTCCTCGATTCGGTTATCGAGGCAAATGAAGAGCAGAAAAAGAGGATGGTTCAGAAGATAAAGAACATGGTAGGGGAATTGAGTGGGAAGACCATAGCAATACTTGGACTTTCTTTCAAACCAAATACGAATGATATCAGGGAATCCTCATCCATTACAATAATAAAGGAGTTGCTTTCGATGGGAGCAAAGGTGAGGGCATTTGACCCTGCGGCCATAGAAGAGGCCAAAGCAATTATGCCCGAGGTGGAATACGGAAAGGATGCCTATGATATCGCAAATGGAGCTGATGCAATGGTTCTTGTAACAGAATGGAATCAATTCAGACGTCTTGATCTTTCGAGAATCAAAGGACTGCTTAGAAGTCCAATCTTCATCGATCTTAGAAATGTCTATGATCCAGATCATATGAAAAAGCTGGGTTTTCAATACTGTGGTGTAGGAAGATAGGAGGTTTTGTTGAGCTTTTCTCAGAAGGATTGGATCTTTCTCTCAGACGGACATTTTACAGGAAGAGACCCAAAGAGGATGGAGGTCTTTCTCAGTTTTTTATATTCAGAAAGTCATAGGATGAGTCATCTGGTAATTTTAGGAGACCTTTTTGAGTTCTTCTTCGGTTTTGATGATTCTTCCCTCGAAAAGGATTTCTTCCCTTTTTCGGATTATCTTCCAGTGCTCAATGGGCTTAAGGATCTATATCATCAGGGCGTTCAAATAAAATATTTTGAAGGAAACCACGATTTCTTCATCAACTCCTTCTTCTTACGTCAGTTTGGGATTGTAGTGGAGGTTTATCCCGAATGGAGTGAAGAAAGATTGGGAGGCAAGAGGGCTTTTATTTCACACGGCGATCTCTCCAATCCCGGGCTATGGAGGTATCGAATATTTAGGAGGATGATTAAAAACCCCTTAACATACCGTTTGATCCAGGTCTGCGGGCCCAGATTATCTCGAAGAATTGCTGAAATGATATGCAGGGTAAGTTATCAAAAGTATCATATTGATATTCCCGCAGGTCCTCCTCCGGCCTTCAGGTCGTTTGCCCATCAAAAGTTTCTCGAAGGGTATGAAATAGTTATACTTGGCCACTCCCATTTTCCAGAGGAGGTTGAAGAGTTTGTAGGTGGTAAGAAATGCCTTTACTTCAATGTTGGAGATTGGATAACCCAGCTCTCTTTTCTTAGATTTACACCCCCTGATAGATTTGAATTATGCCATTGGGAGAGAGGGTAGTATTAATTATATGGGACATAAAGCAGTATTCCTTGATCGAGATGGAACCATCAATGAAGAGGTGGGCTATGTAAACCACATCGAGAGATTTATACTATTGCCCTATGTTGGCGAGGCCATCAGTTTACTTAACCAAATGGGAATTAAGGCCGTTGTTATAACAAACCAGTCAGGAGTGGCACGAGGCTACTTCCCGGAGTCTCTTATTCACCAGGTTCATAAAAAGATGGAGAGACTCCTCAGAGAGAAAGGAGCCCATCTTGATGGGATATATTATTGCCCACATCACCCTGATTCAGGGTTACCCCCTTATCGGCAGAAGTGCAGGTGTAGAAAACCAGAGACAGGCCTGATTGAAGAAGCAGTAAAAGATCTGGATATTGACTGTTCAAAGAGCTATATGATCGGAGATAGGGGTGTTGATATAGAATTCGGCCACAAGATTGGTGCAAAGGCAATCCTCGTGCTTACAGGATATGGGAAGGGTGAGTGGGAATATTACAGGGATCAGTGGAAGGTAAAGCCTGATTATGTAGCTTCAAATCTTTATGATGCGGTTCAGTGGATCATTAAGAAGGAGAGTAAAAACCTTTGAGGAGGATGAAGATGCCGCTTAGCAAAGAACTCTTGGATATTTTAGCCTGTCCTAAGTGTAAGGGAGATATCTTCCTAAATAAAGCAGGGGATGGGCTGATATGCAAGACCTGTCGTCTGGTCTATCAGATTAAGGAGGATATCCCGATTATGCTAATTGATGAGGCACTTCCCTATCAGGGAGAGGAATAGTTATTGGGATTTAGATACAAGGTTAAATTCAATTGTTTGCCTATCTTCAGTTTCTCATAGTAAGGGTATTTAGTTTCTTTATTAATCTTCTTCCTGAAGTGTTGGCACTCTTAATTGGGAGATGGTTGGGAATATTATCATTTTATCTCGATAGAGAACACAGGGGAGTTACAATTCAAAACCTCAATATCGCCTTTGGTAATGAGAAATCTCAAGAAGAGATCCTGACTATAGCCAGGAGAACATTTCAGAACCTTGGGATGATGGCGGTTGAGTTTTTGCGGATTCCAAAGATGGATTTAGATGATTTTAAAAGCAAGGTGAGCATTGAGGGCCTGGAGGATATAAGAAAGATCATCGGGGAGAGAAAGGGGGGGCTTCTACTTCATGCACATATCGGTAACTGGCAGCATATCGGGATCCTTGCGAGGCTCATCGAATAACATGTCGCTTTCGTTGCAAGGCCAATTAAAAAAAACAGATACTTAGATCGAATGGTCATGGAGATTAGAAAATCTGCAGGTCTTAAGATCATTCAAAAGGAAAAGGCCATTCAGAATGTTATACGTGCACTATCGGAGAATTATTTTGTAGGGATTCTTGTCGATCAACGATCCAGAAGGAGTGAGGGCGTATGGGTAGATTTTTTTGGGAAAAAGGCTCCTACAACCCCTTCTTTAGCTTTACTGGCAATGAGAACAGGAGCACCGATCTTACCTATATTTATGGTAAGAAATGGTTATCGAAAACATCTTGTATTTATAAAGAAACCACTTCCTCTTATTCATACAGGAAACATCAAGAAAGATATTTTGGCAAACACAAAAATCATCAATGAGACACTCGAGTCAATAATACGAAAATATCCGGATCAATGGTTTTGGGTTCATAGAAGATGGGAGAGAAAGAAGAGGGTATAAAAAATTTTCTTGAAATATTTGATATAATGGTGTAACCTTTTGGGAAAAGGGGAAAATTCTTGAATCATAAGCTACCTCAAAAGAAGAATGAGACTTCTCCAATCAAAAGGTCTGGATCTGAAAGGCATACATACCTTCGAGTTGGAGATAGGGTCTATCACAAGAAATATAAATCTTGGGGAGGTGGAATAGTTATAGAAACCTGGTCCTCTGACCTACCTGGGGGATTGTGTTTTGTTAGAATCCTCTTTCAGGATGGGAAAAAGAGGGTTTTTGACAACAGTATGGATAGTGCCTGGTGCTGTTATTATACAGGTATCACCCTCATCAATAGAATAGAACTTTAAAAATCACATCTTCTGCCCCATACCAATATCCCCATCACCTCAGTTGCGAGTCGTACCGACCTTCCCTCTCCTCTATGAGGCTGTGTCGCAATGAGTTGTATGCCATGTTTGTCATTCCGAGTCTCCTTTCTCTGTCATTCAGAGCTTCCTTTTTCTGTCATTCCGAGTCTCCTTTTTCTGTCATCCCGAACATCCTTTTTCTGTTATTCCGAATCTCCTTTTTCTGTCATTCCGAGCGAAGCGAGGAATCTATAGAATGACATTACTAAACAGTCTCAATGGGGAGGGTTACTTCACTCCCTTCCCTCTCTCAAATTCGTGGGGAGAGGGTTAGGGTGAGGGGTTAAGACCAGTAGATTCCATTTATTTAATGCTCTCATTAAAATTGCTTCATTAATAGTTACCTAAATTGAGGGATTTTTTACCAAAAGCCTTTCCGCCAAAGGCGGATAAGTCGTTGTGTGGCAATCCGACAAAGTCGCTCCGAGGACCCCGCACTTGATGCGGGGGCGTGGCAATCTTATAGATTCCTCGCTCCGCTCGGAATGACAATTTGGTAGAGAATGCTTCGCAATGACAATATAGAACCAATCAATTTAGAAGTTAATTATTTTGTTTTCAAAAAATTTTCTTGTTAATAATTAAAAATTTTGATATTTATAATCTAATAGCCATTTAAGAAGGAGGTGGCGAGTATGATCACTGTTTCGGCCCATAAAGTTAAGCAGTTTGGCGTGGAGTTCTATCAGGCCTCATTCACATCTAAGGATATTCAGAAGCTGGTGAAATTTGAAGTCCTCAGTTATTCTACTATTGAGGAAGTAGAGAAGAGGCGAAGGCCTTCAAGGTCACCCCTTATAAATTGGGAGATATTGGAGAAGCGTATTGGACGAAGCGAGGCTGCTTTTCAAAGACCAATGATTCGGAAAAAGATTAGAGAACTGGTCCAGTACTACACCGATTGCAAGGAGGCACAGAACCTCCCTGCAATTCCAGGGGCGGTGATTATGATTTCGGAAAGGAGACTAAATTTTTCTCCTGTTAGTAAAAATCCAAATCTTGGGCTTCTTCAGATTCCAGAAGAACCCGGGATACTACGCTGTCTTGATGGACAGCACAGATTACTTGCACTAAGTGCCAAAGGGGAGGAGGATTTGGATATTGATGTGCCCACTGTCCTTTTCGACAGTCTGGATTCCCGTCAGATTGTTGAGCTCTTTGTTACAATAAATGCAAAGCATACAAAGCTCAACCCCTCCCATCTAATCTCTCTTTCAGGTCGGAGGCTCTATGCAGATAGGCATCAAGCTTTGGCCCATGACATTATCAGGAGATTGAATGAGGAGGAAGGTTCCCCGCTCCAAGGGGAGATAAAGGTATTAGGGGTTGGAAAGGGGAAGGTTTCTCAGGCCTCATTGGCAGATGAGATGGTTGAACTTTTTAGTAACATTGAGAAGATTGGTGGAGAGGATCGATATAAGGAAATTGAAGAGAATGGAAAGAGGTTCTTTTTAAATTACTTTAAAGCCATTCAGACCATTTTTCCGAAGGCCTGGATTGGAAGAAAATATAGTATAAAAACGGGTGCTGCGCTTCGTGCATTTATTCGCGTAAGTCCTGACGTTATGGCACGTTCTCGTGAGCTAAAAGGTGACCCATTTGATCACTTTGGTATACGGGAGGCCATAAGACCATGGGCAGAAAGAATCGGTGAAGAAAGATTTGAGACCGATGGGGAGTGGAGAAGGAAGCTCACAGGAGGGACAAGAGGAACAGTGGAGGTTCTGACCAGAGAGCTTCGAGATGCAATGAAATAACAACTCAGTAATTGAGATAAAAAAATCCACCAAAATCGTTGATCTTGGTGGATTCAATCTTTTTAAATCTAAAAGAGGAGGTAAGAGTCTTTTTCTTTTGAAATAATTATACAAGGCCTAAATTAAAATAAGATTAAATTTATATTAAAATTTTCTAATCTTTATAAGAATCTCAGGTTTTTCATAAAACTAAGTTTAACGATTTTTTATAAAAGGCCTTTAATAATCAGTCATTGCGTGGCAATCCGACGAAGTCGTTGCGAGGACCCCGCACTTGATG
>JBBITW010000179.1:0-7214 GCA_037440525.1 Deltaproteobacteria bacterium
AGGAAGAGCTACATGGAATCTCCATTCATTAAATAATGAAGGAACGGTTGGCAATGTGACAGAACCTCGAACTGTTGTTTTAGCGAGTGGAGAAAAAACTGATGGGATATCTGGTGAAATGCTTAAGCATATTCATGCTTACAATGTTTGGTTACTACAAGAGGATAAAAGTCAGTTTTGCGAAGCATGTCAAAAATTCCATCCACAAAAAGCAGATATGAACCCTCTCATTCAAGGTAAAGATAAGCCTGATAAGGCTATCAAAACAGCAATTTCTACATGCATCTTATGTGACTTGCATGGGTTTCTTGTTCAAAGGCCTGCTGTAGCAAGGCCTTCAACAGTGGAATTTGGATGGACATTGGGAATACCTGAGAAAACTCATCGAGACATACATATCCATGCAAGGCATTCAATGGTAGGACGTTCCCATGAAGAGGCTGAGGAAAAGGAGGGAAGAGAAGAGGCTACAGAAAGGCAGGTAACTGCTCAGATGATTTATCACAGGCCAACTCGATCCGGAGTATATGCAATCGTATCCGTATTTCAACCATGGCGGATAGGTTTGAATGAAGTAGATTATTCTTATGTAATAGAGGATGATAAAAGAAAAAACCGTTATCAATTAGCCTTGAATTCATATAAAGCTACATTTATGAGGACAGAAGGGGCAATGACATCCACGAGACTCCCTCATACGGAAGCAATAGAGGGTGTTGTTGTGACTTCGGAAACAAATTTCCCTGTTCCAATAATCAGTCCTCTTAAAGATGGTTTTATGGAAGAAATGGAAAACCTCGTTACGAAACAGGATAGATTATCTTGTCAGAAATTCAACAATCTTTCTGAGTTTTGCGACATCATAAATGGGCTGGTAGACAAAGACATTTTTAAACTTGGTATGCCAGAAGCAAAATAAGGGGTAATTATGTCATGGATATGGGGAGAACTTGATTTTGCAGGACTTTACTCTTATAGGATTCCGAATCTATCTCCAAGCTATTCTTTGACTTCACCTATTCCAAGCCCTGCGGCTTTGAGGCTTGCCCTTGTGGATGCTGCAATAAAATATACAGGAAATGTGATTTATGGAGAAGAGATTTTTGAAATTATTAAAGCGACACAATTGGAGATAGAACCTCCTGAAAGGTTAGCAGTCCTAAAGTTTTTTATTAAAAGACTTAAGCCTTCAAAGCCTCCTAAGAGAGGATTTGAGGAGTCCTTTGGTATTAGGGAGTATTGCCATTTTTTAGGACCGCTTAGGGTCTATTTAAAACCCCAAAAAAGAGGGGACGAGATAGCCCATCTTTAAGGCGTTTGGGAACAACTGACTCCCTCACTAAAGGGACTGGAAGAATTGAAGAGAAAGAGCCTAACCGGGAATTTACTTGTAAAGAGACTACAGAGCTTAAGCTTGAGGCATTGAATCTTATGAGAAGGCCTGTTTCTACATTGAATGAGATAAAACCAGAGACCACATTTGCACAAGTCAATCCGTTTAGTAAAGAAAGAAGAGGTAATCCTTACTTTTCGAAAATTTTTGTTTTGCCACTTATTGAGGAACGACGGGGTGAAAACTGGGTCATTTATAAGAAACTACCTTTTACTCTATAAGGGTTGGGGTGTAAATGAGCGAAGATTTTAAATTTATCGACATTATAAAATATTCTGGAATCGGGTAATTCCTTAAATTCAATGGTTGAAAAAAAATTGATGGTAAAGAAATTATTTAGGAAGAATTCAGTAAAAGCATACTTACTCGTGAGGGTTTTCAATTTATGATGAGATTTGTTGATCCTTTAGATGAGATTTTCTAAATGGATAGGCCGTAAGACCAATGCTAAAAATTTCTGAAATCTTACATCGAAAAGCTGAAAGAAAGGCAAGATTGGAGAAGTGCCTTGATTCGATTGTGGATCAATTAAAAAATATGGGGGTTCTAAAAGTCATTCTTTTTGGATCACTTCTGAGAGGGGACGTGGATGTAAATAGCGATATCGACTTATTTGTAGTAATGCCTTCGACGAAAACTGGTAAAGAGTGGATGGGGGAAATATATCAGAGCGTTGAGAGAAAGGTGTCATCGAACATCATAGTTTATAATCTTAAAGAGTTTGAAGAAAAACTTCCTTCAAGTAGTTTCTTGCAAAATGTAATTAAAGGTAAGGTGATTTATGAAAAAACCACGTAAAGAAGAATCCGATAGATGGTTAACACAGGCAAAAGATGAATTTGAAGATGCTGATGATTTAAGAAAGAGGGAAAGGTTCTATTTAGCCCTTTTTCATTTTCAGCAAGCGGCCGAAAAGGCTCTAAAAGCATATCTATATTTTAAAGTAGAATCATTCGAAGTATTTTATACCCACTCGATCGACGACTTGTTGGGATTGGCAATGGAGTTAGATGCGGAATTCAAGGAAGTTACACAGGCGAAAAAATTGGACCAATATTATATTCCTACACGTTATCCCAATGGTCTACCAGGGGGAGTTCCTTCAAGATTCTATGACGATCCAAAAGAGGCTGAGGAAGCTATGGTTCTTGCTAAGAGAATTATAGACCTTGTAGAAAAAAAGATGAAAGAAATCTATTCATAAGATGAACTTTATCGTTATTTATGTCATCTCAGAGGATAAGATTTGAATAAGATTTTTAATGGAGGGTTGTAAAAGATATGATAAAAGATCAAACCCTTCTTGAAAAATTTGAAGCTGACCTCATAAAATCCACTAAAACTGACTACCAACGAAACCTAAAGATTTTTGAGGGGATGCTCGAAGAGGCACTCTATCTTAAAGTCTTTCCTTTAAAAGATCCTCTTGAAGGGATCGAGGTGGATATCAAGATTGCAAAGGTGATTAACAGTGTTTAAGAAACTTATCGAAAAGATTGCAGAGGCGTAAAGGTAAACTCGTGATACAGGGATTCGAGGTTCTGCCGGTTTCTTCTGTTATCAAGTATCTTGTGAAGAGATTCGGCTACAAGGGCACAGTCATGATCCGTGAGGGTGAATGGGTTTTCAATCTCAAAACCGGTCGCCGATCGCGAATCAGGCTTGGGAAAAAGATAGGGATGGGTGAGAAAGAGACCGGAAGAAAGAAAGCATCATGAAACGTCTTGACACCACTGTTGAAGCGGAAAATATTCAGATCGAAATCTTCAGAAAAATGGGTGCGGAAGGGCGGCTTCAGGCAGGCATTGAACTTGCCCGGACTGCGGAGAAGCTTCTCGCAGAAGGGGTGAGAATGCGGCATCCGGATTATACTGAACATCAGGTCAAACTGGCAGTCATTAAACTGAGACTTGGAGACGCCTTGTTTGCTGCTGCCTATCCAGAAGCTAAGGACCTTATTGTATGACTTCAGAAGAAGTCTTCCAAATACTGCTAGATCGGCTTGATGAATTCGATATCCCGTTCATGATAACCGGGGCTTTCGCAAGCAATGCTCATGGTGTTCCCCGAGTCACACAGGATGCGGATATAGTTGTAGAAACCGATTTTCAAACGTTGTTGCGGCTAATAGAGAATTTGGGAGAAGGTTTCTATGCTGACCCTGATGCAGCCAAAGAAGCGTTTGCCACTACTCGGATGCTGAATATCATTCATAAGGATACAGGATTTAAAATCGACATCATCCTACGAAAGCTCAGGCCATTTAGTATTGAAGAGTTTAAGAGGCGGTGTAAAATCAATTTCTTGGGAAGAGAAAGATGGTTTGCTACACCAGAGGATACAATCCTCGCAAAACTTGAATGGTCAAAGATGGGGCAATCTGAAAGGCAGTTTGATGATGCGGTTCATGTGGCCAGGGTTCAAGGTGACGGACTTGATAGATCATATTTAGAGAAGTGGGCAAAAGAACTGAATGTCGATGATTTGCTCCAAAGACTCCTTTCAGAAGTGCGAGGATAAAGGTCTCCCCTTTTACATTGGGACGACAGAGGTTGTAGTAAAGGAATGACTTGGGGGTTAATGTTATATTATCATTTTACCTCTAAAATATAAAGTTTGCTTATTAGAAATAAATATATCTGATTAAATGTGGTTTATAAATTCTATTGGAAAAGCATTCTTATTGATCAAATCGAGGAAGTTGGCCGAACATTGGTTTAGCCAATAATAGAAATAGTGAAATGAACTGTATCGTTATTTATGATATTGTGGAGGATAAGATTCGTAACAGGATTGCAGACGTCTGCCTTGATTTCGGGCTTCAAAGAATACAATATTCTGCCTTCTTTGGAGAACTTTCTCATAACCAGAAAGAGACGCTCTTTAAGAAGATAAAACGCCTAATTGGAGAGAAACCTGGAAATATCCAGATCTTTCCGGTCTGTGAAAAAGACTTAACCCTTAAAATGGAATATATTGTTAAGAAAGATGAAAAAGAGTGAAGGGTTGATATTAAATGTTGGCGATATAAAGCAGTTCTTCTATTGCCCGAGAATTGTCTATTTCAATTATCTAATGCCTGGTTTCAGACCGATAACTTATAAAATGGAGGAGGGAAAGCTCAGGCAGAAGGAGGAAGAAAAACTGGAGAGGAGACGGACTGTGGCAAGATTTGATCTTGGTCCAAAAGAGGAGACCAGGACTACAAAATTATTTAATTTAAGATTGGCCTCTCAGACACTCTGCTTTACTGGCATGCTCGATATGGCACTCATTTTAGATAATGAGATTATTCCTGTTGACTTCAAGGATGGATCCTTTTCCAGAGCCCATTCTGTGGCTCTTCATCATAAATATCAGTTGATAGGCTATGGACTTCTACTTGAAGAAAATTATAGAAAATATTCCACCCGGGGATTTATCCATAGTCTTGAGGATGGACGCACACGCTCTGTTCCCTTTAGCGAAGGGGCAAAGATGTTTTTGAAATGGAAGATTAGAAAGATTCGGTTGATGATACTTGAGGAAAAATTCCCTGACGAGACACCATATAAAGGCCGCTGTCGTGAGTGTGAATTCAGGCCTGTATGTAAGGGATGAAAAATGTATTTTCTTAGCCCTGAGGAACATAAATATGTTACACGAAAGCTCCTGATGGAAGCAAGGCGTGATGAAATCCATCCAGATCTTAGAGGATGGAACTGGGCACAACCACCTATTGTGGCCATTCACAGGTCTCGCCTTGGGATATCTGATATAGCAAGCCTATATTGTGAAACAGGTAGAGATATTTATCTTAAAAAGGTCAGCAAAGTGGGATTTAGAACAAATGAGGCTATGGTTGAAGGTCTCCTTCTCCATAGAATTGTCTCAGAGGTGTTTACAAAATCAAAGATCTTAATTTACAGAAACCCTTCTATTACCAGTCAGGAATTTATTTATGAACTTGGAGAAATTGATGTTGAACATGTAGCAAAAGGATGGGGTTTTGGAGATACAGATGACCTAAACGAGAGAACCCCTTTGACTCCAGAAATGATAAGCAAGGCAAAATTATTGTGGGAGTTTGAAAAAACAAGAATTGCTTATAGGATTGATGATATTCGGTCTCGATATCCCTATTGTGAAGCGGATTCTTTCGTATTTCTTGTTCTTCCTGTAGTGGTGGAACAGAGATTAAATGGGACATTTTTAGGTCTTTCCCAGAATCTTGCTGTGGATGGATATATATTTTCACAGGGGATGGTTGCAGATATAAAATTTGATCCTTCAGAACGGGAGTTCCATAAGCTTACCACCACCGGTTATGCAATGGTAATGGAATCACTTTATGAATTTCCAGTTGATATTGGATGTATAATCTATGTAAGGTTTAAAGATAATCAAATCAGGCTCAAAAGAGAGTTCCATCACATAAGTGATGAATTGAGGCAATGGTTCATTGAAGAAAGAGACAAGAAGATGAGGATGATCGATGATGAGATGGACCCCGGAAAACCTGATAGTTGTTACAATATTTGTCCATATCTCGATGTATGTGGACAATAAAG
Organism: Deltaproteobacteria bacterium; assembly: GCA_037440525.1. Taxonomy (GTDB): domain Bacteria; phylum Desulfobacterota; class BSN033; order BSN033; family UBA1163; genus JBBITW01. The sequence goes on from JBBITW010000179.1 coordinate 5,944, forward strand.
ATTAAAAAAGATGTCTGAAAAAAGACAGTTAATCCTTGATAGATTTGGATTATTTCTCAGTAAACATAGTGAACGTTTACGAGTAAAAGCAGAGGGACAGATTATTGAGGAAGTTCCACTTATACACCTTGAATCGGTGCTTGTGACATCGAGAGGAGTAACAATATCAAGTGATGTAATTGAGGTATGTTCTGAGAGAGGGATTGATGTCGTTTTCATTTCTGGTAATGGGGAGGTTTATGGAAGACTTGGGAGTCCGATGTTAGTTGGCACTGTAAAAACCCGACGAGAGCAGATGATAGCCCTCGGGGATAAACGGGGTTTAATTCTTGGAAAGGCTTTTGCGATAGGGAAAATATTGAACCAGAGAAACCTGTTAAAGTATTTCGCCCGATATAGAAAGAGTGTAAATCAGGATCTCTATTCTCTAATGGAAGCTAACTGTGAAAAGCTTGAAGCTTATGAAGAAGAGGTTAGAAAAATAGAAGCAGAGAATATTGATACTGTTCGGGAAATTTTACTTAGTATTGAGGGCCGTTCTTCTGCCATTTATTGGGATACGGTTAAAGAGATGTTTGGCGAGGATATTAAGTGGGAAGGCAGGGAAGGTCGTGGAGCAAAGGACCCTATTAATTCGGCGTTAAATTACGGATATGGAATTCTATATGGTCAGGTTGAAAAAGCGATTATCCTTGCAGGTCTTGATCCTTATGGAGGTTTCATTCATACAGACAGGGCTGGAAAGCCAAGTCTTGTTCTGGATTTGATTGAGGAGTTCAGGCAGCAGGTAGTTGATAGGGCTATTATTGCTCTTTTAGGTAAAGGAACTGAAATTTCAGTGAATGAAGAAGGGATGCTTGAAGAGAAGTCAAGGAAAGCGATTGCTCAAAAAATATTTGAAAGGCTTGATGGTGAGGAGCGATTTGAGGGGATGAAGCATAAGATCAAGACGATTATGTTGAAACAGGCCCAGGGGATTGGGAGTTTCCTCCGGGGTGATAGGAATGTTTATAAACCATTTGTGGGAAGTTGGTGAGTCATGGGTTCTGGTAGTTTTAGAACCAATTTCGAAAATGAGAGGGGTTTTTATGCAGAGGAGTTATTTTCGGAGATTATACCTTCTATTTGCGATAAAACCCCTTTATTTTTTATAATTTTTAGCTGGGGGTTGCAGGAAGAGTCCCAATGAAGAGGGAACTGAAAGACTCATGACACAAAATACATACATAACATTCACTACATGTTGCAGGAAGAGTCCCAATGAAGAGGGA
>JBBITW010000180.1:0-7185 GCA_037440525.1 Deltaproteobacteria bacterium
AATTACAAAAATATTATCAAACTGGGAGAAAAAATCAATAAATTCCTTTTTACACGAATCAAGGGCTAAAAAGATGATTCTCATCCCCTCTCCACCACATTTAAGCCTGGAATCTCTTTCTTATACTTTATAGTTTCCAATTGCTACCTTCGCATTTCCCAAATAACGGAATCGACCAAAAATGCCATTTCTTTCCACTCACAAATCATCTTCTGAAGATATAATTGAGAAGATGGTAAGGTCTTTGGTGGAGAAAGAGATTTAATTAAGAGTGCAGAGATATTGTGGTCTGGTGATGTTTCCTAAAGGATTATACTTCTTTTTCAAGCTGAGCGATTGAGGTTTTTGGCGTCCCCAAGGGGATTTGAACCCCTGTTGCCGGCGTGAAAGGCCGGTGTCCTTGGCCTGACTAGACGATGGGGACACCTGGTGGGCCGTACTGGACTCGAACCAGCGACTCTCTGCTTAAAAGGCAGATACTCTACCTCCTGAGTTAACGGCCCATATAATTAAAGATTAAGAAAAAACACTCTATCTGTCAAGTAAACTACATGAAAGCTCAACTTCGATATTTATTCAAAAATGGATTTCCCAACTCTATAGTTTCGTTTCTCTCAGAACCTACAGATATTATAGTAATTTTTGTCTTTATCAATTCTTCTATCCTTTGAATATAACGTTGTGCATTAGATGGAAGCTCTGAAAAGTTTTTAGCTCCGCTTATCTCTGTCTCCCATCCATCAAGCTCCTCATAGATAGGTTCTGAAGATTTTAATATCTCTATGTCTGACGGTACATTGTAAAAAATCTTTCCGTTAAATCTATATCCAATACATATCTTTATCTTTTTAAATTCATTCAATACATCCAATTTTGTAATGGCAATCTCACGAATTCCATTCAACCTTATTGCATGGTTGATTATTACAATATCCAACCAACCACATCTCCGTGGCCTCCCTGTTGTTGCTCCATATTCCCCTCCCCTCTGTCTTATCTTTTCTCCAATCTGATCATTTAATTCTGTTGGGAATGGGCCTTCTCCCACACGTGTTGTATAGGCCTTTGCTACACCAATTACAGAGTCTATCATTGTAGGGCCAATTCCAGAACCTGCACAGGCATTTCCGGCCACAGTATTGGAAGCTGTAACATAAGGATATGTCCCATGATCTAAATCCAATAATGTTCCCTGTGCGCCTTCAAAAAGAATGTTTCTCTTCTGCAAAATCTCTTCGTAAATTTCAATCGATGTATCCTTCACATATCTTTCAAGCCGATTCTTAAATTTAATATATTTATCAAAGATTTCTAAAAAATCAAAGGGTTTCTCCTTTAATACCTGGACTAAGTAAATATTCTTTTGTATAAGATTACTTTCTAACTTCTTGCGAAATACCTTTTCATCAAGGAGGTCAATCATTCGGATGCCCGAACGGGCTACCTTGTCTTCATATGCTGGCCCTATCCCTCTGCCAGTTGTTCCAATCTTAAAAATTCGTTCCCTGGCAATGTCTATCATTCTGTGATAAGGAAGGATTAGGTGAGCCTCCTCGCTTATCATAAGCTGTGAATCATCGAGGAAATACCTTCTTCTCTTTAGTTCATCGATCTCTTCGATCAATACCTCAGGATCGATCACTACACCATTGCCGATAATACATTTCTTATTTTCATAAAGGATACCAGAGGGAATAAGGTGAAATACAAATTTCTCTCCTCTTAAAACAATGGTATGGCCAGCATTATTACCCCCCTGAAATCGAACAACAGTATCTGCATATCGAGTCAATAAGTCCACGATCTTCCCTTTACCTTCATCACCCCACTGTGTTCCGACTATTACAACGCTGGCCATATTCACCCTCAGTTTAATTTGAAAATAAAAGCATCCGGTTATGGTTAGTGTAAGGATGCCAAAATGGTCATTTTTATGGTTCGTGCTTGTCCCGAATGAACAGTAACATTTGTTAAACCTTTTAAAGTTGGATCTGGCGGACCGAGATGATATTTGGTAGTCTTAAAATTTCACCCACCATCCCTGGTGGCAAAGGTGAATCCAAATGAAGAAGTGAAATCGCATTGCCACCCATTCTATCTCGGCCAAATTGCATTGTTGCAATATTAATATTCTTACTCCCCAATGCAGTGCCTATATTTCCTATTACTCCTGGGCAATCATAATTGTTTACCAGAAGGATGTAACCTTCTGGAATAGCCTCTATGAAAAAATCATTTAACTTCACAATCCTCAACTCTTTTCTCCCAAAAAGTGTCCCGGCGATATAATTCTGTTCCATCTTTGATCGGGCATTTATGGCAATTAAACTGGCAAAGTCCTCTGCCTTTGTGCTTATCATCTCTGTAACCTTTATCCCTCTCTCCTCCGCCATCACCGGGGCATTTACAAAGTTTACCGTCTCACCAACAAAGGGGGTAAGAAGCCCTTTTAAAACGGATACTGTTATTGGTTTTGTTCCATATTCGACAACCTCTCCATGATACTCAATCAAAACCTCTTCTATCGCATAATTGGATATCTGACCCAAAAAACTACCTAACTTCTCTCCCAATCTTAGATATGGCTGTAACATTGGTAGAATATCTCTACTGACCGCGGGCATATTCACTGCATTTCTGGCCTCCCCTGCGGTGAAAAAATCTACAATCTGTTGAGAAATGGCGATTGAGACATTCACCTGAGCCTCTCCTGTGGCTGCTCCGAGGTGGGGTGTCCCTATAACCTCCTCGAGTTCGAAGAGTGGATTCCCGATAGAAGGCTCTTCTTCAAAAACATCTAAGGCAGCACCTCCGACCTTCCCTGCCTTAATAGCATCATAAAGATCCTTTTCATTAATAATCCCTCCCCTTGCACAATTAATTATTATCACACCCCTCTTCATTCTATCAAAAACATCCCTATTTATGAGATTCCTGGTCTCATCAGTTAATGGGGTATGAATGGTTATAAAATCTGATCTCCGAAGAAGTTCATCAAAGCTTACAAGTTCAACCCCCTTCTTTTCGGCAATCTCTTTGGAGAGATAAGGATCATAACCTATCACTCTCATCTTTAATCCCCTCGCCCTATCAGCCACAATTGTGCCTATGACTCCGATGCCTATTATCCCGAGTGTCTTTTTATAGAGTTCCACCCCCATAAATCTCTTCTTTTCCCATTTTCCAGCACGCATGGAGGCTGTTGCCTGAGGAATCTTTCTCGAGATTGCCATCATCAGGGCAATTGTATGCTCCGCGGCTGCAATTGCATTCTCCTGAGGTGTATTCATAACCACAATCCCTTTCTTTGTTGCCGCAGCGAGATCCACATTATCAAGCCCGATGCCTGCCCTTCCGATTACCTTCAGCCGATCTGCAACTTCTATAATATCTTTTCTTATTTTTGTCTCACTTCTTATAATAACCCCATCATAATCAGGGATGACCTTCTTAAGTTCATCAGGTGAAAGACCTAATTTAATATCACATTTGATACCTTTAGCATTTTCCAATATCTCCAATCCCTTTGGGGATAAGGGATCGCAGATCAATATCTTCTTAACCTCTTCCATTGTGATTCTCCTTTTAACCTCTCCTTGGGATTCGTTAAAAACTCTTTTATTATCCCCCCATCAGCACCTCTTCCAATTTCGCAACCCCTGCCCCCAGCCTAAACGAGTAACCCATTTCCTTCAAAAGCATCTCAAGGGCTGAAATGACCATTACCATATCCAGTTCATTGTAATAACCAAGATGGGCAATCCTTATGATCTTTCCTTTTGCCTTATCCTGGCCTTCTGCTACAGTAATACCGAATCGCTCAAAGAAGAGGGCCCTCAATCTTTCTCCATCTATACCCTCCGGTATCTTGACCGCAGTTACTGCATCGCTTGGTGAATCAGGGGCGTATAGGTCAAGTCCAAGCGCCTTGACAGCCTCACGGGTTGCACGGGCGAGCTTTGCATGTCTCTTAAAAACATTCTCAAGCCCTTCCCTCCGAATCATATTAAGCGTTTCTCGCAATCCGATAAAAAGGGAGATGGCTGGCGTATAGGAACTCTGATTCTTCTTAGTAGATTTCAATTCCTTTTTAAAGTCAAAGTAATATTTAGGCAGGTCTGATCTATCCACAAACCCCCAGGCCTTGTCACTTAATGCAACAAAGGAAAGCCCGGGTGGAAGCATCAAAGCCTTCTGGGATCCGCTGACCACGACATCTAACCCCCATTCATCCATTGGGATATTGAAAACACCAATACCTGTTATTGCATCTACAACAATCAACTTATCCTCATACCTATTTACAATCTTAGAAATCTCCTTAACAGGATGTTTAACGCCTGTTGATGTCTCACTCGCCTGCATATAAACCGCTCGTATGGCAGGATCTGAGGAGAGGATCTCCTCAATCCATTCGGGCTCAACTGCCCTACCCCACTCCACATCCACAGGAATAAACTCGATACCATATGCCTTACATATTTCCCCCCATCTTTCTCCAAATTTTCCTCCACGAACAACGATTGCCTTGTCCCCTTTCGATAGGATATTCGAAACAGCCCCTTCCATAGCACCTGTCCCTGAGGAGGTAAAGACCAAAACCTCGTTCTTAGTCTGAAACAGATATTTCAATCCCTCTCTTATTTCAGCAAATATCTTCTCAAACTGAGGCTCCCGGTGATGCATTATAGGCTCTGCCATCTTGAGAAGCACCTCCGGGGGAAGCATTGTAGGACCTGGTGAAAATAGATATTTCTTTTCCATTTTAATCTCCATTATTGAAAACGGTTTAATATTATTTTAAATCTGTTGCTAAGTCAATATTTTCCCTTTTTTTCCTGCATTTTTCAAGACCTTGACTTTTTAAAAATTATTTTTTATCTTTTTGCATATTTTTAAATGGATAGAATCGCAACAAAAACCCTTGCAGAAATATACTACCAACAGGGCCACCTACAAAAGGCCTATGAAATATATAGAATCCTATCGCAAAAAAATCCTGAAGATATAGAGATAAACAAAAGACTAACTGAACTGGAAGAAAGACTGGGTTTATCTTCCAATTACATTCAATCAAAATCCCACTCAAAGGAAGAAAAAATAGATATCCTTAAAAGATGGTTAGAAAATATTAGGAAAAGGAAAAAGATCAATGGTTCTTCAACTTTATGAACCGAGGCAGGAAAGGATAAGGAAGATTATAGAATCCTTTTCCCTGGATGGAATCTTATTTAATAGCCTTGAAAACATCTGTTACCTTTGTGGTTTCACAGGAAGTGACGGGCTTCTCCTCGTTACAAAGGAGGAAAGCCTCTTCCTTTCGGACTCCCGTTATTGGACTCAGGCAGAAGGAGAAGTAAAATCGGCAAGGATTATACAATACAAAAAGAAACTGGATGGTATTGCTTCTCTCATATTAGATTTGGGTCTAAAAAATATAGGTTTTGAATCCAATTCTATTTCGTTCTCATTTTACCAATCCCTGTCAAAGAGAATTGGCGATGGATTTAAACTTATACCGCTTGAGGAGGAGATAAAAAATCTCAGAGCCATTAAGGATGAAAGCGAATTAGAACTCATAAGGACTGCAATCGATATCTCCTCAAATGCATTTGAACATATTCGAGGAATATTAAAAGAAGGTACTCTGGAAAGTAAGATTGCCCTGGAGATGGAATTCTTCATGAAGAGAAATGGTGTAAGGTCCCTGGGATTTGACATCATTGTGGCATCAGGTAAAAGATCAGCCCTTCCCCACGGGAAGGCTTCTGATAAACATATTGAGGATGGAGATTTCGTACTGATCGATTTTGGTGGAGGATTCGAAGGATACAACTCAGACCAAACACGCACTCTAATTTGCGGAAGGCCATCTTCAAAGCAGAAAGAAATCTATAAATTAGTCAAAGAAGCCCATGATATGGCAATAGAATCGATTCGTCCTGGTATCCCTATCTTAAAGGTGGATGAAATAGCAAGGTCACATATAAGAAATCATGGATATGGAGATTTTTTTGGCCATGGTTTGGGGCATGGAATAGGTCTTTCAGTCCACGAAACCCCAATAATAAATGGAGAAAATAAAGATATTCTTCAAAAAGGAATGCTCTTTACTATAGAACCTGGAATCTATATACCCGACTGGGGGGGAGTTAGAATAGAGGATATGATACTTGTAACTGAAAGCGGATCTGAAAGATTAACATATCTCCCTACAGAGTTAATAGAGATTTAAAAAGAAAGGAATTCTTTCTCACCCTTCCCTCTTCCCAAGGAGGCTGTTGTGGAATGACAAACATGGTATACACCTCGTTGCGACACAGTCTCAAGGGGATGAGGATTAAAGTGAGGGAGGATTAGCTCCTGCCGATAGGCAGGCAAAGGGTTTGGAACCATACCATCCCAGTCAATTCAGGACTTTTTCAGAGCTCTCCAAGAATATTCTTGACAATCATTATTCTTTTCTATTATTGTATTTGTTGAAAAGGCGGGCATAGCTCAGATGGTAGAGCATCGGCTTCCCAAGCCGAGGGTCGCGGGTTCGATCCCCGTTGCCCGCTCCAGTAAAAAATTTAAATATTTTATACTTGCTATTTAAAAAAATTTGTTTATAATATTGTGAAAAAATATTGAGAGGAGGGCAAAACCATGGCAGGTAAAAAACCTATCACAAAGGCACAAATCGTTTCCCACTTTGCAAAGAAATTTGATATCTCTAAAAAGACAGCTTCTTCAATCATCGATGAGATGGCATCATTGGCCATCGCTGAAACCAAAAAGGCAGGGGCTTTTACATTCCCTGGGATTGGGAAACTCGTCCTTTCAAAACGTAAGGCACGGGTGGGGAGAAATCCTGCAACAGGTGAACCAATTAATATCCCTGCAAAGACAGTGGTGAAGATGCGTATTGCAAAGGCCTGCAGAGACGCAATCGTCCCACCAAAAAAATAAACCCTTAAATTGCAAGGAAATTAAGGAATGGAAACCCATTCTCCAATGGGGAATGGATTTCTGTTCCTATTTCTTCTTTTTTAATTTCAAAGAGACTGTATTGTAACGGTCGGGAAATTATAACTCAATGTCATCCTTTTCCCACCAAGGATAAAGACCATCGAATTACATTACATTTGAGAGACTGTGTCGTAATGTCATTCTGAGGCTTTAGCCGAAGAATCTATGTTTTAT
>JBBITW010000181.1:0-7075 GCA_037440525.1 Deltaproteobacteria bacterium
CCGAGAAATCTTTCCTAAGATTCCTCGCTTCGCTCGGAATGACAGAAAAAAGAGACTCGGAATGACAGAAAAAGGAGACTCGGAATGACAAACATGGCATACACCTCATTGCGACAAAGCCTCTTGGGGAGAAGGAACGGGTAAGGTGGAATTTCAGGACTTTTTTAGAACCCTCGTTATAATCATTTGACTTATTCTATTTATTGTGATATCGATTAAAATAGATGATGGGGTATTTTTATAAAAGAATTACTATTCTTTTAGCTCTCACCATTCAAATTCTCTTTTTTACACCTGGTGATTCATTTTCTTCAAGAATTACAGATATCAGGTTCTGGTCAGCTCCTGACCATACGAGGGTGGTGCTCGACCTCACAGAACCAGCTCAATACGAAACCCCTGAGCAAGAAAATCCCTCACAATACATTCTGGAGCTGAAAGGTATAAAGTCCTTTCCATCGAAGAATGAATTTGTTGTGAATGACAAATATCTATCCAGGATTCGTCTTATCGATCTCGGAAAAGAGAAGATAAGATTGATCCTTTACCAAAAGAAGTCACTCATCTCAGATATCTTTACTCTCAAACCATATCTCGATAAGCCCCATCGTCTGGTGATTGACCTTATTGATCCAGGCCAGGAAAAAATAGAACAGGAGGAGAGAAAGAAACAGAAGGGAATTTCTCCAAAGGGCACGAAGATTGTAGTCATCGATCCTGGCCATGGAGGAGAGGATCCTGGAGCTGTGGGTCCGAAGGGAACAATGGAGAAGGATATTGTCTTGAAGGTTGGAGAGAGGGTTGTAAATCTTCTTCAAAGGGAAAACGGAATTAAGGCTTTTCTCACTCGAAAGGGAGATTATTTCATTCCCCTTGAAGGAAGGGTAAGGATAGCAAGAGATTATGGTGCTGATCTCTTTGTCAGTATTCATACAGATGGAAGTTTTAATCGTCAGGCAAGGGGTTCCTCTGTATATTGTCTCTCTATTTCAGGGGCTACAGACCAGGCAGCCAAACTCCTTGCGGATAAGGAAAATATGTCAAATATCCTCGGTGGTGCATTTCTAAGACCTGCATCTATCACAAAGGATCCAAATCTAAACCAGATTCTCCTTGACCTGATGCAGAACAATTCGATGAAGGAAAGCTTTCGATTCGCAGAATCTGCCCTTGAGGAGATTAAAAAAGTCAACCAACTAAAATATCCCTCCTACCGTCAGGCAAATTTTATAGTTCTGAGGGCACCTGATATACCCTCCGTGCTAATAGAAATGGCCTACATCACAAATAAAGAGGATGAACGTTTGCTCAAGCAAAAGGAGTTTCAGGAGAAAATGTCACGGGCTATCTCAGATGCAATCATAAGATTCTTCAAGCAATAATTCATCGCAAATTTTCTTGACAAGTGGATAAAGAAAATAACTGCTGATTATGTAATATCTAAACTGAGCGATTCCAGATTGTCATTGCGAAGCAATCTCTTCCAAATTGTCATTCCGAGCGGAGCGAGGAATCCCCCGCCCTGTCATTCCGAGCGGAGCGAGGAATCTATAGAATTCAAATCCTTATAAAACATAGATTCTTCGGCTAAAGCCTCAGAATGACATTACAACACAGTCTCCAAGTGCAGGGGGACTCGCAACGACTCCGTCGGATTGCCACGCCCTACGTGCTCGCAATGACTGATCCGCCTTTTTCACCCCACCTCACCAGTCCAAAAATTCGTTTTTATACTTTTTCAGAGATATCTTTTTTCAGAGCTTCCAAGAACCTCTGACCATCTATCACTTTTATCCCCCTATTAAGTCATAGGAGTTTCAATGGAAATTGAGGTCTCTGAAAAACTTATAATTAAACAAAATACGGCAAGGGACAAGCCCTTTTGCCCTACGGAATAAATTATTAATTTTCTTCGTAGGGTAAGCCCTTGTGGCTTACCGTTTTCGTTATCACCATTTTCGGTAAGGGACAAGCCCTTACCCTACAAATTTGTAACTTTTAATTTCTCGTAGGGTAAGCCCTTGTGGCTTGCCGAACCCTTATTAAGGTGTCCTTTATTTTATGCTCCCATTAATAAATCCTTCCACCACCAACACCACGCTCCTTCTCCTGGTTAGAAAATACTACAGAAAGAAGTACCCAAAAGTGATAGACGGTCAGAAAGAACCTTTGTTGACAATAGAAATTATTTCATTTATATAAAGGTTAGCCACGAAGGTCATTCTCCAGAAGGAGGCTCCGTTAGTGGCTTTTTTATTTTTCAGGATAGGAATCCTGCTCTTTATCAAATAGAGCTATGGCTCTATGAATAATTATTTTTATCTTTTATAATTAATCATATGGAAAAGAAGAGAAGTTCTATTGCTGTTATTGATGGGCAGGGAGGAGGTATTGGAAGCCTCATAATCAAACGCCTCAGAGAGGCGTTAGGAGAAGAGATTGAGGTAATTTGCCTTGGGACTAATGCGATGGCCACAGGTGCCATGCTAAAGGCAGGGGCGAATAAAGGTGCCTCAGGAGAAAATGCTATTGTTCAAACAGTAAAATCCGTTGATATTATTATTGGAACAATAAGTATCCTGTTAGCAAACTCCATGATGGGGGAGCTGACACCTAAAATGGCCGAGGCAATTGGTTCATCATATGCCAAGAAATTTCTTCTCCCTTTAAAGATACCGGAGGTGGAAATTATCGGAGCACCCAGAGAACCTCTTCCCCATCTGGTTGATCAACTTGTTAAACGAATCCAGGAGATCATAACATCGTGAAACGATTTAGATAAATGAGACATGACACTGTCATTTTTTAGGGAGGTGAAAACCATGTGTGAGGCAAATGCATATTTATTAAAAGAGGGGAAGGAAGAACTTGTCCTCGAAGACATCTCTATCCTTCGCCCTGAAAAGGATGAACTCTATCTTCAAAATATATTTGGGGAGCAAAAAAGGCTAAAAGCAAGAATCAAAGAGATGAATCTTCTTGACCACAGAATCATCCTTGAAACGATATAAAAAATTTATCTCCTTGTGATTACCCTTCTCCCATTGTGGCAAGCCTCAGTGCTTGCCTACACCTCTTTTATTCTGTTAATTGTTTAAAATTATACTCGAATATATCCTCGAGGGTCTTTGTATCTCCAATACCCGGGAAATTAATTACCTGAATGTATTTGCATCTGAAATTATCAGCAATGACCCTGATGATTGGAAAATGTGCAATATCCACCACCAGTTCAGGTTTCTTTGAAATCGCATCTGCTACCACCTTTGGAGTGAGCTCTCCTGGACTTATAACCTGAACAACTTCGAGTCCTGCCCATCGTGCAAATGGCTGTGCAAACTTATGAACAACTGCTCGTTTACCATGAAATGAAGTGAGCCTTTCCTTCAGGATTTTCAACTTTTCTCTAAATCTCACTTCCCATTCCTGTTCTTCCCTCTCTGTCTTTAAGATCTTAGAAATCTTTCTTGCCTGTTCTATTAGATTATCCGGAGAGGTAGTAGTATCAACCTGAACAGGGATAATATTCTTATTCTTCGATGTCTCGATTAATTTTGTAACCATCTTTTCATAACCTGCATAGACTACAATCCCTGCCCCCTCAAATTTAATTAGGTCTGAGGGCTTCAGTTCATACTCCGGAGGATGCCTTATCTCCGAAGGGGTTAAAACCCTAATCTCCCTGGCACCAGCTGCCCTTGCAATAGCCCCTGTAAGAGAGGTGGAGGATACCACTACCACCTGAGCCATACTTATAAAGGGAAAAAGAAATGTTGAGATCAAAAAGAAGATCAATAGCCATATGGTTTTTATCCACCCATTCATACAAACCTCCTTCTTATAAAGATACTTACTCCTATGATCAGAGATGTAATGAGGATTATGGTTGAACTTGTTGGGACATCGAGGAGAAATGAGATGTAGAGCCCAGAAATCCCCGAAATCAATCCATAGAGTGAAGAGAAGAAAAACATCTGTTTTAAGTTCTTTGAAATTATCGAGGCACCCATGGCAGGCAAAAGAACAAATGCATCAACCAGAAGTGCACCGATTACGCGCATTGATACTGCAATGGTGAGCCCCAAAATGAAGACAATCAAATAATAGAAGACCTTCTCTGGAAGGCCTATAGCCATAGCAACTTCTCTATCATAAAGAATTGTTTGAATCTCTTTGAAAAAAAGTAGTATCATGCCGAGGATGGCAACACTCAAAATCCCCACTATGAAAAGGTCTAATCGGGTAAGGGATAGAACATTTCCCCACAGAATGCTAAAGGCTTGAATGACATGAATATCCCCCTTTGAAAAAAGGATAAACGAAATGGCGAGGGTAAGGGTCATAAAATAACCTGAAATGGTGCCTAATCCCATCTTCATCCTCTCTGATAGGGGTCCCATTGCCATTGAGGAAATTGCACAGAATACCAGACCGAGGATCATTGGATCTACCTTTAAGAAAAGGCCTATAGCCCCTCCAAGAAGTGCGATATGCATCATTGCGAATCTCAGAGGTATAAGATTTAGAGAGATGATAAAGACCCCTATCAGTGGGAATGCTATACCTGCGAAAAGGATAGCTATTAAAGCATTCTGTAAGAATGGAAAACTGAGTGCCTCAAAAAGGTTCATTCCTTCTTCCGGAGCAAATGGCTCTTCCCATCTTTCAAAAGATATACCTTGTCACTGAACTGTTCTACCCAGTAAGGATCATGGGAGACAAGGAGTGTTGTGAGCCCCCTTTTGCAATGGATGGAATATATGGTTTTCATGATTTCCAAAGAAGAATCACTATCTAAATATGTTGTTGGTTCATCAAGGAGTAAGATGGAAGGCTCCTGGGCCAATGCCCTCGCAAGGGCCACTTTCTGTTGTTCTCCACCTGAAAGCTCGTGGATGGACTTTTTTGAGAATGCCTTTATCCCAACCACCTCCATTGCTTCTTCTGCCTTCTCATAGTCCTTTGAACCTGGCTTTTTCAATAGGCCTATCTTTCCATATCGACCCATTATTACCGCCTCTTCCACAAGAATTGGGAACCGATTGGAATTCGATTTCTGGGGAACCACCGCAATCTCCTTCCGCAGTTTGAATAAATTTTTACAACTCCCGATTTCCTCACCTAAAACATGAACCTGGCCTTTAAAGGGGTGAAGAATCCCGTTTACCACTTTCAGAAGTGTTGTCTTACCTGCACCATTTGCCCCTATGATGGATATAAACTCATAAGGTTTGGCCTCAACATCCACTCCTTTTAAAACAACTACATTGCCGAGCCTTACATGAACATCGATCAATTCTATTGAATGATGCATTAAACCCTCTTACCTCGAGCTAAAAATCTCCCTGGTTCATTTATAATTGAGACTTCATCAAGTCCGGATTCGATTAGGAGTCTTCTAAATTCATCTGGCGACGGAAGAAAGTCATTGCTTACTGGCCCTCCGATATGCTTGTGTAGTTGGTTGATCTCCTCAATACTATGTAGATGGGCTATAAAAAGCTTTCCTCCCCTTCTTAGAACTCTAACCATTTCGGAGAGTGCCCTTAACTTATTCGGAAAATGTGGAAAAGCGGAAAAGCATGTGACCCTATCGAATCTATCTGATTGAAATGGAATTGCTTCGACACTGGCGTTAATAATATTTTTTTCGATTCCTGGACGAAGTTTTGCCTGCTCAAGCATCCTGAAAGAGAAATCCATTGCAAAAAGAATTCCCCTGGGACCAATTGCCTCCTTTATGAATGGAAGAAGAATCCCTGTTCCTGTCCCTACATCCAGTAGGGAATCTCCTGGCGAGAGCTCAAAGGCCTTTACAACCTCTATAAGCTTTAACCTCTTCGCCTCATACTGGAGATCCCTATCCCATGTCTCTGCATGATGATCAAAAAAATTTCTTCTCTTATCCATACTTCAAAAAATAAAAAGCCACGAAAGCAATGGGTCTTCAAACCCTTTTCGCCTTCGTGGCTTAAACCAATATAACCTATCTCTTTTAAATTGTCAAAAATTCAGTTCGAGAGTTCTGAAAAAGTAATCAGAAAAGGATTTATAGACTCGTTTTAAATACTTATTCAGGGATCTCCTATTTCTCAAATGGATTTCTAATATTTATACCTGAAAATCTTGAAAAATCTTTATCTGTAGTCCAAAATTCATCGATACCATGCTCTTGAATCAGAGCAGCGATATGAGCATCATGGATAAGATTTCCCACAGTTTTCCCTGAACTGATCATATGATGAAGATATGTAAAGTGTCCAGCTCCCTCCCCTAATAAGACAAGAGATGGAGACTTCATGAGTGATTTAAGATCTTCAAGGGCAACTTCAAGTTGTGTAGGGGGATCAAAAACTTTTGGGTGTGTAACAACTCGAAGAAATTCGTAGATACATGGCCAAGGAATGCCCCAAAGGTCATGCCCCTCTGCAAGACTTTTTATCAATTCTTTTGACTCTTCATGAAACGGGGCTTCTTCACGTCTGGCATAGATAAGAATGTTAGTATCAATAGCAATCATCTTCGACCATTCATTAGGTCAAAGAGCACGTCTCGATCGTCGAGACGGACTCCAGGAAGAATCCGCCCTTTTTCTGTTCGCCACCTCAGTTTATAATCTCCACGTTTTCGAGGCCTTGATAGATAAAATCGAAGTGCATTCTCAATAATTTCGCGCAATGCGACCCCTTCTGCTGCAGCCTTCTCCTTAGCCTTACGAAAAAGCTCATCTGTAATTTCAATGGTTGTTCTCATACATAAAAATATATAACAAAATACATAAATATGCAATAAAATTTATGTTATCCATTATCCATATCAATTACCACGAAAATATCTCCATTATGTCTTCCAATTCCTAACGGATGAGAATCGCTCAATTTAGGTTTTACCAAATTAAAAAGTAGACATTTAAGTTTTAAAAGTGAATCACTTCTGATCTCCTCTCCCCTTGAGGCTGTGTCGCAATGAGGTGTATGCCATGTTTGTCATTCCGAGTCTCCTTTTTCTGTCATTCCGAGTCTCTTTTTTCTGTCATTCCGAGCGAAGCGAGGAACCTTAGGAAAGATTTCTCGGC